>NZ_JDSS02000006.1:125938-139094 GCF_000584955.1 Candidatus Accumulibacter vicinus
GCCACACCAGCCAGCGCCCTTGCCGACGGCAGCTACACCGTCGATGGCGCCACCGCATTGATGCACCCCGAGGTCATCGTGACCTGGCAGAACGCCGAGGTGTCGAAAGGCCATGAGCAGATTCGCGCCTACTACGCCCGCATGCTCAAAGGCTCCAGTCCGATCGTCAAGGGCTATGGCGTCAAGGCGACCTTGAGCGCTCCCGCGGTGTTCTACGGCGATAGTGCCGTGGCATGGGGAACGACTGTCGAGACATACGAACTGTCCGACGGCCTCAAGTTCACGCTCAATGCCAACTGGAGTACGACGATCGTCAAGAAGGACGGTGATTGGAAGATCGCGGCGCTGCACTTCTCGACCAACCTGTTCGACAACCCGCTGCTCAGGAACGCCGAGCGCCTGGTCTGGATCGCCGGACTGGTCGGTCTTCTCGCCGGCGTGCTGGCCGCCTGGCTGCTGTCGAGGTGGCTGCGCAAGTTCGGGTGATCGGCCGCGCCCGCCGCAGGATGGCCGGATGATTCGCAACCGCCTCAACATCGGGCTGGTCGCGATCGTCCATGCGGTCGCGCTGCCCTTGCTCTGGTTGGGATCGCGTGTCGACATCTGGCTGGCGCTGCCCGTCGGCATCGTCTTTTCCTTTGTCCTGCTGACCAACTACGCGTTGATCCATGAGGCGGCGCACGACAACCTGAACTCGGATCCTGGCTGGAATCGCTGGCTCGGGGTGCTCGTCGGCTTCCTGTTCCCCGTGCCGTTCTCGATGATCAAGGTCACACATACGGTGCACCATTGCTGCAACCGGACGGATCATGAGATGTTCGACCTGTACTATCCTGGCGACCGCATGTTCATCAAGCTCGGACAGTGGTATGGCCTCCTCGCCGGTCTGTTCTGGCCCTGGATCCCGATCGGCGCGCTGGTCCTGGCGACCTTCCCGCAGCTCTTGCGGATGGGGCCTTACCGGCGGGCGCGGACAACCGCCGTGCTGTTCGACGATTTCGTCGAACAGGGTGTCGGGCGAGTACGGGTCGAGGTCGTACTGACCCTGGCGTTCTGGATCGCGTTGTTCGTTCTCCTTGACCTCTCCTGGCGGCACGTGCTGATCATGTACGCCTGCTTTGCCTTCAACTGGTCGACGCGGCAGTACATCACGCACGCATTTACCGAGCGGCACGTCATCAACGGTGCCTTGAACCTGCGAGTCAGTCCGGCCATGTCGTGGATATTGCTCAAAGGGAACTGGGATCTGGTCCATCACCAGAAACCCTGGCTGCCGTGGACCGAACTCGAACGCAACGGCAACGGTGCGTATTCTCCGGTCGGAATCTGGCAGCAATACCTGCGCATGTGGCGTGGCCCGGTGCCGGCAACTTCCCCCTCGCCGCAGCGCCTCAGGGCCGAACCGAGGCCCGATTAATGTGAAATAATGTGAAAGCCCCGCGTCAGCGACTCAAGAATCTCTCCTCCCCACTGGCGAGGGAAAGAAATGGTCATGACTTTCATGACCGTTAACCGGCCACCAGCGCTGGTCGACCCAGCGCGCAGCCCAGGCCAGCGCGATTCCGCCTGCGATGTCGGCAACGTGGTGCTGGTGGACGGTCAGTACCGAAGTACAGATGGCCAGGTACCAGAGGCCACCGATCAGACGAAGGGGCGTTGACGCGACGCGGGCCGAGAGCGCGTAAAAGACCAGGGTGCTGTAGGCGATGTGCAGGGACGGAATGGAGTTGAACGCGCCGTCGAGTTGCCACAGAGTGGAGAACAGCGCTTCAAACGGACCCTCGGGAGGTATCCGGACGAAGCCGCTTCGTACCGGAAAGGCGACGAAGAGCAGGCCGGCTGCCATCGTCGCCAGCGCGAAACACCTGCCGAGGGCGCGCAGCCCCTCGATGCTGCAAACGAAGAGCGGCAGCCAGAAAAGCAGCACAATCGAAAAGTAGATCAGGATCGCCGACGGGACCAGGGGGATCGCAAGCTCCCAGGCGAAATGCAGGTTCACGTCCCGTCCCGAGTGGGCCGCGATCCAGTTGGAGCCCCCATAGACGGCCGCAAAGAGAAAGGTCAGCAGGACATGCAGCTGCAGAAAGACGGCCCATCGCGCGCCGTCCGGCCACGACCACGCCTGCGGTTTCTTCACCGACTCCGCCATCGTATCGAATGCCATCCGGGATCGTTTACGGAGTCGCTTGTAAAGATCGTCTTGCGCCGTGCCATGTCTTCGGCAAGCCGCCGGTCGATCCAGCCATGCAGCAGATCGAAACCACGGCCCAGGAACCGATGGTCGTTCACCGATGCCCTCTGGAAATCGAGCAGGGCGTCACGTTGGGCCGCGGAATACCGGAGCAGCCCCGCATAGAACGTCGCCGCATTGAGCGAAACACGATTCTCGATCAGAGCCCGGTTGAGTTGGCGGACATGCCGGCCGACCTCGGCCGAGGACATGCTGGAATGACGCCAGTAGGGCGCCACGGTTCGCGGATTCGAGTCGACGTGCAGTTCAAAGCGTGCCCGGTTGACGTCGTCGAGAACCGGCACCCCGGCGACGCGTGTACTGAAGATCGCCAGGAAGTGGAAATCCGGCGGATGATCGTGCAGGAAGCGGTACGTGGTGGCGAGGCTCGCTTCGCTCTCGCCGGGAAAGCCGACCACCAGCGAGACCACGCTGGTCAGCCCGACCGACCGGCAATTGTCGAGCGCCTTGGCGTTTTCCTCGACGCTGCACTGCTTGTTCATGTTGGCCAGGACCTGCGGATCGCCCGACTCGATGCCGATCTGGACCTGGTGCGCGCCGGCGTCCCGCATCATCGCCGCAACGTCGCGATCGGCAAGGTCGCTGGCGCGCGCATAACAGATCCACTTGACCTCGATCCGGCGACGAACGAGTTCCTCGCAGAGTGCCGAAAGGCGACGGCGAGGGAGGGTGAACAACGAATCGAGGCAAGAGATGAACTCGACACCGAGTTCGTCTCGATAGCGCTGCCAGTCGTCGGCGATCTTCCTGGCACTCTTGTAGCGGAATTTCTCGTCGTCGAAGAGGTAGGGGTAGTTGCAGAAATTGCAACGGTACGGACAACCTCGAACGCTTTCGTAATGGACGAGCGGGAAGTGACATCGGTGATCGCGGGCTGCCCCCAGCCAATCCGGAGTGGGCAGGGCGTCGAGCGAACGGGTCGCCGGGACGCCGCTGCGCAGGATGATCGAATGTCGGCGCCGATCGATGCTTGCCGGCGGTGGAGCGGACAGCGTCTGGAATCCCGAGCGAAGGTAGGAGGCGAGTATCGGTACGAGAGTCTCGCCATAGCCCACGGCAAGGACGTCAACGCCGGGGATGCCGTCGCCTCCCTCCGCGAGGATGGACGCCAGCGCCCCCCCGAGGACGATCCGATGGTGTGGACGGAGGATCCGCTGCAGGATCGGCTCGACCTCGCCCAGATCGCGCAACAAGGTCGCTGAAAGGAAGACCAGCGTACAGGTTGCGAGCTTGGCGCGCATCGGACGGTCATCGCGAAAGACATCGTCGATCGTGGCGATTTCGTAAGGAATCGCTTCCGCCCGAAGCAATGTCGTCAGGACCACCTCGGTCAGCTCCGGAACATCCAGGTTCTCGGTACGAGAAAAGTACTCCCTGACATCAGTGGCCAGGCGTCGCCCGGCAACCCGGCGATGCCAGCCAGCCAGCACGATCGATTCCCCGATGATCGCCTTGGACTTCAGGTCCAGCCAGGCGGACTCCGAGGCACCCCATTGCGCCGCCTGCTTGCGCAGTGCGCGCCAGGGCGATGATTCCTTTTCGTTGAGCAGACCGCCGGTAATGACGAGTACGGTCGGCGGCCTGCCTTGCACCGCAGGCATCAGTCGATCCTCCGCAGCAGGGGGCCGCCCGACGGGACGATGATCACGAGTTTTCGCACCGGCCGGATTCCTGCCGGGTCGGCCAGCGCGAAGCAGCCATGGCGGAAAAGGCATCCGAGCAACAGCACCATCTGACGGAGGGCCATGGGCATGCCGGCACAGACGCGATCGCCGAGTCCGAATGGGAAGTAGGCATGGCGATACCGTGAGGAATCGACAAGAAACCGCTCGGGCACGAACTCGCTTGCGCGGTCGAAAACCTGCGGATTGCGATGCGCCAGATACATGCAGGGTAACACCCGGCTATCGCGGGGAACCACATGCGGACCGACCTGTGTGGCCGCGATGGCATGGCGAGTCAGGTGCACGACGACCGGGCAGAGCCGCATGGATTCCTCGATGGCCGAACGCAGAAAGGGAAACGACTCGGGCGGCGCATCGCCGACCGTCAAGACCTCGGTCCGTGCGCGTTCGCTTGCCGCCGGATCGGCGAGCAGGTGGGTGAGGGTCCAGGCGAGGCTCGCCGCCGTCGTGTCATGACCGAAGAGCAGGAAGGTCACGGTTTCCGAAACAATCTCGTCATCACTCAACGGTTCCCCACGCTCGGGGGTAGCGTGGGCAATCTGCGAAAATACGGAGCCGTCCGGGGCGTCGCGGACTTCGCGTAATCGCTGACGGATGAACGCGTGCACCCGCGCGCGATTGGCGAGGAAGCGCCCCCAGGGTGATAGGCGTCCGAGATCGACATGGAGAATCTTCAGGAACAGGACTGCCGCCTGGCTGAAGGACGATTTCCATGCATCGATCAACTGGAAAGCTTCACGGTGGCGCTTCTCGGGCAGATCCCCGAAGATCAGTTCGATGATGGTGTGCAGCGTGATGCGGGCCATGAACTCGCCGGCATGGACGACCTCGTTCCGGCCGATTTGCGGTATCAGCGCATCGACCCATTTGCGGCTTACCCGGTTGATCGTCACCGCATTTCCCGAGAAGAAGTGTGGCAGCAGCACGCTGCGGTGGATGCGATGTCGTTCGCCTTCGAGCGCGATCAGGCTGTGCTCGCCCACGACGGGCCTCAGCGCCTCCGTACCCCGCCCGCCGATGAGATCGGGGTTGCGGGAAATCTCGCCGATCAATTTGGGATCCCCGGTGACCAGGCATGATCCCATGACGGGCAGCCGGGTCGTAAACGTCGTGTATCCCTTCGTGAGCGCGCCATCGAGAACGCCATAGGGCGTTCTCATCCACTGCAAAGGGCTGATGGCTAGGCGCGGAATCATTCGTTGTATTGTGTCGTCCGCCGTTGGCAAATGAAAAGTGGGCCGACCGCACTCCTTCGACATGATGCCAGAAAGCGGCCACACGTTTTCAATGTGAACCCGCTTGCCCGGCGCCGGGCGGTCGAAGCGGCGAACAGCCAGAGCCGTCTGACCTCCGAATGTACTGGCTTCCGACGGCAGGCCAGAAATCTCCGCAACCGGAATCCACTGGATTTCCGGGATATCGATGCCGCTGGCCTCTGCCCAGCGCATCGTTGCCTGCTCGTTTTCGGGCACACCCGGAAAGCGGGCGTCCGGCAACTTGACGATCCAGCCGCCACCGGTGCCGCTGACCGGGATGGTCAGTCCGCGCCCTTCGCGCCGGGCGGAAAACTTGAGCTGCACTCACCGGTTACCAGGTCTCGCGGTTCGAGGCTGAACAGGGCAAGGGCCAGCAGCTTGCTCGCTGCGCAGCGGAAATTGAAGCGATCAGCGACGTCGGGTATGACCAACGGTTTTCCGCTGACCATCTCCAGCATCCCATGGACGGATCGTTCTTCACTTGCCTCCGGTTTCCTGACGCTCCAGTCTCTCCACCTGCGGCTGTCTGCTGCCGGCCCAGGTCAGGCGGAACGACGCGGCGCGGCGCGGATTGCCGACCAGCGCCGGCCGGAAGCAGACCAGGTTGGTGCCGCCGGCGCGGCGCACGCTGGGGTAGATGATTCCCAGCGAGCCGGCGTCGAGCAGGCGTGCCGCGAGACCCTGCGAAGCGACATAGCTGCCGGGGTCGAGGCAGGCGGCAAAGGCCGGCGCGTCGCGCAGATCGTGGAACTCGCTGCTGAAATCCGCGAGCAGTTCCTGATAGTTGACGCTGTCGTCGAAGCGGCCGATTTCCTGGTACTCGACCGTCTTGTGGAAAATGACTTCGGCCAGTGCCGTTTCCAGTTCGAAAGCGCAATACCAGGCGCCGCGCTCGCCGTCATTGAAGCGGCTGCCTTCGGGGCGAGGGTAGGTGAAGGCGGCATTGACGATGCGGAAGTTCGGCACGCCGAAAACCAGTTCGTCGACGCCGATTCCCGGCAGCCCGCCGCGCTCGCCGATCAGCCTCTCGTTGGTGGCGTTGTCGAGTTCGAACAGGTCGCGCAGGTGGTCGAGGTTCTCGGCAATTGCGGTCAGCACCGAATCCTCGCGCTCGGCAAAGCGCGAAGGAATCAGTCGTACCGTATCGATCCGGCGCAAACGCGACAGGCGCGGCAGTGGCGGGTTCATATGCCGCCGCGCCGAGCTTCGAGCAGTTTGCGAACGGTCTGCATCGCCAGCAGACCGCCGCCCAGCATGAAAGCGAGCGGCGAGCGGCCGGCAAAAATCCGGTTGCTGTTCGGCAGGCTGATCCACTCGTCGGCCAGCTTGTCGCCGTAGAGAATGTGCAAGGCCTTGTAGATGCCGATCAGGTACGAGATGCGCGTGATCCGGTCGACTTCGAGCAGCCGGTCGGGGTTTTTTTTCCACTCGTAGAAGGCGCTGCTCGACAAGCCGCCGAGCAGCTCGCGGGCGTCTTCGTCGCGCAACCGCCAGGCAGTGGCCAGATTGAAGAAGCCCTGCAGCGCTGACTTCGACAGACGCGCGCGTTCGGCGCGCGCATTGAGATCGACAAGAGCCGCCGGTTCGAAGCGGCTGGCGGGGTAGGCATAGGCAAGGTTCATCGTTTAACTCCTTTCCCGGATAGTCTACACTCCGTTTTTGGAAATGCAAGAGGTTTGGCCGAGTGGCCGGGCGCCCGCGAGCCGAAATTGACGCGAGATGGGTGCGCCTCCTATACTCGTCTCGTCGGGGTGCGCCCGGCTTCCTCCCTTCCTCCTCTACCCAGCCCAATGAACGCCGATGCCGTAGTCTCCCGGGACTCGCCTCCAGCAGCCAAGATCGCCCTCTTCCGGTCGCTCTTCCGCGGCCGGGACGACGTTTATCCGCGCCGTTTCGAAAGCCGCAGGACCGGCAGATCGGGTTACAGCCCGGCCTGCGCCAACGAGTGGGCGCGCGGCCTGTGCGACAAGCCGGCGGTCCGGTGTCCGGAATGCCCAAACCGGAGATTTCTCCCGTTCACCGACGAGACGGTTCGCCAGCATCTTGCCGGGCAGGACAAAGCTGGCGACGAGTTCGTGATCGGTGTCTACCCTATGCTCCTCGATGAAACCTGTTTCTTCCTTGCCGTCGATTTCGACAAGGAAGGCTGGCAAGAGGACATTGCTGCCGTTCGCGAAACCTGCCATCGGATGGGGCTGCCGGCTGCGGTCGAACGATCCCGCTCGGGCAACGGCGCCCACCTCTGGCTGTTCTTCGATGCTGCCATTCCGGCCGTTCTGGCGCGCAAGCTGGGCGCGCACATCCTCACCGAGACGATGGAGCAGCGGCCGGACATCGGCCTGGATTCGTACGACCGCCTGTTTCCAAATCAGGATACCTTGCCCAGAGGCGGCTTCGGGAATCTGATCGCCCTGCCGCTGCAGAAGCGCGCGCGCGACGACGGTCACAGCGTGTTCGTTGACGATCGTCTGCTCCCCTGGCCGGATCAATGGGCGTTTCTGTCGAGCGTGCGCAAAATTGCGCGGGCCGAAGCGGAAACGATTGTCGGTGCCGCGGACAAACGAGGGCGAGTCATCGGCGTTCACTTGCCCTTGCTGGACGAGGACAACGAGGAACCGTGGGCCCTGCCAGCTTCGCGTCGCCGCGCCCAATCGCTCATTGTCGGGCCTTTGCCCGAGCGTCTGGAAGTGGTTCTCGGCAACGAGATCTACATCGCCAGGGAAGGGTTGCCAGCCGCCTTACGCAATCGCCTGCTGCGCCTGGCAGCGTTTCAGAATCCCGAGTTCTACCGGGCGCAGGCGATGCGTCTGCCCACCTTCGGGAAGCCGCGAATCATCTGCTGCGCGGCCGAGCATCCGCTGCACATCGGTCTGCCACGAGGCTGCCTGGACGAGATCAGGGACCTCCTCGCCGGCCTCGGAATCGAATGCGTGCTGCGCGACGAGCGCAATGCCGGCACGCCGCTGAGCGCTTCGTTCCGCGGCAGCTTGCGGCCGGAGCAGCAGGTGGCTGCCGAGGCGCTGGCCGGCCATGATCAGGGTGTTCTCGCGGCGACTACCGCTTTCGGCAAGACCGTTGTCGCGGCGTGGCTCATTGCCAAGCGCGGCGTCAGCACGCTGGTGCTCGTGCACCGCCAGCAACTGCTGGAGCAGTGGGTCGAGCGATTGTCGACCTTCCTCGAATGGCCTGCCGCAGCCATCGGCCGCATCGGCGGCGGCCGCAGGAAGCCCAACGGGAAACTCGACGTGGCGCTGATCCAGAGCCTCGTCCGCCACGGCGCGGTCGATGACCGCGTTGGGCAGTACGGCCATCTGGTCTTCGATGAATGCCATCACCTGCCGGCTTCCAGCTTCGAACAACTGGCTCGGCGAGCGCGGGCCAGGTATGTGCTGGGGCTGTCGGCGACGGTGATCCGCAAGGACGGCCATCATCCGATCATCTTCATGCAGTGCGGACCGGTGCGTCATCGCGTCAGGGCGCGCGAACAGGCCGCCGGGCGACCCTTCTCCCACAATGTCTGGGTGCGTCCGACGGCGTTCCGTCAACTGACAGCCGATGACCCTGACGTGAGAGTCCAGTTCCATGATCTTTATGCGGCGCTGATCGCCGACGAGAGCCGCAATCGCCTGATCACCGACGATGTCGCCGAAGCCGTGCGCGCGGGGCGCTCGCCGGTGGTGCTGACCGAACGAACCGATCATCTCGAGAAACTGGCCGAGCAACTGTCTCCCTTGGTACGCCATCTCGTCGTCCTGCGCGGCGGCATGGGCAGGAAGCCACTGCAGGGAGCGCTGGATCGACTGGCGGCGATTCCGGAGGACGAGGAACGTGTCGTCCTGGCGACCGGCGGCTACCTCGGGGAGGGTTTCGACGACGCGCGTCTGGACACCCTGTTCCTGACGCTACCGGTTTCCTGGCGGGGAACAATCGCCCAGTATGCCGGCCGCCTGCATCGCCTGCATGACCACAAGCGGGAGGTCCGCATCTACGATTACGCCGACCTCAACGTGCCGATGCTGGCGCGCATGTTCGACCGCCGTTGCGCTGGCTATGAGGCGGTGGGTTACAGCATTCTGCTACCAGCCAGCGCGGTGCCTGGCTGGCCGCCCGAGGTGCCGCTGCCGGTCGAGCCGGAATGGAAGCGGGATTACGCCGCCAGCGTCCAGCGCCTGATCCGCGACGGGGTGGACGTACCGCTCGGCAATCTGTTTGTGCACGCGACGCGCGTGTTCGAACCGGGCGCGCAAGGCGCGGACCGGGCACGCAGTGCCAGTGAGGCCTTTCTCTACCGTCGGCTGGAGACGCTTCCCGAGACCGCCGGACGGTTTGTGCTCAACAGCGATCTGCCGATTCCCTTCGACGAGCGCGGGGGGATGGAGGTAGACCTGCTGTCCACGGAGACACGCGTGGCCGTCGAAGTCGACGGTGCGCAACATCTGGGCGACCGCGAAGCCTATCGTCGCGACCGGCGCAAGGACGCGCTTCTGCAGGAGAACGGCTACCTGGTGCTGCGCTTTCTCGCCGAGGATGTCGGCAAGCATCTCGACGATGTCCTCGACACCATCCTGCGCGCCATGGTTCACCGTCCGCCTACTTCCTGGGCTGATACGCCATCGAGCGTGCCGGGAGGTTGAACATCTGGCCTGGCGTTGCGCCAACCCGGAGCGCCGCGGCGTCCGCGTGACCGCTGTCGCGAGCTCAGCCGACCAGCGCCACCGCCTTGATCTGGGCCCAGACCTGCTGACCCGGTACGAGTTCGAGGCGCCATGCCGAGTGCCGGGTCAGGCGTGCCAGCATCGGCGTGTCGCCGACGCGCAACTGCACCAGCGCGAGTGCCGGATGGTCTTCGGCCACATGGCTGATCACCGTCGCTGGCAGCAGATTCATCATGCTCACGTCGTCATGACGGCTGCGCGCAATGCTCACATCGCGGGCCAGGATGCGCAGGCGCACACGGCGCCCGACGGCGGTACCGCCGTCGCGTACCCAGACTTCGCCGCCAGCGAAGACAATCCGGGCAAGATGCCACTCGGCCGCTCGTTCGACTACCGTGCCGGAGAAAACCACGCCGGCGTCGTCGCCGAGGCGCAGCGGCGGGTCGACGCGCGCCAGGACCTCGGCCAATGGGCCCTGCGTGACGGCTCGGCCGTCGTCGACGACCACGATATGATCGGCGAGTCGTGCCACCTCGTCGGGGGCGTGACTGACGTAGAGGATGGGGATCTCCATTTCATCGCGCAGTTGCTCCAGGTACGGCAGAATCTCCTGCTTGCGCGCGTGGTCGAGTGCCGCCAGTGGTTCGTCCATCAGCAGCAGGCGTGGGCTGGTGGCGAGCGCGCGTGCAATCGCCACGCGCTGACGCTCGCCACCCGACAGGTGATCGCTCCGCCTTGCGAGCAGATGGCCGATGCCAAGCAGCTCGACGGCCTGGGCGAGTGAAACGCGGCGCTGATGCGCGGCGATGCGGCGGCGCCCGAAATCGAGATTGGCGGCGACGTCGAGATGCGGGAAAAGTCGCGCCTCCTGGAAGACGTAGCCGAGCGGGCGGCGATGCACGGGTAGCCGGCGTGCGCCGTCCTGCCAGGTTTCGCCATTGACCGCCAGGAAGCCGTCGGCGGTTTCTTCGAGTCCGGCGATGCAGCGCAGCAGCGTTGTCTTGCCCGATCCGGAGCGTCCGAAGAGGGCGGTGATGCCTTGTCCCGGCAGATCGAGATCGACATCCAGCGTGAAAGCCGGGTAGGGCAGGCGGAAGCGGGCCCGGATGCTCACCGGCCCCGCTCCGGTTTGAGCGCGTTGAGCAGCAGCAGGACGGCGAAGGAGAAAGCCAGCATGCCGGCGGCGAGCCGATGCGCGGCCTCGTACTCGAGGGTTTCGACATGGTTGTAGATGGCCATCGACAGCACCTGGGTCTTGCCCGGGATGTTGCCGCCGATCATCAGGACCACTCCGAACTCGCCCACCGTGTGCGCGAAGCCGAGGATGCCCGCGGTCATGAAGCCCGGCCGGGCGAGTGGCACCACCACCGTGAAGAAGGTATCCCAGGGATCGGCACGCAGCGTTGCTGCCGCCTCCAGCGGCTGCTCGCCGATGGCTTCGAAAGCCTGTTGCAGGGGTTGAACGACGAAAGGCATCGAGTAAATCACCGAGGCGACGACAAGGCCACTGAAGGTGAAGGGCAGCGCTTGCAGTCCGCTCGCCGCCAGCAGGCGGCCGAGCATTCCGTCCGGCCCCATCAGCACCAGCAGGTAGAAGCCGAGAACCGTTGGCGGCAGCACCAGCGGCAGGGTTACCAGGGCGCCGATCACTCCTTTCGCCCAGTGCCTGGTGCGCGCCAGCCACCAGGCTATCGGCGTGCCGAGCAAGAGCAGCACGGCGGTGGCCGTCCCGGCCAGCTTGAGCGTGAGCCAGACCGCAGCAAGGTCGGCCGGGTTCAGCATGGCTGCCGAACCACGGCGACGCCGCAGCGCGCCGGGGAAAGCGGGGCGGCGATCACCGGAAGCTTGGCTCCGGCCATTGCACCGGTGATCCTCACAATTCGTAACCGAAGGACTTGATGATCGACCTTGCCTTGTCGCCGCGCAGATACTTCAGCAGCGCGGCGGGACCCGACCTGTCTTTGCCCCTGGTGAGCAGCACCGCATCCTGGCGGATCGGGTCGTGGAGTTTCGGCGGCACGATCCAGCCCGACCCTTCGGCGATGCGCCCCCCCCTGTATACCTGCGAGAGCGCGACGAAACCGAGTTCAGCGTTGCCGGAGGCGACGAACTGGTAGGTTTGGCTAATGTTCTCGGCGGTCACCAATTTCGACTGCAGCCTGTCGAGCAGACCAAGCGCCTGCAGCGTCTGGACGCCGGCTGCGCCGTAGGGTGCGAGCTTGGGGTTGGGCAGTGCGAGGTGCTGGAAGTCATTTCTTCCGAGCACTCCCCCGTGGTCATCGACGAAACCCTTTTTCCGGCTCCAGAGCACGAGTTTGCCGACCGCGTAGGTGAACCGGCTGCCGGCCACGCCGTCGCCCTCCTTCTCCAGACGTGCCGGAGTTTCGTCGTCAGCGGCGAACAGCACTTCGAAAGGTGCGCCGGCCTTGATCTGGGCGTAGAACTTGCCGGTAGAACCGAACGACGCAACGATGGTGTGACCGCTGTCCTTTTCGAACTCGGCGGCGATCTTCTGCATCGGCGAGGCGAAGTTTGCCGCGACGGCGATGCTGATTTCATCCGAATGGACCGATGCCGCAGTCAACAGGGAAACGGCGAAACAAACCTGATGGAGCATGGGGAGTTTTTGGCGTTCAGACCGGCACGGCCTTGATCAGGGCGCAAGCGCGCATCCTCTCCTGTAGGCCAAGTTGGCCACACTGTAAAGGAACCTGTGGGTAGCGGGCTTGTCATGGGCGTCTCCTCAAGCGGGATCTTTGAGTGCTTTGCGACACTCGCCAAGCGTTATGGCATCCTACTACATAGCGGAAGCCAGAAGAAACCTTGGCTCTGCTCCTCGGCGCGGCCTGGCTTTCTTTCGCCGGCGATGTCGCCGTCGCGCTCGGTATCGCCTTTGGCCTGACCACCGGCCTGTTCCTGGTTCGGCTGCTGCGCCGCCGGCTGCTCGCCGATCGCTTGTAGCCGGCCGCCTCCGTCCCTTGTCCATCCCAGTCATTTCGAAGCCGGGGTCATCTTCGAGAAGGACGCCGAACGCCTGATCATCGGCGCCGGCCACAACGGGATGGTCGGGCTCTCGGACGAGGCGGCGGATCAGTCTTTCCGGGAGAACTGGCACGCCGCCAGGCAATGGACGGCTACGGCCAACACCACCACCGCGGAGTGTCTCCAATGGATGGCGAGCAGCATTGCCAGCAGGGTCGCCGCACAATCTCTTCGTGCTCTTCACGCATTCTGTCCTCCAGCGCCAAAAGGTCGTCAGTTCCGCTTTACAATAGCCGCTCGGGACCCTATAATCCGGCTCTCTTTCGA
>NZ_JDSS02000006.1:139104-139596 GCF_000584955.1 Candidatus Accumulibacter vicinus
GGCAACGCCAAAGCGTGAAGTGCGGCGGAGAACAAATTTACCGTGGATGCGAAGAAGGTCGATGCGCGTTATCGCGACCTGCAAAAAGTCGCGCGCAACTTCCGTACCGTGAAAACCACCTTCCTGGAAATCCGCCCGATCTTCCTGCGCAAGGCCGATCGGCGTCCAGTTCGCGGCCCGATGGACCGTGCCCAGGAAGCGCGACGGATCAAAGCGTGTGCCCGATCTTCGCCAGATCTCCCACAGAGTGAGGCTGCGCCATCCCTTCCCGATAACGAGCCTCTTCACTCTTGTCGATCGGCCGAACAGCCAGCGCACCGAGATCACGTTCCATCTCGCAGTTATACAGATTCTCCGGGACAATGTTCAGCGGGAAAAGCAACCGATTGATTCCCCGTCCATTGCCTGAGAGGGCAAGGTCACCCTGATTTTGGGTGACGCAGCGCTTTACAGCAGGGGGCCGACTCCCTATAATTCCGCCTTCTTTCGGGC
>NZ_JDSS02000006.1:139606-144292 GCF_000584955.1 Candidatus Accumulibacter vicinus
GGCATGCAAGAGGTCCGCGGTTCGATCCCGCGTACCTCCACCAGCATTGCGAAAGAAAATTTCCGGGTCCCCATCGTCTAGAGGCCCAGGACACTACCCTTTCACGGTAGGTACCGGGGTTCGAATCCCCGTGGGGACGCCAAGTCAGGCGAGCTGACTGCTGCTGCCGGGAGGACACCGACTGTGCTGTGGTCATTCGCGTCAAGTAGAAGACCTTCTTCCTGTTGATCCCCGCCCCCAGGTGACTCCTTTCCCGCGCGTCGTTCCGACGCTTCCGTGGGCGGTCAACATTCTTGCTAAAGCCTGGCATTTCCAGTAAGTTGCGCGGACACACCGAGGTGCCAAGAACCTGTACGGGTCGTGTGGCGCAGCGAAGCGGACGGATCTGGTAGAACATTCCGCCAATCAATTACACAATAGGCGATCATAGTCATGATCCTGACACCACTATTGTGTTCTCGGAACGAACTACTGGTTCCGCCATTTGTGTTGCCACAGTTGCTTCGCTAAGCCTTTGTCTGCCCTGCCGTATGTTTCAGAGCGCTTTTGCCATACTCCTTCGCAAGGAAACACCATGAACGCTAACGAAAAATTTATTGCCGCCGACGCGCATGTGGACGAGGCCGCGATCAAGCCGCTGCCCAACTCCCGAAAGATATATGTGGTCGGCAGCCGGCCGGACATTCGCGTACCGATGCGCGAGATTGCTCAGTCGGATACCGACACGGCTTTCGGAGGCGAGCAAAACCCGCCAATTTATGTCTATGATTGTTCCGGCCCCTATTCCGATCCGCGGGCCAGCATCGACGTTCGCCAGGGGCTGCCGGCACTGCGTGCGCAGTGGATTGCAGAAAGGGGTGATAGCGAGCCGCTTTCCGGTTTGAGTTCCGTTTTCGGTCGTCTTCGTGCAGCCGATAGTGCCCTTGAAGAATTGCGCTTTCCGGGTCTGCAGCGTAGGCCCCTGCGCGCCAGGCCAGGGGCCAACGTGAGTCAAATGCACTATGCACGGCGCGGTATCATCACCCCGGAGATGGAATATGTCGCGATCAGGGAAAACAACAACCGTCGCACCTACATCGAGCAGCTCAAGGCTTCGGGCCCGCAAGGGCAGCGTCTTTCCGAAATTCTCTGCCGTCAACACCCCGGCAACAGCTATGGCGCCAGCATCCCGAACGAAATCAGCCCGGAATTCGTGCGCTCTGAAGTTGCGCGGGGCAGGGCAATCATACCGTGCAATATCAACCATCCGGAAAGCGAGCCGATGATCATTGGCCGCAACTTTCTTACCAAGATCAATGCCAACATCGGCAACTCGGCACTTGGTTCGAGCATTCAGGAAGAAGTTGAAAAAATGACCTGGGCCATCCGTTGGGGTGGTGACACCGTGATGGACCTGTCGACCGGGAAGAATATCCATGAAACACGTGAGTGGATCATTCGCAATAGTCCGGTACCGATCGGAACCGTGCCGATTTACCAGGCTCTCGAAAAGGTCAATGGCAAAGCCGAAGACCTGAACTGGGAGATTTTCCGCGATACTCTGGTCGAACAGGCGGAGCAGGGGGTCGACTATTTCACGATCCATGCCGGCGTGCTCTTGCGTTATGTGCCCCTGACCGCCGGACGCCTGACCGGCATCGTTTCGCGAGGGGGATCGATCATGGCCAAGTGGTGTCTTGCCCATCACCGGGAAAGCTTTCTCTACACCCACTTCGAGGAAATCTGCGAGATCATGAAGGCCTATGATGTGGCCTTCAGCCTCGGTGATGGGTTGCGTCCGGGGTCAATCTACGATGCCAACGACGAGGCCCAACTCAGTGAGTTGAAGACTCTCGGGGAGCTTACAGATATCGCCTGGAAGCACGATGTGCAGGTGATGATCGAGGGGCCGGGCCATGTGCCGATGCACATGATCAAGGAGAACATGGACTTGCAGCTTTCCTTCTGCAGGGAGGCTCCATTTTATACCTTGGGACCGCTGACCACCGACATCGCACCCGGTTATGATCATATCACCAGTGGAATCGGTGCGGCGATGATCGGTTGGTTCGGCACAGCAATGCTCTGCTACGTGACGCCCAAGGAACACCTGGGTCTCCCCGACAAGAACGATGTCAAGACCGGGATCATCACCTACAAGCTCGCAGCCCATGCCGCCGATCTTGCCAAGGGTCATCCGGGTGCGCAGATCCGTGACAACGCCTTATCCAAGGCGCGCTTCGAATTCCGTTGGGAAGATCAATTCAACCTGGGACTAGACCCTGACAAGGCGCGTGAGTTTCATGATGAAACCTTGCCCAAGGACTCGGCGAAAGTCGCGCATTTCTGCTCGATGTGTGGCCCACATTTTTGCTCCATGAAGATTACTCAGGAAGTGCGGGAGTTTGCCATCGAGCAGGGGGTGAGCGAAACCGAGGCGCTGGCGAAGGGAATGGCAGGCAAAGCCATCGAATTTGTCAAAGCCGGCGCTGAGGTATACCGAAAGATCTGAACCGCCAGCAACAACTCTGGCGAAACATTGAGGGAACAAAGATCAGGGGGCCGGCAGCGCGGCCGATGACAAGCGGGCTGGCACTCCTCGCTTGGCGGCTTCAAAAGTCTTTGGCAGCCTCCCAAAGGACGAAGCCATCCTCTTTGCGTGTCCACTCAAGCAGTTCGATCATCGGGTAGGCGCGTTGGCCAAGCCCGATCGGTGAGGCGTCTTGCTCGTCACTGCCATCTTCGTTGTCAGCCTCGCCATGGGTAGTGGAATGAGTTTTGTGTTCAGCGGTGGCGGCACGTAGGCGCTCGATCGCTTCGGGGAGTTGCTCAGTGGTGATGACGCCGCGAGCGCTGCAGTCTTTACCGACCAGCTCGAGCAATTGACGAGCAACCTGGGCAAACATCATGATCTGGCCGGAGGTGCTTGATGTAAACTTGACCAACATGAAGGGAATCTCCGTGGAATTGATCGATGGCAACGATATCTATTGTTGCAGTTCACGGATTAGACAACAATAGCCAGAGGCGGATAATTGGTCTGGGAATGGAACTTCAACGCTTGCTCAGATCGCAGGGCTTTGGCAGCCGGGCGGAGTGCCGCGTGCTGGTCGTTGAGGGTCGCGTCAACGTCGCCGGGAAGACCTGCGTAGATCCCTTCGCGCACTTCGAGCCGGCTGGGCTGAGCTTTGCCGTTGATGGTGTCCTGTGGAACTATCGCGAGTTTGTCTACCTGGCGATGAGCAAGCCAGCGGGTTATGAATGCTCGCGTCGACCACAATATTATCCCAGCGTCTATTCGCTGCTACCACAGCCGCTGGCGACCCGTGGAGTCCAGACCGTTGGTCGCCTTGATCAGGACAGCACGGGCCTGCTGCTGCTGTCTGACGATGGTCAATTCATCCATACCTTTACCTCGCCACGGAAGAGGATTCCTAAAGTGTATGAGGTCACGACGAGGTATAAGGTTGAGGATGCACAGGTGATGGCGCTACTCCATGGGGTCGAATTACATGACGATGCCCAACCGGTCGAAGCCGTGGCGTGCATTCGGCTGGACGAAAAGCGATTGCGTTTGACCGTTACCGAGGGGAAATACCATCTGGTGAAGCGGATGATTGCCGCTGCCGGCAATCGTGTGGAGGCCTTGCATCGCATTGCGGTGGGTGGTTTTTCGTTACCACTGTCATTGCCAGTAGGCCACTGGATGTGGCTTGAGTCGCCAGAGCTGGAACTTCTGGCGCAACGTGGATGAGGCGATGGCGGGTACTCTTGCTACCGGCGTTGATCCAGTTCATGAGTGAACTGAACCCGGGTTCATTGCGATGACATTGACCGAACTGCGTTATATCGTTGCGCTTGCTCGTGAGAGGCACTTCGGGCACGCAGCCGAGAAGTGCCACGTCAGCCAGCCAACACTTTCGGTCGCGCTGAAAAAGGTCGAGCAGCGGCATGGCGTCATTCTGTTCGAGCGATCATCCGCTGATGTCCGGCTGACCATGATCGGCGAACAGATCGCGAAGCAGGCTGAGCGGGTACTCGAGGAAGCAGGAAGGATCAGGGAGATCGTTGCGCAGGGAAAGGATCCCTTGTCTGGGCCATTGCGCCTTGGTGTCATCTATACTATTGCGCCCTACCTTCTGCCGCGTCTGATTCCGTCCCTGCATTCCCGAGCACCGCGGATGCCGCTCTATCTACACGAGAACTTTACCGTCAACCTGGCGGCGCAGTTGCGTCGGGGTGATCTCGATGTGATTGTCGTAGCCTTGCCATTTGAGGAGCCGGGAATCGTCTCCAGAGTGGTGTATGAGGAGCCATTTTGTGTTGTGATGCCGACCGGGCATCCTTTAACCATGGAGTCCCTGATCGATCCGGAACAGGTGGCTGCGGAAAATCTGCTGCTCCTGGGCATTGGCAACTGTTTTCGGGATCAGGTCGTACAGGCTTGCCCACAGCTTTCGGCACCGGGCGGAACCGAGGGTGCGCTTGAAGGAAGTTCTCTTGAAACGGTTCGTTACATGGTTGCGAGCGGCGCGGGTATATCGATCGTACCGGCATCGGCTGCAGCATCGTGGCCGCAGCAAGATCCGTTGCTGTTGTTTCGTCATTTCATTGAGCCTGCCCCTGTGCGTCGGGTAGTCATCGCCTGGCGAGCGACTTTCCCCAGGCCGCAGGCAATCGACGTGTTACGGGCAGCCATCCTGGACG
>NZ_JDSS02000006.1:144302-200500 GCF_000584955.1 Candidatus Accumulibacter vicinus
CCCTTTCACGGTAGGTACCGGGGTTCGAATCCCCGTGGGGACGCCACCAGTTCCCCGCTTTTTATCGGGCGGGCTGATGCGGTAGTAGAGCACCGCCTCGAAGGTTTCTGGTGACAATTCAATCCGATCGATCAATGGGTGGATCGCGTCACGCAGCCCGTCCGGGGGGTTGCCTTCAGATCATTCAGAATGGTTCGCAGCAGTCGGCGCACCGTGTCCGGCGTGATGTCTGCACACGGCTTCATCGCCGCCCTTTCCGATTCCATCGACGCCAGCTTGACCTCGATGCCGTCTGCAGCCGGTGTCCTGGCGGGCCAGAAGAAATGTCACAACAAACTGTCTAGCCCTCGGTGATGCGATTCTATCTGCACCAGCCATTAGCAGCAACGTCGCCGGATCTAAATTACTGTGATCGCCAAAGAAGGCCAACTGCGACCGATTCACACTCAGGCATTCACTTCGCGACCAAGCGCAAGACGAGCTTGCGCACCTCCTCGAGGAACAAGGTGGTCGATGCCACCAATACCGAGATGCCCCACTCAAAGGCCGTCAGGTCGACGGTGTCGAACACCGCCTGAGCAGGTGCCCAATGCACGGCTACAACCTGGAGGCCGACCACGGCAGCCAAGGCCAACCAGAGCTTGCCGTTGCTGAAGAACTGGTAATTGAAGGCGCTCCCGTGCTCGGCGCGGGCGTTGAAGATGTTGAAGAACTGGAACAGTACGAAAGTCGTGAATGCCAGCGTGGTCGCTTTCACTTCTTCGCCGAGCGTCGTCAGTCCCCATGCATACACGGCAAGCGTGCCTACCGCCATGGTCAGGCCGTAGAGACCGATGCGCCACATGCGTTCCAATGAAAGGATGGATGCGTCAGCAGCGCGCGGCCGGTCCCGCATGATGCCGGGGCGGGCCGGCTCTACGCCGAGGGTCATTGCCGGCGGCCCATCCATGATGATATTCACCCAGAGAATCTGGATGGCTGTAAAGGGCGTGGCGAAGCCGAGGAAAAGTGCACCCAACACGGTGAGGATGGCGCCGATGTTGGTGGAGAGTTGGAAGCGCACGAACTTGACGATGTTGTCGTAGATGGTGCGCCCCTCCTCAACCGCGCGCACGATCGAGGCGAAGTTGTCGTCAGTCAGTACAAGCGTCGCCGCCTCCTTGGTCACCTCGGTGCCGGTGATGCCCATGGCGACACCGATATCGGCCTTCTTCAGTGCCGGTGCGTCATTTACACCGTCACCGGTCATCGCCACGACGTGCCCTTGCGCTTGTAGCGCTTCGACGATTCGCATCTTGTGCGCGGGAGCGACGCGCGCGAACACCGAGCTATTCGCGATCAGCGCGGCAATCTCATTCTGGTTCAGGCCGTCGAGTTCGCGCCCTTCGTGCGTCTCTCCGGAAAGCCCCAGTTCGCGAGCAATCGCCGCAGCGGTGACACGGTGGTCGCCGGTGATCATCTTTACCTGGATACCGGCGGCGTTGCACGTGGATATTGCCTCGCGTGCCTCGGCGCGCGGTGGATCGATGATGCCAACCAGCGCATGCAGGGTCAGGTCATTCACCCAAGGCAGCAAGTCGCCGGATGGATCGAAATCCGCGGCAGGAATCTCGCGACTGGCCAGCGCCAGCACGCGCAAGGCCTCATTGGCCAACGCCTCGTTCTCCGCCGTAAAACCGGCCCGAGCTGTCTCGTCGAGCGCGGAATGCGCCAGCAGGACGTCGGGCGCGCCCTTCACGCACAGGAGCACGCGGTCGCCGTCATGATGGAAGGTCGCCATGTACTTGGTGGCTGAATCGAAGGGAATTTCGGCGATGCGCGGCAGATGCTCCAGCACTACGTCGGCATCCAGACCCGCCTTCGCCGCCAACGCGAGTAAGGCACCCTCGGTGGGGTCGCCGATCAGTTGGCCATCCCGGATGCGCGCATCGACGCACAACGCTGCCGGCAACAACACATCTCGTAGGACGCCACTGCCACTCCGGCCCTCGATGGCGCCTTCGGCACCATAGCCCTCGCCGCTGACAGGATGACGGCGGCCATGGCAGTACAGTGCACGAGCGGTCATCTGGTTGAGCGTCAGAGTGCCGGTTTTGTCGGAACATATCACCGTGGTGCAACCCAGCGTCTCGACGGCAGCGAGTTTCTTGACGATGGCGTGCCGCTTGGCCATGCGATGCATGCCGAGTGCCAGCGTCACCGTCACCACGGCGGGCAAGCCCTCGGGTATTGCGGCCACGGCCAGTGCAATCGCCGTCATCGCGGTTTGAACCAAAGGATCGCCGCGCATCAGGCCGAAGCCGAACATGAGTGCGACGACGCCACAGGCGATCAGCGCCAGCCGCTTGCCAAGGCTGTCGAGTTGCCGCTGCAGCGGCGTTTCGCCCTCGGCCGTTTCGGCCAGCAGACCCGCCAGCCGGCCCATCTCCGTGTGCATGCCGGTCGCCGTGACGATGGCCTCCAGCCGGCCACGGGTGACTACGGTGTTCATGAACACCATGTCGTGCCATTCCGCCAGCGCCGACCTTTCATCGACCGGGTCGGGCAGCTTGGCGACGGCGTGCGATTCACCGGTCAGCGCCGCCTCGGCCACTTCGACGCTGTGCGCAGATAGCACGCGCGCGTCAGCGGGAATGCGGTCGCCCGCCTCGAGCAGCAGGATGTCGCCCGGTACCAGATCGACGGCTTCGATCAGCTGCACCTTCCCGTTGCGCCGCACCCGTGCCGTCGGGGCCAGCATGTTCTTCAACGCGGCCAGTGCCGCTTCGGCACGATGCTCCTGGAAGAACCCCAGACTCGCGTTGAGCAGTACGACGATGCCGATAACGACCGCATCCTTGAGATCGCCGATCGCCCCCGCCAGCACGGCGGCGCCGAGCAGGATGATCACAAGCAAACTCTTGAACTGGTCGAGAAACTTGAGCCAGGTCGGGCGCGGCGGCTTCTCGGCGAGACGGTTGGGGCCATGAACGGCAAGGCGTTGTGCAGCATCAGTAGCAGCCAGTCCCCGCGTGGCATCGGAGGCCAGCCGGTCGATAACCTCCTTTGCCAAGAGGGCATGCCAGAGAGTGATGGGATCGCTTTGCATGGGATTCGGTTCAGGAATTGAGCGTCGCCCAGACAAACCCGGCAGTAAGTTCCGGGTTGGAAGTAGCAAAGGCGGCCAGGGTAGTCGCTACCACCCTCTTCGGAATGCGCAGATGCAGCGCCGCGTCGAGAATGGACTTGAGGAAGGACTCGCCGCCCGCAGCCGCCAGCAGAAGGCACCCCGGATGAGCGCCAGGTCGCTCATGGCGATTCGTCCGTCGCTTCGCGCGGGTCGCCAATGACCAGAACATCACATTGCGATTCGGCGAGTACGTGCTTGGTCACGCTGCCGAGCAATAATTTGTCGGCCATGTGCGAGCCGTGCTTGCCGACGACAAGCAGGTCGGCATCGACCTGGGCCAGCAAGTCGATCTGGTCCTGCGCCGTGACGACCCCAAGCACGGCAGGACCGGCGACGATGCCGATGACAATGTAGGCGATCAGCACCGGCTGGCGCAGCCAGAGCGAAACCGCCCCCTGCCGCTGCAGACATCAGCAACAAGAGCGCAAATTCGCCGAAAACACCGTGCACCATCCCTCCCTATTCCGCTTGATCTTCCTGCAAATCAGTCCGGGTACCGTCTTGCCAGCGCCAACTTTCAATGAGTCGCTCTTTGGCGCCGCTCCATCTCGTCAATCAGTCGCTACTGTAGGCAAAGCCCAGCAGGTGCAGCAAACTGGTAAACAGATTGAAGATCGAAACGAATAATGACACGGTTGCCTACTGTTGCGCCTCGGTGTCTACTTCCGCTTCGGCTTGCAGCCAGTCATCCATTTCCAGTCCCGGGGCAAACCCGCGAGCTTCTGCCTTGTAGTACGCGATCGTCGCAATGCGTTGCAGGCGATCTCCTGCTTCCGGTTCGTTTTCCGGATCGATCATCACCGTAGGACCGGCGTTCTTGCTGATTCTTGACTTGCTGAGCCTCTTGCATAACTCGCACTCCACGGCTAATTTTGCGCCGGTGGCGAAAGGGGAGAATGCCGGCGGCCACTTCTGGCATGATACGGCTATCGAGGCCAACATCATAACGCCAGCAAAATGGATACTACCCAAAGCGAACTGATCATGCAACGGTGGAAGGTCGTTCAGCACGAACTTCTGCCCGAACTGAAGCGCTGACGCCGAAGCTGGAGAATGCTGTGCGCACGCTGGAATGGGTACGCATCGAGGAATTCACGGGGGAATCGTGGTGTGGTGTGGGGCGTCCGCCCTTTGAGCGGGCGTGGTTGGCGAACGCCTTTGTCACCAAGGCGGTGTTGGGGCTGATTGAACGTCTGACGATCGACCGTGCGCTGCGACGGATCGGTGGTTTCCCCCCTGTGCAAGACGCTGCCTTCCGAGGCCACCTTCTCGCGCGCCTTCGACGAGTTGGCCGAAGCGGGCCTGGGCCAACGGGTGCATGAAGCCCTCATCAAGGAGCACCTCGGGGAGGAACTGATCGGGCATATCAGTCGCGATGGCACGGCCATCGAAGCTCGCGAACAGCCGTCTCGGACCCAGGCAGCGGCAGAGGAAGCGGCCCCCACGGCGCAGCCTACCCTGTTGCCGGCTGCAGAGAGCCCGGCCGAAACGCCGGCACCGGCGAGAAAACGCAGCCGCCCCGGCGCAGCGAAGCGCGTCCGCCCGCGAAAGCGTCTCCGATCAAGCGCCAACGCGGGCAGACATTGGCGCAAATGCTCGATGAGATTCCCACGGCGTGTGATCGCGGTACGAAGTGCAATGCCCCGGCTACAAGCTGCATCTCGATACCGCTGACTGTGGCGTGCCGATTGCGGCGCTGCTCTCCGGCGCATTGATGCACGACAGCCTGGGCGCCATTCCCCTGTCGCTGATCAGCGCCGAGCGCGTGACTAACCTTGACGATCTCATGGATGCCGCCTATTGCAGCAGCGAATTGCGTGAGCATAGCCAGAGCCTGGGCCACGTTCCCCTGATCGATCACAATCCGCGCCGTGGCACGAAGATCGAATTCGCCCTGGCCGAAGCCATCCGCTACAACGAGCGGACCGCTGCCGAGCGCAGCAATGCACGGCTGAAGGACGAATTCGGCGGCAAGACCCTCATGTCAAGGGCGATACCAAAGTGATGGCCCACTTGATGTTCGATATTCTGACGCTGTCTGCTGACCAGTTGATGCGATGACGACAATGCCCCCCTACGTTCCCTCTCCGGCTGCAGTGCATTCGAGGAATGCAGGAGGGGGGTTCGCCCGAAAAAATGCAAGCCATGCCATTAGGTTAGCCGCTCCGCCAAGGAGCCTGCTCTCGCGATGAAAATTGCTCCCAGTGACCGAATGGTGCGGCGCAGCAACCGGCCCGGGGGAGTTTTGCAAGAGGCTCCGCTTACATCGGCAGATTTTCGCGGGTGACGAGACGATTGACTACGCCTGCATGGGCCTGGATCCGGACGCGGCCGACAACCGCTGGCTCCCTGAGGCGTTCGAGAACCAGGTCCCGCATCTACTTTCTCGGTATCGCGCCTGGCCGCTACCAGGCGATGTTTCCGGTCTTCGTGTCCGCTTGGGAGGCTACGGCGTTGAAGGCGCATGTCGCCTTCGGCGTGCCCGATCAGGAATTGCTTGCGCCACCCGACAATGCTAGGGAACATCGCTATGCGCTGCGCGCCGTTAAGCAGCGACTGCATCAGGCGTCGTTCCGCGAGGCGGTCATCACGGCTTATGGCGGTCGCTGCGCGTTGTCCGGCTTGCCCGAGTCGTTGCTCCTGGATGCCGCCCACATCGTCGCCGACAAGGACGAGCACCTCGGTCAGCCGATAGTCCCCAACGAAATTCCGCTATCGAAGATTCATCATGCAGCTTTCGACGCGCATCTGATCGGCATTGACCCTGATTACCGGCTGCATGTGTCGAAACGGCTGCTGGTCCAACATGACGGACCGATGCTTGAAGCCCTGAAATGCCTGGACGGCACGATGATCCACTTGCCGAGTCGTGTTAAAGACTGCCCCGACCGCGACCGCTTGGCCCTGCGATATGAGCGCTTCAAAGCGGCGGCGTGAGCTGGCAAAAAGCGCCAAGCAGCCCCGATGGCGTCCCACAAAATCAAAGCATACGCCATCGCAAAACCCGCCGAGGCAGCTCTAAAAGCCACTTGAAAACAACAGCTTGAAAAAACCGTACTAAATTTGCGAAGTCAGGAGGTTTGAACGAAAAACCCCGCAAAACATGGCGTTGAGCGGGGTGTTCGTTTTTGCTGCAGAGCGTTTGCAGCCGGTGTCCTGGCGGAGACGAAGGGATTTGAACCCTTGATGCAGGTTTATGCCCGCATGCTCCCTTAGCAGGGGAGTGCCTTCGACCTCTCGGCCACGTCTCCTAGGAAGGCGTGATGATATCGGTTTCACCACGGCCGGTCAAACCCAACTTCGACTTCGGAGGTTTTTCCAGGCCGAAGGCCTTGTGCAGGACGCGCACCGCAAGCTCGAGGTATCTTTCTTCAATGACCACCGAGATCTTGATCTCTGATGTCGAGATCATCTGCAGATTGATGTTTTCCTTGGCCAGTGCGCCGAACATCTTGCTTGCAACGCCTGGATGGGAGCGCATGCCGACGCCAACGGCAGAGACCTTGCAGGTGGTGTTGTCACCGGCGATGTCGCGTGCGCCAATTTTGTCCTTGACGGTTTCCAGGATGGAAAGCGCTTTGCCATAGTCAGTGCGATTGACCGTGAAGGAAAAGTCGGTGGTATCGTCACGGCCGATGTTCTGGATGATCATGTCGACGTCAATGTTTGCATCGGCGATCGGCCCGAGGATCTGGTAAGCAATGCCTGGACGGTCCGGAACGCCCAGTACGGTGAGTTTGGCTTCGTCGCGATTGAAAGCGATCCCGGAGATGATCGGTTGTTCCATATTCCCTTTTTCCTCAACAGTGATCAGCGTACCTTCACCTTCCTCCTCGAAGCTGGAAAGCACACGGAGTTTGACTTTGTACTTGCCGGCAAACTCGACCGAGCGGATCTGGAGCACCTTGGACCCGAGACTGGCCATCTCCAGCATCTCTTCAAAAGTGATGCTGTTGAGTTTGCGTGCTTCCGGAACGACGCGCGGGTCGGTCGTGTAGACGCCGTCAACGTCAGTGTAGATTTGGCACTCGTCCGCCTTCATCGCTGCCGCCAGCGCTACGGCTGAGGTATCGGATCCTCCACGACCCAGGGTGGTGATGTTGCCATACTCATCGGCACCCTGAAAACCTGCCACGACGACGACGTGTCCATCGGCCAGCGCCTTGCGAATCCGGTGCTGGTCGATTTTCAGAATCCGCGCCTTGGTAAAGGTGCTATCGGTCAACACCCCGACCTGGAAACCGGTAAAGCTCTTTGCCTTGAGTCCCTCGGCATGCATGGCCATGGCCAGCAAGCCGATGGTGACCTGTTCGCCGGTCGAGGCAATCACGTCGAGTTCGCGCGGATCCGGTGTAGGCGAGATTTCCCTGGCCAGGCCGATCAGCCGGTTGGTCTCTCCGGCCATGGCCGAGGGAACCAGGATAATGTCGTGTCCTTGCGCTCGCCAGCGAGCAACTCGCTTGGCGACATTCTTGATGCGATCCGTCGATGCAACCGACGTGCCGCCAAACTTCTGAACGATCAGTGCCATCCCAAATCCAGTTGAGCAACGCAAAAGCCGGTATTCTAATGCAAGGCATGACCTTCCCGCAAAAGGCAGCCTTGTCCACAGCAATTCTCATTATGACCGAAGCAATGGGGGCGATCTGGTCGGAAAGCGCCTTTCTGCCGTTCATGAGAGGGGTTTGGCCCATAAATTTTGCTGATTTCCATGCGCCGCTCGCTGGAGAAGCAAAAGGCCTCGTTGGCCAAAATGAGAATTGCTGTAAGTTCTTGCGCCACATTCGCGTCAAGTCTATCGACGAACTGAAGACGCGCATCCTCCAGGGCATCGAGGAAATGAATCAGGCACCCATGATGCTCTAAGCACCTGTTGTGCGGAACATGAACGCGCACGTCTGCCCTGCAAGCGGGGAACAGTTCGTCTCGCCGTGGGGACGCCCGTGCCTGATCACAGGCAGAAGTGGCGGCGTTTTTTACTGGGCCAGTGCGCAATCTATTCCGACCGACGCGAATCAATGCTGATCGTCACCGGTCCGTCGTTGATCAGGTGTACCCTCATGTCGGCACCGAAAATGCCGGTTTGCACGCGCTGCCCGCTGACGCTTTCGAGCTGCTCGACAAAGCGTTGAAACAGTGCTTGCGCAAGCTCAGGCCGAGCTGCGCGACTCCACGATGGACGATTGCCTTTCCGGGTCGACGCGAAGAGCGTGAACTGACTGACTGCGAGAAGCCCACCTCTGGTGTCGACGACGCTGCGGTTCATTACCCCGGCCGCATCGGGGAAGATGCGCAGCCGGGCCAGCTTGGCGGACATCCAGGCCAGATCAGAGCTGGCATCGACCTCCTCGAAAGCGGCCAGGATCAACAGGCCCGATCCGATCGAGCCAACGATTTTTCCTCCGACTTCGACCCGTGCCGCGGCGACGCGCTGCACGACCACCCTCATCGGGTGGCCCCGGCATTCTGCTGACGGAGTTTCTCGGGGATAGGCAACCAGCGTACGGTATTGGTCAAGGGTTCCGGCTGCAGCGTCACGTGCGCAATACCCTGCTCGGCCAGCGCATGCCGACTGGCGGCGAGGACCGTCGGCCATTGTTCGAGTGACTCGACGACGAGATGCGCCGAAAGGGCAATGCGCCTCGACGACAAGGTCCAGATATGCAGGTCGTGCACCGAGGCAACACCCGCAATGCCAGCCAGTACTCCTCCGATCTGTTCGGTTGACAGGCTCGGCGGCACGCCTTCCATCAGTGCCTGCAGAACTTCGCGCAAAAGACGCAGGCTCGACGCCAGCATCAGCGCGCAGATCAGGATCGAAAGCAGAGGGTCGATGGTGGTCCAGCCGGTCCACATCACGACGGCGCCGGAGACCAGAGCCGCCACCGAACCGAGCAGATCGCCGAGGACGTGCAGCAGGGCGCCGCGCGTATTCATCGTCTGCTCGCCGTGCATCAGCAACCAGGCGACGGCGATGTTGAGGAGCAGGCCGAGCGCCGCCACCAGGGTGACCGCTGCGCCATTGACCGCGGCAGGATCGAGGATGCGGTCGACGGCGGCGACCGAGATCCCGACCACCACCAGGACCATGAAAACGACATTGAGCAGCGCCGCCAGCGTCTCCACCCGACCATAGCCGTATGTGTGTCGTTGCGTCGGTGGGCGTTGCGCAAGCCAGGCCGCAAAGGCCGCGAGCCCGAGTGAGGCGCTGTCGGTAACCATGTGCCCGGCGTCACTCAGCAATGCCAGCGATCCCGACCAGAAGCCGGTCGCTGCCTCGACCCCGGCAAAGCCGAGCGTCAGCAGCAAGGCCCAGAGCAGGCGTGGGCCGGTGTCGACATGCTCGCCGTGCTCATGGTGCTGGTGCGCGTGCTGGAGGTGTGGATCACTCATGATCCGGGCATTTTACCCGAGATCGCTGTTTGCATTGGAGATGAGTTTGGCCAGGCAGGCGGCTGGGCGCCATCGCTTCAGCCCGGCTTAATGTTTATCCGCTAAAATAGCCTCTTACGCCGAAGGATGCCGATGACCCCTCTGCCCCAACTACCCACTCGCGACAGCATCAAGCGCTTTTTTCTCCTGACTGGACTATGGGTGCTGCTGCACGTCAGCGCCTTCACCAACGACCAGAGCTACAGCACTCTCGCGGTGGCTCTGTGGACGCTGGCGACCACGGTCAGTTACACCTTCCTGTACCTGCTGCCGGCACTGATCCCGGGCTACCTGCTGCACCGGCTGCTGCTGCGGCGCCCGGCGACGCGCGTCGGGGTAGCCACTCTGGCGTTGCTGCTGATCGGCCTGACCGGGATGATTCACGTGCTCCTGTTCGCCGACCGGATGATTTATGGGATGTACGGATTTCACATCAACGGTTTTGTCCTCGATCTGGTGTTCACCCCCGGCGGAATTGCCTCGCTCGGAGCCAGTCGCAGTACCGAACTGACCGCAAGTCTGGTGGTCATCGCCCTGCTGGCATTGCAGGCGGCAACCTACTCCTGGGTGACACGTCGCGCCGCCCAGTCGCGTCCATCTCGCTGGACCCCGCGTGCGGGCTGGGTGCTGCTGGCCATCCTGAGCTTTGCGGTCGGCGAGCGCGTTGCCTATGGTTTCAGCGCGGCCGCCAACTACCAGCCGATTCTTTTTGCCAGTGAGCGCTACCCGCTTTACCTGCCGACCACCTTTCGCAAGCTGGCGTCCCGGTTGGGCGTCAGCGGCGCTCCCGAGAATGCCGGCGGGGTGCATATCAAGAATGGCGTCCTGAGTTATCCGCTGCTGCCGCTACGCGTCGAGCCGCCCGCACGCCCGCTCAACATCGTCTGGCTGGCGGTCGAATCGCTGCGCTACGACATGCTGGACCGCACCATCATGCCGCAGCTCTGGGACTTTTCCGGGCATTCGCTGCGCCTCGAGAATCACTATAGTGGCGGCAACACCACGCAGATGGGCATCTTCTCGATGTTCTATGGCCTGTACGGCAATTATTGGTTTCCGATGCAGGCGGCGCGCCGATCGCCTCTGCTGATGGATGTGCTGCAGCAACAGAACTATCAGTTCAGCCTGCATACCAGCCAGAGTTTTACCTACCCACCATTTCAGGAGACAGTTTTCGCGAGAATGGACCCGGCCGACATGCATGCGCTGTCCGATGGTCCGCCGCCGTGGCAACGCGACCGGCAGAACATCGACGACATCCTCCGGTTCATCGATACCCGCGACAGGACGCGACCATTCATGGCCTACATGTTCTTCGAGGGTACGCATGCCAATTACACTTTCCCGCCCGAGAGCGTCATTGCTCGCCCGTATCTTGAGGACTTCAACTATCTGTCGGCTGACTTCGCGCAGCAGATGGTGCAGATCAAGAACCGCTACATCAACGCCGCTCACCATGTCGACCATCTGATCGGGCGTGTCATCGCGCATCTGCGTGAAAGGAAACTGCTCGACGACACGATCATTATCGTTCTTGGCGATCACGGCGAGGAATTCATGGAACGCAAGCGCTGGGGACACGCTGCCGACTTCAATCGTTTTCAGACCAGCACACCGGGTGTCCTGTGGATTCCTGGTCAGCAGGCACGCACCATCAGCGGCATCAGCAGCCATCTCGATATCCCGGCAACGCTGATGCCCTTGCTTGGCGTCAGAAATCCGCCGGCCGATTACTCGCTCGGACAGAATCTGCTGGCGCCTGACTTCCACCGCGATTACGCGGTTGCGGCCGGCTGGAACCGTATCGCCTACCTCGGTGAAAAATTCAAGATCTCGTTCCCGGTGAATGCGGCGGGTGCAGTTCGCGACGAAGTGCTCGATGAAGACGACCGCCCGGTCAGCGACCGTGAACGCGCAAAAAGCGAGATCCAATCGGCAATGGTCGAAATGATGAACAATCTGACACGCTTCAGCCGTCCGAAAGGGTAGAGGTAAAACGCCAGCCTTACGGCGGTTCTGGTGATCGTCCCGGCAAGACTCCGCCAGGATCCGGTCAGCCGCAACAGCAAATGGGAGGAGCATGGCAACCCATCGTGAGAGCCGCGCCATTGCACTACCGTCGGAGTGGTTGTTCGATATCGTTGCCGATGTCGAGCGGTATCCCGAGTTCCTGCCGCTGATGCGCGCAGCGAGGATCGTCAGACGTTATCCCGAGGCTTATGAAACCGAACAGACCCTGGCCCTGGGGCTGTTGCTGCATCGCTTCCACACGCGCACCGAACTTGCCCGGCCGAACAGCATCACCATCGTTTCCGACGATCGCTCGTTCTGTCGCTTCGACGTTCGCTGGGCATTTTCACCGCTTGCTGACGATCACTGCCACGTCGACTTCGCGCTGGACTGCGCGACCCGCTCGTTGTTCCTCAGGCCGGTTGTCGAAATGCTGATCCTGCCGATGGCCGCCAGCATGGTCACGGCTTTCGAGGCCAGAGCCCACGCACTGGCTGCAAAGACCGGAGCGGTGCCCGCGGCGACGGCAGGGCATGCAAGTCAACCGGGGTCGGGTGGCGTCGATGGCCGGTCGATTCCCTGAGCAAGGTATGAATTCTCGCTGCTTTGAACCCCCGGCCGGTTAAAATGCGAGCCTTCTCGAATCAAGGATTGCATCGTGAGCCAGGAGCCAAATAGCCGAGCGGCAAGTCCGGCAGCACTCGCCAGCAGCAATTTCATCCGCAACATCATCGAAACCGATCTCGCTGCCGGCAAATACGCGGCACGCCGGTGGTCTGGTCATCCCGGCCCTGCCGAACAGCAACTTGCCGGCCCGCTCGACAGGGCGCAAATCCGCACGCGCTTTCCGCCCGAACCCAATGGCTATCTGCACTTCGGCCATGCCAAGTCGATCTGCCTCAACTTCGGCCTGGCGCAGGATTTCGGCGGTCGCTGTCACCTTCGCTTTGACGATACCAATCCGGAAAAGGAAGAGCAGGAATACGTTGATTCGATTATCGATTCGGTACGCTGGCTCGGCTATTCCTGGGAAGACCCGGTCTGCGAAGGCCCGTCGGACGCGGAGTGCAACCTTTATTTTGCCTCCAACTACTTCGACTGGATGATCGAGTTCGCCGAATACCTGATCCGTAGCGGCCACGCCTATGTCGAGAGCCAGAGCGCCGAAGAGATGCGCAGCAATCGCGGCACGCTCACTGAAGCGGGGAGCAACTCGCCTTTTCGCGAGCGCAGTGTCGAGGAGAACCTGGACCTTTTCAGGCGCATGCAGAATGGCGAATTTCCGGACGGCACACATATCCTGCGCGCGAAGATTGACATGGCGGCAGCGAACATCAACCTGCGCGATCCGGCGATCTACCGCATTCGCCACGCCAGCCATCACAACACCGGCGATCGCTGGTGCGTCTATCCGATGTATACCTATGCTCACCCCATCGAAGACGCGCTGGAGAACATCACCCACTCGATATGCACGCTCGAATTCGCCGACCAGCGCCCGTTCTACGACTGGCTGCTCGAGCGTCTGGCGGAAGGCGGGTTGCTGCAGCGCCCGCTGCCGCAGCAGATCGAATTCTCGCGCCTTAACCTGACTTACATCGTGCTTTCGAAGCGCAAGCTGATCCAGCTCGTCGAGGAGCAGCATGTCGCCGGCTGGGACGATCCGCGTTTGCCGACCCTGGTCGGCGCGCGCCGCCGCGGATATCCGGCGGCAGGTTTTCGCCTGTTTGCCGAGCGTCTCGGCGCATCGCGTTCTGATTCGCTAATCGAGTACTCGCAACTCGAAGACACCATGCGCGAAGTGTTGAACGAGTCGGCCGAGCGCCGCGTCGCCGTGCTCGATCCGCTCAAGCTGATCATCGACAATTATCCGGCCGGCCAGAGTGAGGAGTGTGTCGCACCTAACCATCCGCTCAAACCTGAATTGGGCAAGCGCGCGATGCCCTTTGGCCGGGAGCTGTGGATCGAGCGCGAAGACTTCATGGAACAGCCGAGCAAGGGCTACCATCGCCTTTACCCAGGCAATCTCGCTCGGCTGCGCTACGGCTACGTGCTCAGATGCACCGGCTGTGACCATGACGAGGATGGCACCCTCATCGCTGTGCATTGCGAATACCTGCCAGATTCGAAGAGCGGTACTCCGGGTGCCGACAACTACAAGGTCAAGGGCAATCTGCACTGGGTTGCGGTCGCCGGTGCCTTTCTTGCCGAAGTGCGGCTCTACGATCGACTGTTCGCGGTTCCCTCTCCGGGTGCCAGACGTGCGGGCGATCCCGACGACGTCGAACGAGACTTTCGCGACGACCTCAATCCGAACAGCATCCGGGTCATCCGGGCCTGGCTCGAACCCGCGCTGCAGCATGCCCGGCCGGAAGAGAGTTTCCAGTTTGAACGCCATGGTTATTTCGTTGCCGATCGCGTCGACTCCCGGGAAGGCGCGCCGGTTTTCAACCGCACGATGACGCTCAGGGACTCATGGTCGAGCAAACCCGGTCAACGCAGCTAGCAACTTGCACAGGCAAACGGTGTCGGAAGCGGTTTCAGCGGCAGATGGCCCCCTGGCGTGAGTCTCGCAGGCGAAAACCTGGAGAACATTTTCACAGGCTCTCAGGCGCAGGCTTCTCTGGCGAGAAAGTCTGTATAGGTCTTACCCAGCCCTTCTTCCAGACCCACCGTGGTTTGGCAGCCCAGAGTGCGCAGGCGCGAGACATCCAGCCGCTTTCTTGGCGTGCCGTCCGGTTTACGCGGGTCGAATTCGATGCGGCCGGTATAGCCGACGACCTGGGCGACGGCTTCGGCCAGTTGGCGGATGGTCAGTTCCTCGCCGGTACCGACGTTGATGTGTGAGAGCATCGGCCGGGTGTGGGCCTTGTAGGTGGCTTGGTCCAGGTTCATGATGTGCACGCTGGCCTTGGCCAGGTCGTCGACGTAGAGGAATTCGCGCCTGGGAGTGCCGGTACCCCAGAGGGATAGGGAAGGCTCCAGGGCCCAAGTGCAGACGCCTTGCAACTGGCGCTTGAGGTCCTGCGGAATCGGGCCATTTCTGGTTTCGTCCTGTTCGATCGCGGACCAGTTGTGGTCGGCGGCGAGCTTGGCAAGGTGCAGCTTGCGGATCATCGCCGGAATGACGTGGCTGTTCTGCAAGTCGTAGTGATCGCCGGGTCCGTAGAGGTTGGTGGGCATGACGCTGCGGTAATCCGTGCCGTATTGGCGGTTGTAGCTTTCGCAGAGCTTGATGCCGGCAATCTTGGCGATGGCGTAAGGTTCGTTGGTTGCTTCCAGGGTCCCGGTGAGCAGTGCTTCTTCCGGGATCGGCTGCGCGGCGAGTCTGGGGTAGATGCAACTGCTGCCGAGAAAGAGGAGTTTCTGCACGCCGACTCGCCAGGCTTCATGAATGATGTGGGTCTCGATCATCAGGTTCTGGTAAATGAATTCGGCCGGGTAGGTCTGGTTGGCGTGAATGCCGCCGACCTTGGCGGCGGCAAGGTACACCTGTTCGGGTCTTTCCGCTTCGAAGAAGGCGCGCACGGCGGCCTGCTGGGTGAGATCGAGTTCAGCGTGTGTGCGGGTGATCAGCGTCGCTGTGCCGCGTTGCTGCAGAGTGCGAACAATGGCCGAGCCGACCATGCCGCGGTGGCCGGCGACGTAGATTCGGGCGGGCGTCATGGTCTGTTCATTCGTTGTGGTCGAAGGCCTTGAAGCCGGCCAGTTTGACCAGGGCATCGCGCCTGGCGGAGTTGTAGTCAGCCAGTGCCATTTCCCTGACCAGTTCGTGCAGGCTGGTGGTCGGCGTCCAGCCGAGTTTTTCGCGGGCTTTGCGGGGATCGCCCAGCAGGGTCTCGACTTCCGTCGGGCGAAAGTAGCGCGGGTCCACCCGGACGATGACCGTACCCGGCCTGACTTTGGCCTTGTCGCCCTCGACCCCGGTGACGATGCCGATCTCATTGACGCCCTCGCCTTCGAAAAGCACGCCCATGCCCAGTTCGGCTGCGGCGAATTCGACAAACTGGCGAACACTGTATTGCACACCCGTGGCGATGACGAAGTCTTCAGGATGATCCTGCTGCAGCATCAGCCACTGCATTTCGACATAGTCGCGGGCGTGGCCCCAGTCGCGCAGGGCGCTGAGGTTGCCAAGATAGAGGCAATCCTGCAGGCCAAGGGCGATCCGGGCGATGCCGCGGGTGATCTTGCGGGTGACGAAGGTTTCACCGCGAACCGGGCTTTCGTGGTTGAAGAGGATGCCGTTGCAGGCATAAATTCCGTAGGCCTCGCGGTAATTGACGGTGATCCAGTAAGCGTAGAGCTTGGCGACGGCGTAGGGGCTGCGCGGATAGAAGGGAGTGGTTTCCTTTTGCGGTGTTTCCTGGACCAGACCGTAGAGCTCCGAGGTGCTGGCCTGGTAGAAACGGGTTTTCTTTTCCAGGCCGAGGATGCGAATCGCTTCGAGCATGCGCAGGGCGCCGATACCGTCGGCATTGGCGGTATACTCGGGTTCTTCGAAGCTCACGGCGACGTGGCTTTGTGCGGCCAGATTGTAGATCTCGTCGGGTTGCACCTCCTGGATGATGCGGATCAGACTGGTGGAGTCGGTGAGGTCGCCGTGGTGGAGAATGAAGCGCCGCCCGGGCTCGTGCGGATCCTGATAAAGATGATCGATGCGGTCGGTGTTGAACAACGAGGAACGGCGCTTGATACCATGCACTTGGTAGCCCTTGTGGAGCAGGGATTCAGCCAGGTAGGCGCCGTCCTGGCCAGTCACGCCGGTAATCAGGGCAACCTTTGGGGGAGTGGTCATGGGGGGGGGTCATCCGTCAGTGAGGCGATGATGCTCGGCAAAGGCTAGCCGATAGTCTTTTTGTAATCGATTTTGCGCAATGACGTCGTTTGATTGGTGATCTTAGACGGGCAATCCCAGACGCTCCTGTAACAAGCTCAAACGGCGTGCCATCTCGCTGCTGCCAAACCCTAACTCGCGAATGATTTGCAGGCGCTGCAACGCCGAAGCACCCGTGTAGAACGAAGAGAACGAGCTGAGCCTCTCCAGTTCCTCCAGAACCGCGGCCAGAACCCAGTTGCCGATGACCTCACCAGGTACGATCGAATCAAAGCGTTCACCCGGTGCAAGAAACGGTTCGCTGGTGTCCACCTGCTGCTGCTGAAGGATCGTTGTGCACAGTTGTGCCAGTGCGTTTACCGCCAGGGATCTGGAGCCGTAATCTCTCGCTACTCGCGCCAGGCTGGCCAGCCGCAGGTGTGCAGCCTGCTGTCCGCAAAGCGTCTCGAGGCAGCGGAAACCGGCCTCCAGCGCAAGAAAACGCGCCGTTGCCGGCAAGGACGAATCCCGGCTGAGCGCATAGAGGGACAAGGCATGTGCGACCTCTTCACTGCCCCCAGAATTCATGGTCACTTCCCACTCATTCGCGAGTTGTGTCCCGTAAGGTAATCCGATGATGGCATGCTGCCAGCGATGGACATCTAGACTGCCATCGATTCCGAGAAGCTCCTTGATCTGCTCTCCTGCGGTTTCAAGTCCGGCCGAATCAAGCAGAACACCGCGTTCGGCAAGTCGTGCGGCGCGGTCGGGCTTGCAGCAGAACAAATTGAGCAGGAACCCATCCATTTGCGCTTCGGGATTGAAGGGCACCAGCAGGTCGAGTCCGGGTACCAGCCGATAGGAAGTGTAGCCAAGTGCAGCAAAGGCTTCTATCAGATGCATGTGCAGGTCGGCACCCGCCTTGATCTCGTACTGGACCAGCGGTGACAGCCGCGCGAAGAAGCGTTCGCCGCCCTTCAGGATATTGGCCTCCTCGCCCTCGGCGTCGATCTTGACGACCTCGATGTCCTGCCAGCCATAAGTCTCCAGGCATTCATCAAGCGTTACCAGGGAGACCAGCTCGGTCTCGGTCGTTGCGGCGGGGTCATGCACCAGTGCGTTCAGTTCGGAGTGTGGGCTCAGCGATAGTCGGGCCGTACCACTCGCAGACGAGAGTGCGCTTTGTACCAGAGTCACCTGCGCGAAACCGTTGGCGGCAATGCCTTCGGCAAGAAGACCTGCCGTGCTGGAGCTTGGCTCAAAGGCCCACACCTGGCCTGTCGGCCCTACTGCCCTGGCCATGCACAAGGCGTAAACACCGTAGTTGGCACCAATGTCGATGACCTTCTGGCCCGGTTGCAGCAAGTGGCGCAGGAACTTGATTTCATCCTCGAACCAGTCCTGCTGCTCGCGCAAGACATACGGAGTAATCAGTTCCAACGAGTCAGGAGTAACGATCCTGACCCCGTCAAGCAGAGTGTGAGTGATGGTGTCAGTCATCGACAATTGCCCCTCCAAGGAAAGGTCATCACCATACCGTTTTGCGCAGATAGACGCAAAAATTCTGTCGGAACGTCGGAACAATTGACCATGGTTGATGGAGAAACATATACTCCCCCACGGTGTCGGATTTTTCATCCTTCCAAGCATTCAGGAAAGGATGAGGAAACTCGTCGACGTTCGACACAAGGTGCCTGAGCACGCTGTTATCGACCCAGACGCAAACTTGCAAATCCACTAGAAAGAGGCCCGACCATGACCCCAACCGCAGAATTGGTGCTTCCAAACGATGTGCAGCCTGAAACCGTGCCCACCGAGCCGCTGGACGCACTGGCGACCCCAACCCCGGCCATCGAACCGAGGATGGCCCAGTTGCTTGAACTCACGCAGGCCAGCGGTTCCAGCCTGATGCCGAAGGAGATCAACGCACAGCTTGACCGTCTGCTGCGTGACTACGACGAGCTGACCGCCCTCTATGCCGAAAACAACCGTCGTATCGACCAGGAGTTGGCCGAAATCCGCCAGTCCGGCGGCGCGGTCTCAAGCCAGGTGCATCAGCTCGGCGCCGATTTGCAGCAACAGGGCCGGTCCTTGGCCGGACATGCCGCCGCCACGGAACAACGCATCGATGCGGTGCGCGGTGACGCTCGCACCTGGCTGGCCGACTCGGAGCAGCGCTGGAATACACAGCTTGCAACCCAAAATGCACGTATCAGTTCGGATCTCGCACAGCTCGACGCCGGTCTCGGTTCACTGCACGGTCTGTTCAAGGCACAGGAACAAATCATCGCCGAGCAACGCGCGCGCCTGGATCAGTTTGATATCACCTATCAATTGCTTGATACCGCGACACGCGGCAACAAGAACCGTATCGAAGCAGTACGCGAGCAAGCAGAAAAGCAACACGCGATCGTCGAGGCGCGGATCGAGGGTTTGAGCGCCTTGCAACGCGAACACCATGCCGAGTTTCAGACCTTGCAAAGCCTGGTCGGCGTGCTGCAATCGGAAACGGAGCACCTGGACGAAAAAATCGGCAGGGTCGCTACCGCGCTGGCAGACCATCAGGGTGACACTCGCGACCGGTTCAAGTGGACCCATCGGGCGATTGCCGGCCTGCTCTTGCTGACCGCGGTGGGCTTCGCTCTGGTCAAGTGGCTACCGGCCTTTGCCCCCGCCGGCAACGAATCGGCGATGGCGCAACATCAGGCCCGGATCACCGAAGTCAGCGGCCAGGTAGCCGCACTCTCCGCGCAAGAAACGGCCCGCCAGGAGCACGAGTCACGCCAGCAGGCAAGTATTGACCAGGTCTCGAACCAGGTTTCCGATCTGGAAAAAAGCCTCGGCGATCTGCGTGCCGCGGTACAGAAGCTGCAAGTGCAAGGCGTGGGAGCCGGGGTGGTACATGACGGCCAGTGGTTACTCGCGCAAAACCCCAAGGCGTATACCGTACAGTTGGTGACCTCCCCCAGCCAGGCCGACATGGCACGCTTCATCGACCGCAACGTCAAAAGGCTGGCGCTGGATTCCCTGGCCTTTTCGGTGAGCACGCGCGCGCAGCGCACGGACTACCAGCTGTTCTTCGGCGTGTTCACTACGGTTACCCAGGCGCGTGCCGCCATCGCCGCACTGCCGCCGGAACTGCATGTCAACGGACCGTGGGTGCGTCAGTTCCAGTCGGTACAGGCTTCCTTGCGCTGACCACAGGATCGAGAGATTCTGCCGAACGCTGGTCGCAAAACCGCGATTGAGTTTGCTATCGCCCCAACTCATTTTTTGGCATACTCCTGCGGTATGCCATGGGTCGGTCCGATCAACCTGCCAAGGAGGTCCAGCATGTTTCAGAGAATCTCGTCGTGCCTGTCAGCATTCGCCCTCGCCTTGATCCTGGCCGCCTGCGTTGGACCCGGGATACAGGCGGAGCAGCCCATGGAAATCCGTCACGGTGTGATCGAACAGATCACCTTGGTGCAGTTGCCGAGCAATCACCATATGGGGGTTGGCGCCATTGTCGGCGGCATGGCTGGCCTCGGGATCGGCAGCCTGATCGGTGCCGGCAGCGGTCGCGATGTGGCCATGGTGCTCGGCACCATCGGCGGCGCGCTCGTCGGCAACGAAGTTCAGAAAAAGTACGAGCAGCCTGTCCAGGGTCAGCAAATCATTGTCCGGGTGGCCAACGGCGTGCTGATTTCTGTGACACAGCCGAGCAATCCGGGTCTTCGCCAGGGTCAGCGGGTGTATGTTGAAGGCAGCGGCGAGAACGCTCGCGTCGTTCCACGCTGAAACTGTCTCACCCTGCGCAGTGGCGACGCTGGAACCTGCTTCTACGCCAAACTGGACGGCCGTTGCCGACGTAGCGACGGCCAGATGAATACCCGCGGCGCGGGCGCAGTCTTTGGTCGCGCTCGCGTTGTGCGAAACCGCTCTATTGCAGCGAGTGCAGACCGATCATGTTGCCTTCGCTGTCTTCGATCAAGGCGATATGGCCATACTGCCCGATCGCCATCTTCGGCTGGATGAGGCGACCACCCGCCTGCACGGCACGAGCAGATTCGTCCGAGACATCGTTACAGGAAAAATACACCATCGTGCCGCCTTTTCCAGGACTGGCCATGGGGTGCCGAACCAGCGCACCGGCTGCGCCCGCTGCGCCTTCAATCCAGGAAAAAGCGTACATCTCGCCACCTTCTCCGATTTCCGGCAGTGCCATCAGTTCGCGCCCGAAGACGGTCGTATAGAAGACGCGCGCACGCGCCATGTCGGAAACGTAGATTTCGAACCATCCCACCGGGTTACCTGGCTTGTCCATGCTCTTGCTCCTCAGTTTTCTGTTGAAAAAGAATATTCGCGGATACTCGAAAAGCAACGGTCAGACGGCCGCCCGCCTGGCCTTCACCGGCGAATGAGCGCCGGCCCTCGCAACCCCGCCATCGCGCGCAGCAGATTCATAGTCGACCGAGCAGGACCTCGGCGACAAAGCGGCTGCCGATGTACGCCAGGAACAGCACCATGAATCCTGCCAGAGTCCAGCGCAGTGCAACACGACCGCGCCAGCCATAAACGCGACGCCCGACCAGCAAGGCGGCAAAGATTCCCCACGAGGCGAAGGCAAACAGGGTCTTGTGATCGAGAACCATGGCCTTGCCAAAAATCGCTTCGGAAAACATCACCCCACTGACCAGCGCGGCCGTGAGCAGGCAGAAGGCGACGAGAATCATGCGAAACAATAGCGCTTCCATGGTCAGGATCGGCGGCAGACTGCTCAGGCTTCTGGTGACCGCCCGCTGGTGCAGCTTACGTTCGGCAAAACCCATGAACACGGCGTGCAGTGCGGACAGCGTGAATAGACTGTAGGCGAGCATCGCCGTCAGAAAATGAAGCTGGAAGCCCCAGGCATTGGCATTGGCCACCTCACGCAATTGCGGAAACAGCGCTGGCGCCAGGGCCGCGAGCGCCGCGAGCGGCAGGACCATCGGCTGCAGGCCATCCATGCGTGCGCGAAAACTCTCCAGCCAGTAGATCAGGACCGCCAGCCAGAGCATCAGGGAGAGCGCAAAACTGAATGAGAAGCGCATGCCACCGGCACTGAACAGGCCAGAGTAAAGGCCGATGCCCTGCACCACCAGAGCACCGAAGATGGCTGCGCGCTCCCAGGGTTGCATCGGCAGGGTCAGCCGCGGCTGCGTGCTTTCGCGCCAGCGCGTCTGCCAGAAATGGATGCCAAGAGCAGTGTAGAGCAGCGATGCAAGGACGTGCGGCAGAAGCTGAAGTAGAATGTCTGACATTCTTAAAGTCTACACCAAGCTGGAATCCAAATGCTCGACAACCTGACCCAACGCCTTGCCCGCGTCATGAAGACGTTGCGTGGCGAAGCACGCCTGACCGAATCCAACATTGCCGATGCCTTGCGTGAAGTGCGCCTCGCCTTGCTCGAAGCTGATGTCGCTTTGCCCGCGGTCAAGGCTCTGATCGCCGCCGTTCGGGAAAAGGCGGTTGGCGAGGAAGTGATCGGCTCGCTGAGCCCGGGACAGGCACTGGTCGGGGTCGTTCATCGCGAACTTACCCAGCTCATGGGCGAGGCTCATAAAGGGCTGAATCTGGCCACACAACCACCGGCAATCGTTCTGATGGCCGGCCTGCAGGGTTCCGGCAAGACCACCACGGTCGGCAAGCTCGCCAGAATGTTGCGCGAGACGCAAAGAAAAAAGGTGCTCGTGGTTTCCTGCGACGTCTACCGCCCGGCGGCAATCGAACAGTTGAAAACGGTTGCGGCACAGGCGGGTGCCGATTTCTTTCCCTCGGCGACGACCGACCAGCCGGTCGATATCGCACGCCAGGCGGTCGACTGGGCAAAGCGGCACTACCACGACGTCCTGCTCGTGGATACTGCCGGTCGGCTGGCAATCGACGAGGCAATGATGAAGGAAATTGCCGATATTCACGCCGCCATCAGGCCCATCGAGACTCTTTTCGTCGTCGATGCGATGCTCGGTCAGGATGCCATCCATACCGCGCGGGCGTTCAGCGATGCACTACCGCTGACTGGCATCATCCTCACCAAGCTCGATGGCGACGCGCGTGGGGGTGCCGCCCTTTCGGTTCGGCACGTCACTGGCCAACCGATCAAGTTTGCCGGAATCGGCGAAAAACTGACGGGCCTCGAAGCCTTTCACCCGGAGCGAATGGCGTCGCGAATCCTTGGCATGGGCGACGTGCTGTCGCTGATCGAGGATGCGCAGAAGGGCATCGACGAAGAAAAGGCGCTTGAGTTCGCGAAGAAGCTGAAATCGGGCAAGGGCTTCGATCTCAATGACTTCAAGGACCAGATCGGCCAGATGCGCAAGATGGGAGGGCTGTCTTCGATGATCGAGAAGCTGCCGGCGCAATTCTCGCAGGGAGCCGGTCAGCTACCGGCAGGCAGCGAGGAAAAGGCGGTCGCGAGGATTGAAGGCATTATCAATTCGATGACCCCCACCGAGCGCAGCCGGCCCGAGTTGCTCAAGGCCGCACGCAAGCGCCGCATTGCCATGGGTGCCGGAGTTCAGGTGCAGGAGGTCAACCGTCTGCTCAAACAATTCGAACAGGCACAGAAAATGATGAAGCAGTTCTCCAGAGGGGGCATGGCGCAGTTGATGCGTGGCATCAAGGGGATGCTGCCGGGGATGCGATGATGCCCGCAGTACCGGTTCACAGCCCGGTCAACGTAGCGCCAGCTTGCTCTTCGTATAGGACCACTGATTCTGCCAGGCCATGCGTACCATGTTCGGGTATTCGGGCTGGCCAAGGCTGCCATTGTAACGGCCCAGCGCGCGGTAGAGGTCGCCACGCTCGATGTCGAGATAGTGGCGAAGGATGGTGCACCCGTAACGAAGATTGGTGCGCAAATGAAAGAGGTTGTCATCGCCGGTTCCGACGAGCTTGATCCAGAATGGCATCACCTGCATAAAACCTCGCGCGCCGGCGCTTGATACCGCGTATTTCTTGAAACCGCTTTCGACCTGGATCAGGCCGAGTACCAGTTGAGGATCGAGACCTGCGCGCGTCGCTTCGTAGTGCACCGAGCGCAGGAATTCGAAACGGGCTTCACGGTCAGGGATGCGCTTCTCAAGCCGGCGTGACATCTCGGTCAGCCAGTCGATCGCCTCCATCGAATCCTGAAACGAGCTCCTTGGTGGCGCCCGATCCGAAACCGTTCTCGATAGAGCCGACTGCACACTCGCCGAAAGGGGTTCATACTTCTGCGCCCCGGCGTGTACCGCCATTGGCAACAGGAGCATGAACAGCACCGCTACGCAGCGCACAGCCGGTCCTTCAGGAACTGGCCGATCTCGGTCATCGGCAGCATCTGCGATTCGGCGTCGACCCGGCCCTTGTATTCGAACTTTCCTGCCGCAAGTCCGCGTTCACCGACCACCACGCGGTGTGGGATGCCGATCAGCTCCATTTCGGCGAACATCACACCCGGACGCTCATTGCGGTCGTCAAGCAGAACGTCGATACCGGCGTGCATCAGTTCGGCGTACAAGGCATCGGCTGCTGCCCGCACCGCATCGCTCTTGGCATAAGCCATGGGAACGATGCACACCTGGAACGGCGCAATCGCCGCCGGGAAAATGATGCCGCGTTGATCATGCCCCTGTTCGATGGCCGCGCCAACGACGCGGGTCACGCCAATGCCGTAACACCCCATTTCCATGACCCGGCCCTGACCATTTTCGTCGAGAAAGCCGCATTTGAGTGCTTCGGCGTACTTGCTGCGCAACTGGAAGATGTGCCCCACTTCAATGCCCCGACACAGTTCGAGCGTACCCCGCCCATCCGGCGACCGGTCGCCGGCGACGACATTCCGGAAATCGCCGACCAGTGTCGGCTCGACCAGATCGCGAACGAAGTTGACACCGACAAGATGGAAACCCTGCGCATTGGCGCCGCAAACGAAGTCGCTCATCACCGCCACACTGCGATCGGCGAAGACCGGTATGTTGGCAATACCGACAGGACCAATATAGCCAGGCGGGCCGCCAAGGGCTGCAGCGATCTCATCGTCGCGCGCGAAACGGAACTCGCCGATGGTCTTCTGGGCCTTGAGTTCGTTCAACTGGTGGTCACCGCGCAGCAGGATCAGCGCCAGCCGACCTGAACCTTCTGCCGCGTCATTCAACACGATGGCGATGGCCTTGACCATCTTGGTTACCGGAATGTCGAGGAATGCAGCGACATCCTCGCAGCGAATACGATCTGGTGTGGCAACCTTCTGCAGGTCGACAGTTGCTGCGGAGCGTCCATCCGGCGGAGCCAGGGCCTCGGCCAGTTCGACGTTGGCAGCAAAATCCGAATCCGGACAATACGCCAGTGCGTCCTCGCCGGAATCCGCCAGGACGTGAAACTCATGTGATCCAGTACCGCCGATCGAACCCGTGTCGGCAGCGACGGCACGGAACTTCAGTCCGAGACGCGTGAATATCCGCGTATAGGTGTCGAATATGTTTCGGTATTCGCGCTGCAGGTCATCGAAGCTGCTATGGAACGAGTAACCGTCCTTCATCAGAAATTCGCGACCGCGCATGATACCGAAACGCGGCCGGATTTCGTCGCGAAACTTGACCTGTATCTGGTAGAAGTGCACGGGCAACTGGCGATAACTCTTCACCTCTCTGCGCACGATATCGGTGATCACCTCTTCATGCGTCGGACCAATGACGAAATCGCGCTGGTGCCGATCCTTGCAGCGCAGCAGTTCAGGGCCATACTGCTCCCAGCGCCCGGACTCCTGCCACAGTTCTGCTGGCTGCACTGCCGGCATCGACAGCTCGATTGCTCCCGCGTCATTCATCTCCTCGCGGATGATCTTCTCGACCTTGCGCAGCACGCGCAACCCGATCGGCATCCAGGTATAGATCCCACCCGCCAGCCGTTTGATCATCCCGGCACGCAGCATCAGCTGGTGGCTGATGACTTCAGCGTCAGAGGGCGCTTCTTTGAGCGTGGACAGAAAAAACCGTGTGGTACGCATCGGAATTGGTTTGGCAGGGATGAAGCCGCGATTTTACTCGACAGACGACCAAATCGCGATGTCAATCGTGGCACACGAAGTATGTTTTCATTTGACCGGAAGCCCACTAATAGGCTATTTTTGCCAGTTTGAGCCGAACCTTTCCGATGCCACAACCAAACTCCGGGCACCTTGCAGACAATGCCACCTCCGGCAAGGCAGGAACAGCTGTTGGTGAACTGAAATTCGAAGCAGCACTCGCCGAACTCGAACAGATCGTTCAGCATATGGAGGAGGGCCGCCTGCCGCTCGAAGAATCGCTGGCCGCATATCGACGCGGTAGTGAGCTGCTCCAGCACTGCCAGCAGCAACTCAGCGACGCCGAACGCCAGATCCAGATTCTCGAGAATGGCACGCTGCGCGATTTCAAGTCGGCAGGCGGAGAGGCGCCATGAGCACGCCTTCCTTGCAGCCTGCCAATCCCCACAGGCTGTCCTTTCCGGACTGGATGTTCAGTGTTCAGGATCGACTGGAAACAACGCTTGCCCACTGCCTGCCGCCCGGCGAGGCCATTCCAGGCCGTCTGCACCAGGCCATGCGCTACGCCACCCTGAATGGCGGTAAGCGGGTGCGCCCATTGCTGGTGTTCGCTGCCGGTGAATTGACCGACGCTGCAGCAGAGCGACTGGCAGTCGCCGCCAGCGCCGTCGAGCTGATCCATAGCTACTCGCTGGTGCATGATGACCTGCCGTGCATGGACGACGACGTGCTGCGCCGCGGCCAACCAACCTGCCATGTCGAGTACGACCAGGCAACCGCTCTGCTGGTTGGTGACAGCCTGCAGTCGCTAGCTTTCGAACTGCTGGCGCGCGCGGATTTTGGTGACCCCTGCCGGCAACTGGAAATGTTGCACCTCCTGGCGCGCGCCAGCGGTTCCTGTGGCATGGCTGGCGGGCAATCGATCGACCTTGAGGCAGTCGGCAAGCGACTCAATCAACCCGAACTCGAATTGATGCATGCGCTCAAGACGGGTGCCCTGATCCGTGCCGCCGTGCTGCTCGGTGGACTGTGCGGCCAGGCACTGACGGTTGCAGAACGTGCATCGCTGGATCGCTTTGCAAAACGCGTCGGCCTGCTGTTCCAGGTCGTCGACGACATCCTCGACTGCACGGTCAGCACAGCGACGCTGGGTAAGACGGCAGGCAAGGATGCAGCCGCCGACAAACCAACCTATGTCACCTTGATGGGACTCGACCGCGCACGTGAGTTTGCTGCCGATCTCAGGGAACAGGCAATCGAAGCCCTCGCCATTTTCGATGTACGCGCTCAGCGGCTGGTCGAACTGACCGATTTCATCACTCAGCGCAAGTTCTAAGACCCACTTCTGTCTGCCACCGAGCGCTTCAGCAGGACGACCCATGACTCGTTACCCTCTCCTCGACACCATCTGTGATCCTGCGCAGGTTCGCAAACTTGAGCGCAAGCAACTGCCGCAACTCGCCGACGAGTTGCGCAGCTTCCTGGTGGAATCGGTAGCCAGGACCGGCGGGCATCTTTCTTCGAACCTCGGCACGGTCGAACTCACGGTCGCCCTGCACCATGTATTCGACACCCCGCACGATCGCCTGGTATGGGACGTCGGCCACCAGACCTACCCGCACAAGGTACTCACCGGTCGGCGCACCGGCATGGCCAGGCTGCGAATGCACGGCGGCGTTTCGGGTTTTCCAAAGCGCAGCGAAAGCAGGTACGACACTTTCGGTGTCGGTCACTCATCCACCTCGATCTCGGCTGCCCTTGGCATGGCGCTGGCCGCCAAGATCAAAGGCGAGTCGCGCAAGGTCGTGGCGATCATCGGCGATGGCGCAATGTCCGCCGGCCAGGCTTTTGAAGCACTGAACAATGCCGGCGTGGCGGACGCCGACATGCTCGTCGTGCTCAACGACAACGACATGTCGATCTCACCTGCGGTGGGTGCCCTCAACCGCTACCTGGCGCGGCTCTTCTCCGGGGGCAGCTTCAATGCCGCTCGCAAGGCAGGTGAGAAGATTCTCGACTTTTCGCCCTCGCTACGAGAATTCGCCAAACGCGCCGAGGAACACGTCAAGGGCATGCTGACACCTGGCACCCTGTTCGAGGAAATGGGATTCAACTATATTGGCCCGATCGACGGCCACGACCTCGAATCGCTGATCCCCACCCTGCAGAACCTGAAAAATCTGAAGGGGCCGCAGTTCCTGCATGTGATCACCAAGAAGGGGCAGGGTTACAAGCTGGCAGAGGTTGACCCGATTCTCTACCACGGGGTCTCGAAGTTTCAGCCCGAGGTCGGGATCGCCGGTAGCCCGAGCGGGGCCAAGCCCAGTTACACGCAGATTTTTGGCGACTGGCTCTGCGACATGGCGGCGGCAGACCCGAAACTCGTCGGCATCACCCCGGCCATGCGCGAAGGATCCGGCCTGCTGCGCTTCAGCCAACGCTACCCTGACCGCTATTACGATGTCGGTATTGCCGAGCAGCATGCCGTCACCTTTGCCGCTGGCCTGGCTTGCGAGGGGCTGCGACCGGTTCTGGCGATCTACTCGACCTTCCTGCAGCGCGGCTACGATCAACTGGTGCATGATGTGGCGCTGCAGAATCTGCCAGTGGTCTTCGCGCTGGACCGCGGCGGCCTAGTCGGCGCCGATGGACCCACCCACCATGGCGCTTTCGACCTCTCGTTCCTGAGCTGCATCCCCAATATGGTAGTGATGACCCCGTCCGACGAAGACGAGTGTCGCAAGATGCTGACCACCGCCTACCGCCTCGACGGTCCCAGTGCGGTTCGCTACCCGCGCGGCAGCGGTGCCGGCGTGGCCGTCGACAAGGAACTGGTCGGACTACCGGTGGGCAAGGGCGAAATCCGCCGTATCGGTAGCGGCGTTGCGCTGCTCGCCTTTGGCAGCATGCTGACGCCGGCTCTCGCTGCCGCCGAAGAGCTCGATGCCAGCGTCGCCAACATGCGCTTTGTCAAACCAATCGACCGCGACCTGATCATTGCGCTGGCTGCGGAACATTCTCTGCTGGTCAGCGTCGAAGAGAATGCCGTGATTGGTGGTGCCGGCTCAGAGGTCGAACGGGTCCTCGAAGACATCGCCAGTTCGGTTCGCCTGTTGCGGCTGGGAATCCCCGACCATTTCATCGAACATGGAGATCAAGCACTGCTGCTGGCTGAAATCGGACTCGACCGCGAAGGAATTGTCCGTGCAGTACGCGCACATCAAAACGGCACGGCGGATTCGGGCGAGTCGATGCCACCGTCCCAAAAATAATTACCTGGAGCAGCAATGAACGCACCCGAAACCTCACGCAGCCCCGCCGTCATGGTCGACGTCCAGGGCTCGACCGATACCCGACAGATCGCCATCAACAAAGTGGGGATCAAGGCCATCCGGCACCCGGTCAAGGTGCTTGACAAATCTGGCGGCATCCAGCATACGATCGCCATCTTCAACATGTATGTCGGCCTTCCGCACAACTTCAAGGGCACCCACATGTCACGTTTCGTGGAAATTCTCAACAGCCACGAGCGCGAGATTTCGGTCGAGAATTTTCCGGCCATGCTGCGTGAAATGGTCAACCGGCTGGAAGCCGAAACCGGCCATATCGAAATGAGCTTTCCGTATTTCATCAACAAGACGGCGCCGGTCTCCGAAGTGCAGAGCCTGATGGATTACGACGTGACGCTGATTGGCGAGATCTGCCACGGCCGCATCGAGTCTACGATCAAGGTCACTGTCCCGGTCGCCAGTCTCTGCCCGTGTTCAAAACAGATTTCCGAGCGTGGCGCTCACAACCAGCGCTCTCATGTCACCGTCACCGTCCAGATCAACGATCACCTGTGGATCGAAGAACTGGTTCGCTTCGTCGAAGCCGAGGCCTCCTGTGATCTGTATGGCCTGCTCAAACGCCCTGATGAAAAATACGTCACCGAGCGGGCTTACGACAATCCGAAGTTCGTCGAGGATATGGTGCGCGATGTGGCAGCACGTCTCAACGCTGAGCAACGTATCGACGCCTACGTGATCGAGTCCGAAAACTTCGAATCAATCCACAATCACTCAGCTTATGCACTGATCGGAAACGACAAGCGGACTCCTCCGGCTTCCGCTTGAGGCTACCCCGAAGAATGCGACGAAGTCTCTCCCGACTTCGTCGCGTTTCAGCAGGATGGTGGGGGGGGTTCAGCGCTGCCGACGGACCAGTTTTTCCTTGATCCGCGCCGACTTGCCTGACCGCTCGCGCAGGTAGTAAAGCTTGGCACGCCGTACGTCACCGCGACGCTTCACTTCAATCGCCGCCACCAGCGGCGAATAGGTCTGAAAGGTACGTTCGACACCCTCGCCGGACGAAACCTTGCGGACGATGAAACTGGAATTGAGGCCGCGATTGCGCTTGGCGATCACCACGCCTTCGTAAGCCTGCAGGCGCTCGCGAGCCCCTTCCTTCACCTTGACCTGGACGACGACTGTGTCGCCCGGTGCAAACGGCGGTATGACCTTGCCCAGACGGGCGATTTCTTCCTGCTCAAGTTGCTCGATCAGATTCATTGTTGAACTCCATGCAAGCGAATTACGCTTTATTGTCCTGACCGCATTGCTCCTGAAACTTCACCAGGAGTTGCGTTTCCGATTTTGACAACGCGCGCCCAGCCAACAACTCGGGACGTCGCTGCCACGTCCGACCCAGCGCCTGCTGTAGGCGCCATCGTCGTATTTCCTCATGGTGACCAGAGAGCAGCACCTCCGGCACCCGCAGCCCGGCGTATTCCTCGGGCCGCGTATAGTGCGGGCAATCCAGCAAGCCCGCCACAAACGAATCCTGTTGTGCCGACTCGGCGTCGTTGAGCACCCCTGGCAACTGTCTGACAACTGCGTCCAGAAGCACCATCGCCGGAATTTCTCCCCCCGAGAGGACGAAATCTCCGATGGAAATTTCCTCATCGACACAGCGTGCGATGACCCGTTCGTCAATTCCTTCATAGCGCCCACAAACCAGCAGCAGTGCTTCATCGGCCTGGGCCATGCGCAGCACCCGCGCATGGGTCAATAGCGTGCCCTGCGGTGACAGGCAGATGACGCGGCTGGCAGGCACACCCAGCGCCTGCTGCCGCGCTCGTGCCGCCTCGATTGCCGCTTCCATGGGCGCTGGCATCATCACCATCCCCGGCCCACCGCCATACGGACGATCATCGACGCTCCGGTGCCGGTCGCAAGTAAAATCACGCGGATTCCACAAGTTCAGGCTCCAGCGCCCGGTTTTCAGCGCCTTGCGCGTCACCCCCGCGTGCGTGAGCACGGCAAACATTTCGGGAAACAAGGTCACGACATCAACAATCAGCGACCTCACCTCTGGTGCAATCACCAATCCGTTTCCCAGTCAACGCGAACCCATCGCCCGGCGAGGTCCACATCCAGCACGATCGCAGCCACAAAAGGCAACAGTCTTTCGCCACTCTCGCCATCGCCAACCCGCAGCACGGTATTGGCCGGCGTTTCAATCAAACCGAGAATCCGACCCAGTGATTGATCGCAAGTATTGCGTACTTCCAGACCAACGAGGTCGGCCCAATAGTATTCGTCGGCCGCCGTCGGCGGCAAGGCTACACGCGGCACGCCAACCAGAGCGCCGCTCATCGCTTCAGCGGCGGTACGATCGGCCAGGCACGCGAGCTCGGCAAGCAGCAGACCGTTGCGGAGCTGGCATCTGAGCAGTTTCGTCTGACGCCACAGATTGGGGGCATCGCCCTCCCGACCAACCCACCAGTGAGTCAGTCGCGACCAGCTCAGCGGATCGTCGGCAAACGGATGTACGCGCACCCTACCCTGCAGCCCGGAGGCAGATACAATCTTGCCGAGGACAACGATGTCGGCAGGCGGGGATTCCTGGGCAAGCACTCCGCTCGTGTCAGGCACGCACGCAACAGCCAAGGCTCAGGCTGCTGCGGCCTTGATCGATTGCTTGAGCAGACGAGTCACCGTCGGCGAAGCCTGGGCACCCTGCTGCTGCCAGTAACTGAGGCGATCAGCCGCAATGTGCAGCCCCCGCTCATTGCCTGCAGCCTGCGGGTTGTAGAAACCGATGCGCTCGATGAAGCGGCCATCGCGGCGAGCGCGCGAATCAGCGACCACCATATTGTAAAAGGGGCGCTTCTTGGCACCACCACGGGCTAGGCGAATAACAACCATGTCAATCTCTTCCAAATCCAGGAAAAAGATGGAATTATAGCAAGAAAGCAAGAAAAGATGCGCAGAGCGTCGCGGCGATCACGAGGACAGCGATCCACCAGGCGCAGGAAACCACTGCAACAGAAACTTCGCTTGCCCACCAGTTTGCACTCACAGGTATAATCCGCTTAATCAAAGTGGTGACACAAGGCTCTGATTTTAAGGAATGCTTCTGGGCTCCGCGGTAGCTGCCCTGTGCTGCCACAGGCCAGACAACGACCATGCTGACAGCAGCATGATGCAAACTCCAACTCCTTTGGCAGATTGCTGATGACCGAAACCGCTTTTAACCCTGCTGGCACAGTTCGCAACGCTGTGCATCAGATGGACATACGAAACATTCTCCAGTGGCTCACGTCGCCAGCGGCACCGCAGCCGGTTGACGAACTGCCGATATTGCGATCCCATCTGCAGGCGTTACGCGAGATCCAAGTCACCTCAGTACAACGCGCTCATGCGCTCGACCGCATGTACAAGCGCGGCATGCGGGTCATCGCCTGCCTGCTCCCGTCGCTGACCAGAGACCTGGTACTCCCTGTACCACGCAAGACACGCCGCATCGTGAATGGCGTTCTGGGCCTGCTGCAAATGCTCGCTGACGATATGCTGGCACTGCTGGAGGAATCCTCCCTGGCCCGGCCACCCGAGCTGGCACTGTGGCGAAGTCTGCAAGCCCTTGCGCAACAGCTGATGATTAGTCACCTGATTGCCTGTCCAGCCCCCACTGGCGCCTGGCAGCAGCTGCATCAGACCTATGCAAGGGCGCGACGTCTGCAGGTGGATACAGCGGTCCCGAGAGGCACCTCGCGCAGGCTGCAGGACGTCTATTATTCGGCAGTCCTGCTCGGCTGTGCTCAGCCCACGTCACTGACGCCACAGGAAGTCCTGTTCCTTGCTGACTACTTTGAACGCTTTTCCGATCAGGTTGAACCGATCTCCACGGAGCTGTCCGTCACTTCGGCAACTTTCTGGATCGATCCCGCGCGCGACGTAGCCGCCTTCTCTGCCCTACGCAAGCTCTCTCGACCCACCGCCCCGCTCGATTGTTTTTCATGCGTTCGCCTGTGCTTCCTGCTCAGGGCTCAGATTGCCCAACTCGACGCGGGCATCTCCGCACCAGAGCTGAACCTGCCGGACTTCGCAGGCACGTCAGCCGGACGCGGTGTTCTTGGCCGCCTCGCAACTCGCTGGAGCGACTTAGGAAAACGCCGCTTTATTCGCCGCAGACAGAACCACCGCGCACTCCTCGGTTCAGGCATCGATGGACTGTGGCATCTCGGCCAGAAAGGCGCGCCGGCAAGTGTCAACGTATCGACGTGGATGGTGACCAATGAAAGTCCCGAGGGCTATGCCGTCATGCATGTCTCCGGCAACACCGGGGTACTGTCGGTTGGGAATGTGGTCGCGATTCGCACAGACGCTGACCAGAACTGGCAGGTTTGCCTAGTTCGCTGGGCTTTGTCGGAAAACCCCGAGCATCTTGAACTCGGTTTGCAGATTCTCGCGCCCAAGGCAGTCCCGGCCATTCTCGCCCAGCCCTCCCATGATACGGGAACCGAGTATCTGCGAGTTCTTATTCTGCCGGAAATCCCGAAGCTTCGTTCCGGTCAGTCGCTAGTGGTCGCCACAGGAACCTTGCCGAAAGAACGCGAGAAATTGCTTCTGCTGATCGAGGGCGACAACGTCAGTGTGCGTGAAGTCAGCAGGACCGGCATTGAAGAACAAACCGGCAGCGTCGAGATCATGTCGATCGCACCTATACAGAACCCTTTTTAATGTGAAAGTCGCGGAGCCTGCTCCGTGCCCATCGAGCGACTCCGGCGTGCAAGCCGGAATGCGCCTGCAAGGGAGGGAAACGGTCATGACTTTGATGATCGGGGGCACCTGGAAAAGTCATGACCGTTAGGGGGGCGAATGACGATTTCCAGTATCCCTGAACTCGGGCAGGGTCGCCGCAACCAGCGCACCCAGCAGTACCACCGCCCACGACAGATAGAGCCACAAAAGAAACATCGGTAGCGTCGCGAACGTACCGTAAACGGCGGTGTAGGTTGGAAAGTTTGACAGGTACAGCTCGAATCCCTTTTGCAACAGCAGGAAGCCCAGCGCGGCAAACAGGCCGGCCCATGCCGCGTCGCGCGTCGCCACCCGGGTATTGGGAAGAGCATGGTAAAGCCCGCCAAGAAACAAGCTCGCGACCACCAACCCGAGTGCCTTGAACAGGATTTGCCTGACCCACGGCGGCTCGTCCAGAACGCCAAGCGAAGTGGTAACAGCATAAGAGGTGGCCAGCAGCACGCTACCAATCACCACCGGCCACAAGGCAACCAAAGCGGCAAACAAACGCAGGCGCCGCCACCAGGGGCGCGTCTCCCGCACCAACCAGACGTGATTGAAGGCGCGCTCAATGGTCAGCAACAGCATCAGGACCGTCACCACCAAAACCAGCGAACCAATCACAGTGACCTCGGCCGCCTTCTGGGAAAACTCGAGGATGTAAGCGATGATCATCTCGGCGCCACGCTCCGGCAGCAGGCTGCGGGCCAGAGAAAGCTCCAGCTGCTCAACCATGCTCGGGAAAAACGGAACAAGCGCGACAATGCTCAGGACCACAGCAACCAGCGGCACCAATGAAAGCAGCGTGGTGAAGGCGAGGCTGGCGCTGATCTGATCAAAGTTCTCCTCGACAAAGCGACGCCAGACGCGCACCACGAAACGACGCCAAGGAAAATGTGAGGTCAACATAAGGTGGTTATAAAATAGAGTGATGTCCGAAATTCTCGTTCTTTACTACAGTCATCATGGTTCAGTGCGCGCCATGGCTCAGCAGATTGCCCGCGGCATCGAGTCAACCGGGCGTGCTACGGCACGTCTGCGTACCGTCCCCAAGGTCTCGTCGGAGTGCAGCACCCGCGCACCGGCAGTGCCTGCTGCCGGAGCACCTTATGTCGAGGCGGCCGACCTTGCGGAATGCATTGGGCTGGCACTCGGCAGCCCAACCCGATTCGGCAACATGGCTGCGCCAATGAAGTACTTCTGGGACAGTACCGCAGCCGAATGGTCTGCCGGAATACTGGCCGGAAAACCAGCCTGCGTGTTCACCTCTACCGCCAGTCAGCATGGCGGACAGGAGAGTACGCTGCTATCGATGATGTTGCCGCTCCTGCATCACGGCATGCTGCTGATCGGCCTGCCTTATACCGAGACGGCACTTTCCACCACTCGCAGTGGTGGGACTCCTTATGGCGCCAGCCATGTCGCCGGTGGCGAAAGCAACCCGACACTCAGTGATGAAGAACGGCGTCTCGCTTTCGCGCAGGGACGAAGACTCGCGACCATCGCCCTGAAGCTCGACACCTGATGCGCCGCGGTCTCTACCTGATGGCATGCAGCAGCCTGATTGCGCTGATTTTTTTGTGTCTCGCCTGGGAGTTGCGCCTGGCACCGGTCCAGCCCGGCGGTTCCTGGCTAGCCCTGAAGTGCCTGCCGCTGCTAGCGCCGCTGTTCGGGATACTGCATGGCCGCCGCTATACGTACCAGTGGGCATCGATGCTGATCCTGCTCTATTTCACTGAAGGCATCGTGCGCGCCACCACCGAACAGGGTACTGGGCAGTGGCTGGCGATCGCCGAAACCATCCTGGCGCTGATCTTCTTTGGCGCCAGCGTCGCCTGCGCCAGACTGACCCGCCCCTCGGCACGCTGAATCAACGCCAGGCCCACTCCGCGCTGGCCGTCAGACGTCGCCCTGCGGATCCAACCGATCGGGAAACTGAAGTTTGTTCAAGGCATTGAGATAGGCCTTCGCCGAAGCAATGACGATGTCGGTATCGGCACCATTGCCATTGACGATGCGGCCTGCCTTTGCCAAACGAACGGTTACCTCGCCCTGTGCGTCGGTACCGGTGGTAATCGCATTGACCGAATAAAGCAGCAATTCTGCGCCGCTGCTAGCGATCGATTCGATCGCCTTGAATGCCGCGTCGACCGGGCCGCTGCCCATCCCCGATGCCTTCTTCTCGACACCACCGACCGTCAGTGTGACATCCGCCGCGGGCGTTTCACCGGTTTCCGAACAAACCCGTGAATAGACCAGCTTGTAGTACTCGCCATCAGGCGTCAGGTCTTCATCCGAAACCAGTGCCTGCAGGTCTTCGTCAAAGATTTCATGCTTTTTGTCGGCCAGTTCCTTGAACCTGGCAAACGCGACATTCAGCGCCTCCTCCCCGTCAAGAACGATACCCAGCGCCAACAGGCGTGACTTGAAGGCATTGCGTCCCGAGTGCTTGCCAAGCACCAGCTTGTTCTGAGCCCAGCCCACGTCCTCGGCACGCATGATCTCGTAGGTCTCGCGATGTTTGAGAACGCCATCCTGGTGAATTCCGGATTCGTGCGCAAATGCGTTGGCACCAACGACGGCCTTGTTGGGCTGCACCGGGTAGCCGGTAATCTGGGAGACTAACTTTGACGCAGGAACGATTTGCGTCGTATCGATACGCGTTTGTACCGGAAACAGGTCACTGCGAGTACGCACCGCCATCACCACTTCTTCGAGCGAGGCGTTGCCTGCCCGCTCCCCCAGGCCGTTGATCGTACATTCGACCTGACGGGCACCGGCCAACACCGCCGACAGCGAATTGGCGACCGCCATGCCCAGATCGTTATGGCAATGGGTAGACCATACCACCCGGTTTGCCCCCGCTACGCGCTCGATCAGGGTGCGCATCAGATCGCCCCACACTGAGGGAACGCTGTAGCCAACGGTGTCGGGCACATTGATGGTCGTGGCGCCCGCGTCGATGGCCGCCGCGAAAACTCGACAAAGGAAATCGACCTCCGAACGCACCGCGTCCTCGGCCGAGAACTCGACATCGTCCGTATATTCGCGCGCCCAGTGCACGGCTCGCACGGCCGCCTCGACCACTTGGTCTGGCGTCATGCGCAATTTTTTCTCCATGTGGATCGGGCTGGTGGCGATGAACGTATGAATACGCCCCCGCGCTGCCGGCGCAATCGCCTCGCCGGCACGGCGGATGTCATTCTCGTTGGAACGGGCAAGGGAGCAGATCGTCGACCCCTTGATGACTTTGGCAATCGACTGGATGGCCTCGAAGTCTCCGGGGGAAGCTGCCGCAAAACCTGCCTCGATCACGTCAACCTGCATGCGCTCAAGCTGGCGCGCAACGCGCAGCTTCTCTTCCCTGGTCATCGAAGCGCCCGGGCTCTGTTCGCCGTCGCGCAGTGTGGTATCAAAAATTACCAAGTGCTCTTTCATGTGCTCACTCCGGAGATAAGGATGAACTACCCTGGCCGGGCCACCGACCGAAACTGCGAGAGGCTTCGTGTCGCAAGACGGGCGATGCCGAGCTAACGGTCATGACTTTGCAAGGCACCCCGGATCATGAAAGTCATGACCGTTTCCCTCTCCCCCGACCCCTCCCCCACAAGTGGGGAGGGGAGATTCGTGAGTCGCTAACGCGACTTTCACATTAAGCCACTGGCGGCGGCGATGGCTTGCGCCGGAGTAGCTGCATCAGTGCCAGGACGTACCCCGAGAGAGCATACGCAACGAAAAGACCAAAGAGGGCCACCGGCGTATCGTAGGAGAGCACGGCAAAGCCAAGTGCAATGGCGACAACAAAGATGAACGGTACGCTGCGCCGCAGGTTGACGTCCTTGAAACTGTAGAAGCGGACATTGGACACCATCGAGATGCCGGCAAAGATCACCAGCCCACAGGCCAGCCAGCGCACGTCAGCAGCGGCAATCTGCTTGTCGATCATCACCCAGAAGAAACCGGTCACCAGCGCCGCAGCGGCCGGACTTGGCAAGCCCTGGAAATAACGCCGATCGATCACTTCCAGCGTCGTATTGAAGCGCGCCAGCCTGAGCGCTGCGCCGACGCAGTAGATGAAGGCGGCAATCCAGCCGAGTCGCCCCATGTCCTTGAGCGTCCATGCGTAGGTCACCAGCGCTGGGGCGACGCCGAACGAGACCATGTCGGACAGCGAATCGTACTCCGCCCCGAACGCGCTTTGCGTGCGCGTCATACGCGCTACCCGCCCATCGAGTCCATCAAGCACCATAGCCACAAAAATACCCACCGCAGCCAGTTCGAAGCTGCCCTTCATCGCCTGCACGATGGCGAAGAAACCGCCGAACAGCGCAGCCGTGGTGAACAGGTTCGGCAGAACATAGATGCCTCGACGCCGCAACTCGGGGTTGAACAAGGTCTTGCGAGGCTTGATTTCGGGCATTGCGCTATGCAGTGAAAACGGGCAGGAACCAAGAGGGCAGAAGGCAGCGCGACTGCCTTCATTCAATCGATCAGTTCTTGCTCTGATCCACCAGCCGGTTCTTCTTGATCCAGGGCATCATGTCGCGCAGCCTGGCGCCAACGGTCTCGATCTCATGCTGTGCCATCAGGCGGCGACGCGCGGTCATCGCCGGATAGTTGGTGCGCCCTTCGAGGACGAACATCTTCGCGTAATCACCGTTCTGAATCCGTTTGAGCGCCGCACGCATGGCCGCACGCGAGCTTTCGTTGATCACTTCCGGCCCGGTCACGTACTCGCCATATTCAGCATTGTTCGAAATCGAGTAGTTCATGTTGGCAATGCCGCCTTCATACATCAGGTCGACGATCAGCTTGAGTTCATGCAGGCACTCGAAGTACGCCATTTCGGGTGCGTAACCCGCCTCGACCAGCGTCTCGAAGCCCATCTTGGCCAGTTCGACGACCCCACCGCAGAGCACGGTCTGCTCTCCGAAGAGGTCGGTTTCAGTCTCTTCACGGAAGTTGGTCTCGATCACCCCGCCCTTGGTTCCGCCATTCGCTGCGGCATAGGAAAGCGCGATATCCTTGGCCTTCCCGCTACGATCCTGGTGTACCGCGATCAGCGACGGCACGCCGCCCCCCTTGAGATACTCCGAGCGAACCGTATGCCCCGGCCCCTTTGGCGCAATCATGATGACATCCACATCATCTCGCGGCACCACCTGATTGTAATGTACATTGAAGCCGTGGGCAAAGGCCAAGGCAGCCCCCTTCTTCATGTTCGGCGCCACATCCGCATGATACACCTGCGGAATGGTCTCATCCGGGAGTAGCATCATCACCACATCGGCACCCCTGACGGCCCGGGCCACCTCCTCCACCTTCAAGCCGGCATTCTCGGCCTTGCTCCAGGACGAACCCTCCTTGCGCAAACCGACCGTGACCTTGACGCCGGAATCGCTCAGATTCTGCGCGTGTGCATGGCCCTGGGATCCGTAGCCAACGATGGTGACTTTCTTGCCCTTGATCAGGGAGAGGTCGGCGTCCTTGTCGTAATAAACTTTCATGAAATTTCCTTCTATCCCGCAGTTCGATCTGATTAGACTTTTAGAATGCGTTCACCACGGCCGATGCCGCACACGCCGGTACGTACCGTCTCGAGAATCAATCCGGCATCGATCGCCTGTATGAACGAGTCGAGTTTCGCGCCACTGGCTGTCAGCTCGACCACGTAGGTCGATTCGGTGACGTCGATGATGTGACCGCGGAAGATGTCGGCCAGACGCTTCAGTTCCTCGCGGTCCTTGCCCGTGGCACGCACCTTGATGAGCATCAGTTCCCGCTCGATATGGGCAGCCTCGGAGAGATCGACGACCTTGATCACGTCGATCAGTTTGTTCAGTTGCTTGGTGATCTGCTCGATCACTGCGTCGGTACCCGAAGTGACGATGGTCAGCCGTGAAAGCGAGGTGTCTTCGGTTGGCGCAACTGTCAAGGTCTCGATATTGTAAGCGCGCGCCGAGAACAGACCAGCCACCCGCGACAGTGCCCCAGCTTCATTCTCCAGCAGGATTGAAATAATGTGTCGCATCTTGCCTTTCCCTTACAGGTCTTCAGTCAGGATCATGTCGGCAAGACCTTTGCCGGCAGCCACCATCGGAAAGACATTCGCTTTCTGATCGGTGATGAAATCCATGAATACGAGATCGTCCTTATGGTCGATAAATGCCTTGCGCAGCGCCGGCTCGACGTCTTCTGGCTTGTCGATGCGCATGCCGACGTGCCCATAAGCTTCCGCCAGCTTGACGAAGTCGGGCAAGGAATCCATGTACGACTCCGCATAACGACTCCCGTAAAACATTTCCTGCCACTGCCGAACCATGCCCAGGTAGCGGTTGTTGAGATTGATGATCTTGATCGGCAAACGAAATTGCTTGGCGGTTGACAGTTCCTGGATACACATCTGGATCGAGCCTTCGCCGGTGACGCAGGCAATCGCCATCTCCGGATGCTGCAGAGCCGCCCCCATGGCGTAGGGCAGACCGACACCCATGGTGCCCAGACCACCCGAGTTGAGCCAACGCCGCGGCTCGTCGAACTTGTAGTATTGTGCTGCCCACATCTGATGCTGACCAACGTCGGAAGTCACGATCGCCTTGCCCCCAGTCACCTCATACAGCCTCTCCATGACATACTGCGGCATGATGATGCTCTTCTTCATCCGGTATTTCATGCACTGCTTGGCGCGCCACTCCTCGATTTCCTGCCACCATGCCGCCAGCACCCCGGAATCCGGACTGGCATTCCCGGCCTCCAGCAACCTCAGCATTTCATCTAGAACATCCGGGACATTGCCGACGATCGGCACATCGACCTTGACGCGTTTGGAGATCGACGAGGGATCAATGTCGACGTGGATGATCTTGCGCGGCAGGGAAGAGAAATTCTCCGGATTGCCGATCACCCGATCGTCAAAACGGGCGCCGATGGCCAGCAGCACGTCGCAGTGCTGCATCGCCAGATTGGCCTCGACGGTGCCATGCATGCCGGGCATGCCCAGGAATTGCCGGTCGGTTCCCGGATAAGCGCCGAGGCCCATCAGGGTATTGGTGATCGGAAAGCCCAGGCGGCGGGTAAGCCTGGTCAATTGATCGGCACCATTGGAGAGAATGACGCCCCCGCCGGTGTAGATCATCGGCCGCTTGGCCTCGAGCAACATATGAACCGCTTTCTTGATCTGGCCCAGATGCCCCTTGATGACCGGGTTGTACGATCGCATCTGGATCGTCTCCGGATACTCGAACTTGCACTTGGCTGCGGTAACGTCCTTCGGAATATCCACCACCACCGGACCCGGACGGCCACTGTTGGCAATATAAAAGGCCTTCTTTATCGTCACCGCCAACTGGTGTACGTCATTGACCAGAAAGTTGTGTTTCACGCAAGGTCGGGTGATGCCGACGGTATCGCACTCCTGGAAGGCGTCCTGACCGATATAGGCATTCGGCACCTGTCCCGAAATCACCACCAACGGCACCGAATCCATATAGGCCGTGGCAATGCCGGTCACGGCGTTGGTTGCGCCCGGACCCGAGGTCACCAGCGCCACGCCGACTTTGTATGACGACCGCGCCAGGCCGTCGGCCGCATGTACTGCTGCCTGTTCGTGGCGGACCAGAATATGTTTGATCTGATCCTGCTTGAACAGGGCATCATAAATGTGAAGTACCGCCCCACCCGGATAGCCGAATACATATTCGACCTTTTCTTCCTGCAGGCACCTGATTACAATCTCCGCACCGGTCATCATCGTCATTGCCGTCGCCCCAGCAAGCAAATTGCTCGAAAAAAGTCTGCCACGTTAAAGCTTTGGCCACGATTGGTCAAGGCATTCACACAACCGACGCCTGCGGAAACAGTTTCCAACCAACAACAGCAAGGATTCTCGCTCTGGCCAGCCAACGCGAACTGTCGGACTTCCTCACTGCAATCGAACGTCGTGCTTTCAAACAGGCGATGTTCGCGGTGCGTAATGAAGAGTCAGCGCTCGACATCGTTCAGGATGCCATGATGAAGCTCGCCGAGAAATATGGCGATCACCCGTCGACCGAACTCCCGATGCTTTTTCAACGCATCCTGCAGAACACGATTCGCGACTACTATCGGCGCAGCAAGGTTCGCTCGCTGTGGACCACCTTGTTCTCGTCGCTTTCTTCACACAGCGATGACGAGGATTACGATCCACTTGAAACGGTCAGTGGTGAATCGGGATCATATAGCCCACAAACGCCGGACGGCCAACTCCAGCAAACGCAACTCCTTGCGATAATTGAAAAAGAGATAGAATCGCTGCCCGCACGTCAACGGGAAGCCTTCCTCCTGCGTTACTGGGAGGATATGGATGTGGCCGAGACGGCCTCCGCCATGGGCTGCTCGGAGGGCAGCGTCAAAACGCACTGCTCGCGTGCCAATCACTCGCTGGCGGCTGCACTGAAAGCAAAAGGAATCACCTTATGAATGAACTGCATTTTGCCTACAAGATCAGGCAACACCTGAATCGCGGGCTCAACGAACTGCCTGTGGAAACCCTCAAGCGACTCGAAAGTGCAAGACAACGGGCATTGACGCAGCAAAAGGTCTTGGTCCACCAATCGGTACTGGCCGGAGTAGGTAATTTTGTACAGCATCAGGTCGACAACCTGCACATCAAGCAGGTGTTGCTGGCCTTGGTCGTCGTTCTCGGCATCACCAGCTACACTTGCTGGTATGCAGACCAAAGCATCACCGAACTCGAGATCATCGACAGCGCGCTGCTCTCGGACGATCTGCCAATCGCCGCATTCACCGACAAGGGCTTTGATGCATGGCTAAAAAGCTCTGCGTCGCAGTAATTCTCGCTGGCTTTGTCGTGCTGACGGCGTGGGCAGACGTACCCAGCCCGACGGCCATAGTCACCCCACCCCAGCCACAATGGACCGAGTTGCCGGTCGCGCAAAAGGTCATCCTCGCGCCGCTAAGCGATAACTGGGACGCGATGGAGTACAGTCAACAGAAGAAATGGCTGGGCATCACACGCCGCTTTGCCACCATGACGCCGGAGGAGCAACGCCGAGTCCAGGTTCAGATGCAGGATTGGGCGAAACTGACCCCCGAGCAGCGCAGCCTGGCGCGCGCGCGCTTCATGACCGCCAACCAGCTTCCAGCCGAAAAGAAACAGGAACTCCGGCAGAAATGGGAGGAGTACTCCAGCCTGCCGGAAGAAGAAAAGGAAAGACTCAAGCAGCAAGCCGCAAGCAAGTCGGTCCCGAAACCAGGGAGCCTACCCGGTAGCGCCACGCCCGCCAGCACTGCAGCGCCGACACCAGTCGCCCCTCCAGCCGTCGGCACTCCATCCCCGCCAGTCGAAGCCAGCCCCCTGCCGCCGCCGGTCACTGTCGCACCAACGCCTACCACGGCTGCGCCGCCCGCCAGCGAAGCGGAAGTCCGCCGCTGATGCCGGCTGCTGCGCAGGCCATCGGGCGACCGGGCATCCTGCGTCGTCTGTTGAGCATGGCGTACGAGTCCCTGCTGCTGTTTGCAGTACTGGCCGTGCTGGTGCTTCTGCCGCACGTTCTCCTGGGCGCTTTCGCACACCGCCTGGTTTCCCCGGTCATTGGCTGGGCGCATTGCTTCCTTGTGATGCTGATCTATTTTCTCTGGTTCTGGAGTAACGGGCGGCAGACCCTGGCCATGAAAACCTGGCGCATCCGGCTGGTGACCCGTGATGGCTTGCCCGTCCGCCCGGCACGGGTGCTCCTGCGCTATCTATTGTGCTGGCCGAGCCTCGTTCTCGGCGGCGCCGGCATCCTCTGGGCATTGTTCGACCGCGACCGACAATTTCTGCACGATCGTCTCGCCGGTACGCGGCTGATCATCCACTGAGTCCCGATCAGCGCTTTTCAACCCACCAGATCATGACCACCGCCGTCAGCATGAACAGCACTGACGGAGTGACTGCGCTGAGCAGCGGTGACCAGCTGTTGATCGCACCGAGATTGGCAAACAAGCCGTTGAGCATGTAGAACAGGATTCCGGTCATCACTCCGGCAAAGATCTTGATGCTTACCCGATCGGCCCGGTAATGTGCGCCACCGAACGGCAAGGCGAGCGCAACCATGACCAAGGCTGCCAAGGGATAGACCACCTTTTTCCAGAAGGCAATGTCGTAGCGGTTGGTCTTCTGATGGTTGTCCGCCAAATGTTTGGTATACGCCGAGAGGTGCCGCAGCGACATCCGATCGGGTGAAACCATCAGCACCGCGAGAATGTCCGGACTCAGGGCCGATCGCCACAACATCTCCGGCATCTTCCGGACTTCGACCCGCTCGGCAAGCAGGACGGTCTGTACCACTTCGGTCAGCCGCCAACTGTCGGGCAGAACGTGCTTCCCCTCCGCAGCCTCGGTGATGGCACGTAAGCGTGCCATCTCGTCAAATTCGTAGATCCGGATGCCGCGTAAACGCGCATCCGGCAGAACCACGCGCACATTGATAAAACTCCGTTCATCCTTGACCCACAGTCCCGACCGCAGATCTTGCCCAACCATTCGGCCCTTTTCCTTCAAGCGCATCTGATACGCCGCACGTTCGGCCGGCGGCGCCACAAACTCGCCGATCAGGTAGGTCGCCAGGGCAAACAGGCCGGCCACCTGAAACAAACCGCCGAGCAAGGCTGCGGTGGACAAACCCGAGGCACGCAAGACGGTGAGTTCGGAATGACGGGCGAGCACCGATAGCGCGTAGAGCGTACCGATCAGGACAGCAATCGGCATCAATTCATAGGCACGCCCCGGCGCGCGCAGCAAGACAAAGCCAAGCGCATGGTGCAGCTGATACCCGCCCTGCCCGACGCTCTTGATCTCGCCGAGCAGGTCAAAAAAGGCAAACAAGGCCAGAAACGCCAGCAGTACCAGCAGGATGGCACCGGCGAGCTCGCGCGCCAGGTAGCGACGATAAATCTTCATCGCGACAGACGGGCGAATGAACTCACGGCAATGCGCTGGTAGAACATCAACGGGAGAAGACAGAGCATGAACAGGTGCACAGCCAGCACACCGACAGCAAACGAAACCTTCCCGCTCGCCACCCAGCCCTGGCTGATGGTCACCAGATTGTTGTAGATCAGATAGACGAAAATGGCCAGCAGCATGTTCGCCGAACGACCGGCGCGCGGATTGACGAACGACAGGGGAATCGCCAGTAACGCCAGCACGACCGCCGAGAACGGCACGCTCAAACGATACAGCAGCTCAGCCCGATAGACTGGCAAATCGATGGGCAACAAAGCCATGGTAGGCATCGTCCTCGGTGTCGGGGCAATACCGCGCGCCTCCTTGGTCTGCACACGAACCGCATAGCGTGCATACTCCATAATGCGGAATTCCGCGCTGCCCGGAGGGAACTCGTAGCGGCGGCCATTCTCCAGAATGATGAAGCGATCACCGTTTGCGGCAACTTCCTGATACCCGGAGGCGGCCATCGTCACGCCCAAACGCTCAGGCCGTATCTCGTTGACGAATACGTTGAAGACGTTGCTGGTGTCATCAGCGATCCCTTCCACAAAAACGACGCGTTCGCCGGTTGACGATTCCTGGAAAACGCCGGGCGAGATTTGTCCCGCGTCGTGTCGAGAACTCAGTTTGTCGCGGAACTCGGCGCTCTGCGACACGGCCCAGGGCGACAGAAAAAGGGAAAGCACCGAGATGGTCAGCACCAGCGGCATGACGAACACCAGGACCGGCCGAATCCACGCCATCAGCGACAATCCGGAAGAGAACCAGACCACCATCTCGGAATCCCGATAGCTTCGTGAAAGCGCCAGCAAGATGGCGACAAACGACGACAGCGACAACAACACCGGCAGGTAGTTGAGCGATGCAAAACCGAGCAGGGCCACCACGGCGTCCGGGTCGACACGGCCTTGTGCCGCGTCACCGAGCAGCCGAATCAATTGGATGGTTATCATGATGGCGAAAAGTGCAGTGAAGATGCCGGCCGCCAAGTGCGTGAACTCGCGCCGGACCGCACGCTGAAAGATCATTTTTTGACTTTGGTGAAATACTGCAGTGATAATCGGCTTTTCGCAAACGGTGCGGGTTGCCTGAGGAGGGGTGAGTGGAATTTAGCATAAAAAGTGGTAACCCGGAGAAGCAACGCAGCGCCTGTGTGGTGGTCGGAATTTTCGAACCGCGCAAGCTGACACTGGCCGCTGAACTTCTCGACAACGCGGCACACAACCATCTTTCGGACATCATTCGCCGCGGCGACATGGAGGGAAAGGCGGGCTCGACGCTGCTGCTGCACAATGTTCCTGGCACGCTCTGTGATCGGGTCCTGCTGGTCGGTCTCGGGAAGGAGAAGGAGTTTGGCGACAAGGCGTATTGCGACGCCATTCGCAGCGCCGTGCGGACGCTCAACGAAACCGGCTCCTTTGACGGCACCGTCTTTCTGACCGAAACGAGCGTCAGGAAACGCAGCTCTGCCTGGCGCGTTCGTCAGGCCACCATGGTGGCGCAGGAAACCGTCTATCGTTTCGATCAGTTCAAGAGCAAAAAGGACAAGGTGCGCCGGCCCCTGCGCAAACTCACCTTTGTCATTGATCGCCGCAACGAACTGGCCGCTGCCGAGGAAGCGCTGCACCAGGGGCAGGCCATTGCCGAGGGCATGGCCCTGGCAAAGAATCTCGGCAATCTGCCGGGTAATGTGTGCACCCCCGCCTTTCTTGCTGAAACGGCACAAAAGATGGCTTCTGAACACAAGCTGGAGTGCCAGATTCTCGAACGTGACGAGATGGCCGCCCTGGGCATGCACTCCCTGCTGTCCGTCGCCAAAGGCTCACGGCAGCCACCAAAACTGATTGTCCTGCAGCACAAGGGAGGCAAGAACGATGACAAGCCGGTGGTTCTCGTCGGCAAGGGCATCACCTTCGACAGCGGGGGCATTTCGCTCAAACCGGCACCGGACATGGACGAGATGAAGTACGACATGTGCGGTGCCGCCAGCGTGCTGGGTACGATCAAGGCCGCGGCGCTGATGAAACTGCCGATCAATCTGACGGTGATCGTTCCGTCCTCTGAAAACATGCCCGGCGGGTCCGCCACGCGACCGGGCGACATCGTCACCTCGATGTCTGGTCAGACCATCGAAATCCTCAACACCGATGCTGAAGGCCGCCTCATTCTCTGCGATGCACTGACTTACGCCGCTCGCTTTCAGCCGGAGACGGTGATTGACGTCGCCACGCTCACCGGCGCCTGTGTGATCGCTCTTGGCCATGTCGCGACCGGCCTTTTTGCCAATAACGAGACCCTGGCGCGGGAACTCGTGCATGCCGGCGATGATGCGCACGACCGCGCCTGGCAAATGCCCTTGTGGGACGACTACCAGGAACTGCTCAAGAGCCCGTTCGCCGACATGGCCAACATCGGTGGCCGCTGGGGAGGCAGCATCACCGCCGCGTGTTTCCTCGCCCGTTTTACCCGCAAGTACGTCTGGGCCCACCTCGACATCGCCGGCACCGCCTGGAAGTCGGGCACCGACAAGGGTGCGACCGGGCGACCTGTACCGCTACTCATGCACTATCTGTTGAAACGCGCCGGGAAGCTGAATTGACACGCATTTTCTTCTACCACAACGCCTCTGACCGGATTGCCGCGACCGCCACCCTGATCGGCAAGGCTCTGGCACGGAAGAAGGCCTCACTGGTCTATGCACCGGATGCCGAGGTCGCCGCGGCACTCGACCGCAGGCTGTGGGTGTATCCGCCAACCGGCTTTATCCCGCACGTGCAGATCAACTCGCCACTGGCCACCGAAACCCCGGTACTGATTGCCGGCCAGCTTGACGTATTACCGCAGGATGAACGACTGTTCAACCTCGCGACCGAGGTACCGCCGGGTTTTTCTCGTTTTGCCAGCCTCATCGAAGTGGTCGGTCAGGGAAGCGAAGAGCGCATTGCCGGTCGCCAGCGCGCGCGGTTTTACAAGGATCGTGGCTACGACATCCAGTACGTCGATCTGACAGGGAAAGGCTGATGGCCGACGACAGCGACCTGATCCGCCGGGTGGATTCCCTGATCAACGCCGAAGCCGCAGCTGGCGGCGATCGTCGCGACGACTCACGCCGGTTGCGGCGACGGCGCAGCTTCCTGGCCTCGACCACGTCAGCCGACTCGTCAGCAAGCATGATGCCCGCCACCCCGTCGGTCGAAGACGAGGACGACCTGCCGGTCCTCACCGAAGTGATCTTGCCGGCGCCAGACATCCCGGAAGAAAACAGCGCCAGGCTGCGCGAAACGCTGGCCGCAGATCTCGCCGAACGCCTTGATCGGCAACTGCAGAGCGAAATCCTGGCGCTCGTCGAAGCGGCACTGCTGACGGCCACGGACTACTTGCAGAACGGCATCGCCGCAACCATTGAAGCCGTATTGCGTGACTTCATCGAGCAGAACGGGCAGCCTCGACAGCCCCTCGAGGAACCCTCTCGTGAGCAGGCCTTGCCTGATCAGGCCTAGGCATCCCCACTGGGGCAAGCGCGTGATGCGGGTATAATGCGCGCTCCTGCCATCCCCCCCGCCCTCCCATGGAACTCGCCAAGAGCTTTGAACCGGCCGACATCGAGCGTCGCTGGTACCCCGAATGGGAAACCAGAGGCTATTTCGGCGCCGGCCTCGATGCCGAAAAACCGAACGCTTTCTGCATCCTGCTGCCCCCACCCAACGTCACCGGCACCCTGCACATGGGGCACGGCTTCAACCAGGCGATCATGGACGCGCTCACCCGCTACCATCGCATGCGTGGTGACAACACGCTATGGCAGCCTGGTACCGACCATGCGGGCATTGCCACGCAGATCGTCGTCGAACGGCAACTCGACGCCCAGGGAATCTCAAGGCACGAACTCGGACGCGAGAAATTTCTCGAAAAAGTCTGGGAGTGGAAAGCGTTCTCCGGCAGCACCATCACCCGGCAGATGCGCCGCCTCGGCACTTCGCCTGACTGGAGCCGCGAGCGCTTCACGATGGACGCCGGCCTTTCGCGGACAGTCACCGAGACCTTCGTCCGCCTCTATCGCGAGGGCCTGATCTACCGCGGCAAGCGGCTGGTCAACTGGGACCCGGTACTGCAGACCGCGGTCTCCGACCTCGAGGTGGTGCAGGAAGAGGAACCAGGCCAGCTCTGGCACATCCGTTATCCGCTGGTCGATGGCAGCGGCTCGCTGACCGTTGCCACGACACGCCCGGAAACCATGCTTGGCGACACCGCGGTGATGGTCCATCCCGACGACGAGCGTTACCGGCACCTGATCGGAAAAATGGTCAGGCTGCCGCTTTGCGAGCGCGCGATCCCGATCATCGCCGATGCCTACGTGGACCTCGCGTTTGGGACCGGTTGCGTCAAGGTCACGCCTGCTCACGACTTCAACGACTACGCCGTCGGTCAGCGCCACAGGCTGCCGATGATCCCGATCCTGACCCTGGACGCGAAGATCAACGACCACGCCCCGGCTCGCTACCAGGGTATGGATCGCTTCGCAGCGCGCCAGCAGATCGTCGCCGACCTCGAAGCAGAAGGCCTGCTCGACAAGGTCGATGCGCATCTGCTGAAAGTGCCGCGCGGCGACCGTACCGGGGTGGTGATCGAGCCAATGCTCACCGACCAATGGTTTGTCGCCATGCGCAAGGCCGGTGCCGATGGCAGCAGCATCGCCGGCAAGGCACTGGCATGTGTCGCGGCAGGCGAGATCCGTTTCTTCCCCGAGAACTGGGTCAACACCTATAACCAGTGGCTGAACAACATCCAGGACTGGTGCATCTCGCGGCAGCTCTGGTGGGGCCATCAGATTCCCGCCTGGTATGGCGAGAGTGGACAGATCTTTGTCGCTCATGACGAAGCCGAAGCCAGGAACGAGGCCGCGGCACAAGGCTACCTCGGCCCGCTGACACGCGATCCGGACGTCCTCGATACCTGGTATTCGTCAGCACTGTGGCCGTTCTCGACGCTCGACTGGACGCCGCAGTGGCCAGCCGAAAGCAACCCGGCGCTCGACCTCTATCTGCCGTCGACAGTCCTGGTGACCGGTTTCGACATCATTTTCTTCTGGGTGGCGCGCATGGTGATGATGACCAGACATCTCACCGGCAAAATCCCCTTCAAACACGTCTATGTGCACGGCCTGATCCGCGACGCCGAAGGCCAGAAAATGAGCAAGTCGAAGGGCAATGTCCTCGACCCAATCGACCTCATCGACGGTATCGGCCTCGACGCGCTGATCGAGAAGCGCACCAGCGGACTGATGAACCCCAAACAGGCCGCAGAGATCGAAAAGCGCACGCGCAAGGAGTTCCCGGCAGGCATCCAGGCATTCGGCACCGACGCCCTGCGCTTCACCTTCCTGTCGCTGGCCAGCCCCGGTCGCGACATCAAGTTCGACCTTAACCGCTGCGAAGGCTACCGCAACTTCTGCAACAAGCTGTGGAACGCGGCACGCTTCGTGCTGATGCACACCGCAGACCAGGATCTCGGCCTGGCAAGCGGTACGACCGACGACGGTGGGTCGACACTGCGCTTCTCGTTCGCTGACCGCTGGATCGTCAGCAAGCTGCAGCGTACCGAAGCCGAGGTCGAACAGCATTACGCCGACTACCGCTTCGACCTGCTGGCGCGCTCGGTCTACGAGTTCGTCTGGGACGAGTTCTGCGACTGGTATGTCGAGTTGTCGAAGGTGCAACTGCAGCAGGGTTCCGTCGAAGAAGTCCGCGCGACGCGGCGGACGCTGGCGCGCGTACTGGAGACGGTGCTGCGCCTGGCCCACCCGCTGCTGCCCTTCATTACCGAGGAGCTCTGGCAGGCGGTGGCGCCGATTGCTGGCCGCAAGACCCATGCCTCGGTGATGCTCGCCGCCTATCCGCAGGCGCAGGCGCAGGCGACAAGCATCGACCCGGCCAGCGAAGCCAGCGTCCAGGAGCTGAAGAATCTGGCTTACGCCTGCCGCAACCTGCGGGGGGAAATGAACCTCTCACCGGCACTGCGGGTCCCGCTGCTCGCCTGCGGTCAGGCCGTATCGCTCGCCGGCTTCGCGCCCTATCTCAAAGCGCTCTGCAAGCTCTCCGACCTGCAGATCGTCGACGAAATCCCGGCCGACGCCAGCGCACCGATCGCCATCGTGGGCGAAACCCGGCTGATGCTGCAGGTTCAGATCGACCTCGCCGTCGAATGCGAACGCCTGGACAAGGAGATCGCGCGACTCGGCACCGAGATCGGCAAGGCGAAAGCCAAACTCGCCAACGAGAGCTTCGTCGCGCGCGCTCCGGCCGCGGTGGTCGAACAGGAAAGAAAGCGCCTCCAGGACTTCGTCGCCACACTCGAAAAACTCGAACTGCAACGCGAACGCCTCAGACGGTCACAGCCGGCAAACAGACGGTAACTCTCTGCAGGTAATGACCGGCACCCGCCACCGGCATGGCGCGGGTACCGCCCAGCAGGCTTTCCCAGTCGGCGGAGAGCGATTTCATCAGGCTTGCGAAGCTTCCCGACTCGGGCGGCAGGAAGCGCCCGCGCAGCAGCAGTTTCACCGGCACCGCGGGCATCGGTTTGTCCTTCAGTGCGTCGACGCAGACGGTCTGGCTGTCGAACTCGCGCTGCATCGTGCCGCTGAAGCGCAGGTAAGCGAAGCGGATCAGTGCCGCCATGGCCGGCGCTTCGCTCTTCATGCGCTGCAGGTGCTCGGGATGGGTGGGCTCGAGAAGCACCAGCCCGGCCACCTCGTCCGGATACAGCTTGGCGTAGGCGTACTGGTAGAGGCCGCCGAGCGAATGGCCGACCAGGATATAGGGCGGCTGCAAACCGACAGATCGCAACAGCTCGTGCTGCTCACGGGCGATGGCGCACGGGTCGCGCCGGCCTGCCGCCTGGCCGCTGTCGCCGTAGCCCAGGCGGTCGTAGGCGATGCCGGCGCGCTGGCGGACGAGCTGTGGAAAAACCTTGCGCCAAGCATCGCCACCATCCCCCAGGCCGGACTGGAACACCACGGCCGGCGAGCCTGCACCCTCCAGGCGATAGGCTTGGGCGCTGCCGCCGACCTTGGCGTGACCCGTCATGGGCAGGCCGGAACAGGCGGGCAACAGGACGAGGCAGGCGCCGAGCGACGCCGCTAGGCGGTTCTGGCGTGGCACGCTTCACTCCTTTGCGGTCGGGAAATCCTGCCCGGGCCGGGCGCCGGCGGAGGACAGACGGATGCGGAAACCGGAATAGCGGAGCGACTCCCGCCCGGGTTCGCCGTCGACCGGGAGCACGTAGCCCTCGTTGGGCCCGTGGCCGGGCACGCGCGCCCGCCGGTCATTGTCCGGAAGCAGCGGGATCGCCTGTTGCTCGGTCTGGCCGGTGAAGGCGTTCGTGGCGCCGACCCGCAGCAGCAGATGCTGGCCTTCCCGTTCCAGAGCACAGGCATCGACGCGGAAGTACTCTCCGTCGTCATCCACCTGGCACTCTCCGAGGCGATTCTGCCAGGCTGGGGAAATGACGGCCGCGGGCAGGCGGGTAACGGGGATCGGTGCGGGCAGGCCGGTCAGCCTGCCCGGCGCGTCCGAACCTGGTTCCGGCAGTGCGATTCCGAGGTCGGGCAGGGTCACGCCGAAGAGGCCCAGCAGCCGCGTCTGCAGGATGAAATGGCCGGCCGCGGTGGGTCGCAGCTCGAAATCCTGCCCCCGGAATCGGCTGCGCAAGCCGCCGTCCACCGCCCGCAAAGTCAGTCTTTGACCGACCACGACATAGTCGCCGGCGTACCCTTCCATCTGCTGTCGTGTTGCCGGAATGGTCTGACTCTTCGGCGGTGACGGAAACTGGTGGATGCCGCCCGTCTTGGCGGTCTGCAGCAGGCTCAAGGCGCGGGTGGCCAGGGGCAGGACGAAGGGCCGGGCACCCTCGCTGTTGGCGAGCACGACGACCGCCAGCTTGTCGCGCGGCAGCATGACCAGCGAGGCATTGAATGGCGGCGCGAAGCCGTCGTGCCAGACCACCGCATCGCCGGCGGAGGTGCGCACTCCCGAGAGCATCCAGGGCAGCCCGACGCGGTGGCCGAAATCCAGGGCCAGGCCAGGGAACTGCGGCTCCAGGCTGTCGCGGATGCTGGCCGGCGAAACGACTCGCCGCCCGTCGCTCAGGCCGCCGGCGAAGATGAGCTTGGGAAGCTGGGCCAGTTCCCACACGGAAGTCGTCAGTCCGCCGGCGGGCGTGTCGCGCAGCGCGAGCCACGGCCATGCCGCTTGCCCGCCATGACCCGTAGCGACATCCTGCCCCTCCGGACGGGCGGCGGAGAAACGTGATCGGGGCATGCCCATGGCCAGCAGCAGATCGCGCTCGATGAGCGCTTCGAAGGCTTGTCCGGCGCGCGCTTCGAGGGCGCGGCCGAGGACGGAGAAGCCCAGGTTGGAGTAGCGGTACTGGCTTTGTGGCGGCGCGGCGAGGAACTCCTGCTCGAGTTCGCGGAGCAGGCCGGCGAGGGTTCCCGGCTGCCGCGCCCACATGCCCCGGAACTGGTCGCCTGGCAGGCCGCCGTGGTGGGCCGCCAGCGCACGCAGGGTCAGGGGCGCGGCCTCCGGGAACGGCGTCTTCATGGCGAAGCCGGGCAGGACTTCGGCGAGCGTCTGGTCGAGGCCCAATTGACCCTCGTCCCGCATTTTCAGGAGCAGCAGGCAGGTGAACACCTTGGCGAGAGAACCGGCCCGGTAAAGCGTTTGCGGCGTCGCGGGCCGGCCGCTGGCACGGTCGGCGATGCCGAAGCCTTTGGCCCAGACGATGCGCTGATCGTCGATCAGGGCGATACTCAGCCCGGCGATATCCCGCTTGCGCAGCAAGGTCTCGATCTCGCTAGCCAGGATGGCCGCCACCTTGTCTTGGTCGCCTCGTTCGAGGCGCACGGGTTCATCTTCGCCGCAGCCGGATAGAGCGGCGAGCAGCACAAGCAGGATGGCGAATCGGTGCGGCATGTCTTTCTCCTTCGCTGGCGACGCCGCCACTCTCCCACGCCAGGCCTGAGCGGCGCATGTGCCGGAAGTCATGGGCGCCAGGGATGACTTCCGGCACCTGGTCGGGCACCGGCTTTTCGGTAGACTGGCGGCCATGATCCGCCCACGTACCGAATCCCTGCTGCGCTTCGCCGGTCTCTCCGTCTGGCTGCTCGTGGGAGTGAGCCAGGCGGCCTCGGCGTGGCCACCGCTACCGGGTGTCCCTCGGCTCGCCTACCTGGCCGTGCAGGGGCTGGTGTTCGGCCTGCTGGCGGTATTCGCCATCTGCTTCTGGCTCAACATGCGGGCCATTCCCGCCGATGGCGACAGCCGACACCGTCTGCTCCTGCTGCTCGTCCAGGCCGTGAGCGGCCTGCTGATCGCCACCGATCTGATGTACATCGTCGCCGCCGAGGCGCCCCTGGTCCTGGCGTCCCGGCGCAGTCTGCAATGGTTGGCCGGCCAGACCGTGGTCATGGTGCTGTGGTCCCTGCTGCTCGCCCACAGCGGCGTGTTCGAAGGCCTCACTGCGCTGCAGGCACGCCCCGCCGAAACCGCCTTCGCGGTCACCCTGTTGTCCGTGCTGGCCTGGCAGTTCTTCGCCTTCTGCGCCGGCTGGTTCGCCGCCGGCGAGTCACGCGGCCAGCGGGAACTGGCCCGGCTGAATGGCGAGTTGGTGGCCGCCCAGCGCGCCCTGGCGGAGGCCAGCCGCCTGGAGGAGCGTCTGCACATCGCCCGGGAACTCCACGACACGGCGGGCCACCACCTGGTCGCCCTGAAGCTGCAACTGGACCTGGCGCAGCGCGTGGCGGAGCCCGCCCGTCCCTCCCACGTCGCCAACGCCGCCGCCATCGCCCGCCAGTTGCTGGAGGAAGTCCGCGTGGTCGTAGGCAGGCTGCGGGAAAGGCAGGACGTGGACCTGGTCCAGGCGCTGGCGGACTTGCGGACGGCGATTCCCGAGCCGGAACTGCACGTGGAGGTGGCCGCGGAACTGGCCGATGAGCTGGCGTTCCTCCCCGCGGACTTGAAGCAGATCCTCTACCGCTGTATCCAGGAAGCCGTGAACAATGCCTTGTGCCATGCCGATGCCCGCCACCTGCGCATCACTCTGGGTCGGACCAACGGCGATCTCGGGCTGCGCATCCGCGACGACGGACGCGGTGTCGCCTGCCCGCGGGCTGGCCACGGCCTGACCGGCATGGCCGAGCGGATAGCGGCGCTGGGTGGCGACATGACTTTCGTCTCCGCTCCGGGCGAGGGTTTCCAGATCGACATCCGGGTGCCGATCGACAGGGAAGGCCCATGATCCGGCTCATCCTGGTGGACGACCAGACCCTGGTGCGGGCGGGCATTCACGGCCTGTTGGAACTGAACGAGGACATCCGCGTGGTGGCTCAAGCGGCGGACGGCCAGGAGGCGGTGGAACTCATCGCCCGCGAACGGCCCGACCTGGTGCTGCTCGATGTGCGTCTGCCCAAGCTCTCGGGGATCGGCGTCATCCAAGCGCTGGCGGCGCGGAAATGCCTGCCGCCCGTGTTGCTGCTGACCACCTTCGACGACGACGAGGCTCTGTTCGACGGCATGCGGGCCGGCGCCAAGGGTTTTCTGCTCAAGGACATTTCGCCCGAGCGGCTGGCCGACGCGGTGCGCCGCGTCGCCCGCGGCGAAAGTCTGTTCCAGCCGGCTTTCACGCAGCGGGCGAAGGACATGTCCGCCGAGACTTCCGCCGCCGCTGCCGACGGCCTGCCTTCCGAAGTGCTCACACGGCGGGAAAGCGAGATCCTGCGGCTCATGGCCGGGGGCTGGAGCAACAAGGAGATCGCCCGCGCCCAGGGCACTTCGGAAGGCACCATCAAGAACCATGTCTCGAGCATTCTGGCGAAACTGGGGGTACGGGACCGTACCCGGGCGGTGCTGAAGGCGATGAGCGAGGGTCTGTTGTAGATCGGGGTGGCCCGCTTCATGCCTCGCGAATCGGGTGGCGGTACTGACCAGGCCTGCCGCTCCAGCAACAGCTCCGTCGCCGGCGCCGCCGAGGCCAGCATCGTCGTGCCGCCGGAAACGTTCGATGGGCGATTGTGGCACGAGCAGACCTGTTCATCGACGTTGCCAACGTCAGCAGCGACCGAGTCGCGCGCGCCATTTCACAGTACGTGAACGAGGCGATGGCGCATCCGGACGCCGGCAGCAATCCGATGTGGATGAACGATCCGCGCTTCGCCTTGCTGGCTCAGATGAAGCGCTTCACCTTCGCCCACGCTAAGTTCGTACTTGACCGAGGCATCAAGGAGTACAAGCTTGGCAACGCTTTCCCGCTCGTCCCGGCGGTTCTGGCCATGCCGTGGATGCTCGCGGCGGACGGGCTGCGTGACACGCTGACCTTGACCGATACCAGTTACAAGAACAACTGGGGCATTCTGGATCATATGGAGCACGCCTGGTCGCGCGCCGGCCACGCGGGTCGAGGGCAGTTCTTCGCCGACATGGGGCAGTCAATCCGGCACGGCGGCAGTGGTCTGGAGGGCGCTGCGGGGCCGACGGCCGAACTGTTCGGCCGGATCGCTCGAGGGGCGCACACGGGGCAGTGGTTCGATTCGATGGTCAATCAAATCCCAGGTTCCCCAATGATCATGCCGGACTAGAGGGCGTCCGGGAATGACTAGAAAAAGCCCCGCGCAGACCTCTTTGGATAGAAAAACA
>NZ_JDSS02000006.1:200657-203659 GCF_000584955.1 Candidatus Accumulibacter vicinus
GGATCGCTCGAGGGGCGCACACGGGGCAGTGGTTCGATTCGATGGTTAACCAAGTACCCGGCGCACCGATGATCATGCCGGACTAGAGGGCGTCCGGGAATGACTAGAAAAAGCCCCGCGCAGGCGTCTTTGGATAGAAAAACAATCCCCCAGATTCAAAGGGGGATAGTATTACGGCATATTCAACAGGGCAAATATATTTGCCAAACGCCGTTTTATTAGCCTGACAGAGTGCTAAATAGCACGTAACTCATTGATTATTGGCTCCCCGACCTGGGCTCGAACCAGGGACCTACGGATTAACAGTCCGACGCTCTACCGACTGAGCTATCGAGGAACACGCAGGCGGGCAGTTTAGCCACTAGCAGCCGGTTCGTCAACATTCACTTGGCTTTTTGCCAGGGTAAATTTGTTCTGCTCGTAACCCCTTGATTTTCAGTTCTTCCGACAGGGGTAGCGCTCCTCGGCCCGGGCGGCAATCTTGGCCTTGGCCGCGGCCATGGCCGCCAGCGATGAAGCGAAAGGCCACTGAGTCGTAGGTCGCCTGCTCCAGCCTGCGGCTGGAGAAGATACCCGTGGCGTAGCCATAGACCAGAATCGCCAGCAGGGTCGCCGGGTGGTAGGCTTTCGAGCCGCGCCCAGCGTATTGCCGCGTCAGCGTGGAAAGATCCAGCTGTGGCATTCCAGACCTTCGATGCGGTCGTATCCGCATGTTGGCTGAACCCGGACGTTCCCGGGTCTGTCTGACCGTGACCTGGCATTGACGTATCCCAACGCACCAAGACCTCCATTCCCCATGACCGTCCCGGATTTCTTTCAAGTTGATGTCTTCGCGACGCGCCCGTTGACCGGAAACGGCCTGGCAGTCTTCCTGTTCACGGACGGCTGGTCGGCGCCGATCATGCAAGGCCTGACCCAGGAGATGAAGCAGTTCGAGTCCATCTTTCTTTCGGAGGTCACGTCGACTGGCGCCTGTGCTCGTGTGTTTACAGTGGAAGAGGAACTTCCGTTCGCCGGTCACCCGGTGCTCGGGGCCGCTGCGGTGCTTCACCGCACCCAGACGCCGGAGGCCGAAACGAGTTCTTGGATTCTGAAACTTCCGTCCGGGGACGTACCGGTCAACACCAAGAAGATGGACGGCCACTACCTGGCCGAAATGAATCAGGGGCCGGCGATCTTCGGTACCGCCATCGCCTCGGCCGAGTTGGCGCCGATCCTGTCGAGGCTCGGCCTGGAATCCGGCGATCTCACTGCCGGATTTCCGGCGGTGGTTATTTCAACGGGCCTGCCCTACCTCGTCGTTCCGGTTCGCCCTGAAGCGCTCGCGTGGGCGGCGATCAGCGGCACGGATCTGGAAGCGCTACTTTCCGTGCATGGTGCGAAGTTCGTCTTTGTGCTTGATGTTGCCGGCCGCGAGCTCAGGACCTGGGACAACCTGGGTCGGGTCGAGGATGTCGCGACCGGCAGTGCCGCCGGCCCGGCGGCAGCGTACCTCTTCAGCCTCGGCCTTGCCGATCCGAACTTGCCGGTCGAGCTTGCACAGGGGCGTTTTGCCGGTCGCCCAAGCAGGATCCGGGTCATCCGCGACGAACGCGGCGGACTCCTCGTCAGCGGAGAGGTCTGGCCTGTCGCCCACGGGTTTCTGGATCCGGGTACCTTGCGGGTCGAAGCCCTTGGTCCATAGGTGGAAGCGCAGGGGATGCATGCGTTCCAGCGAAGCCCTCCGGAAACGACTCGGCCGCTGATGAGGGATTTTCATGAGCGGCTTGAGGCGATTTCACCCCGCCTCGCCGACGCTTCCTTATCGTGGGCGATCAGGCCTGGGGCTACAAGGGAAGGACCATCGCCGCGATCAAGGTGGCCGCACAAGCAAAGCCAGGCTGATCCCGCCTGACGCCGCCGGCGGTTCCCGCAGCAGCGAGCGGGCGCGGCGCGGACATCGACGCCTCAGAGCTTGTGAAGAAATCGTAGCGAGCCCGTCGAGCGCAAGGCGCCCGGCGCGCAGCGACGAGACAGTACACGGAGTATGGCGAGGAGCGAGCACCGGGCAACGCGGCGATCGGCGGGTGCAGTAGATTTATTCACAAGCTCTCAGTCCTTGGGCGTCGCATCGTCCATCTGCACGCGCATCGCCATCAGCCAGTCGAGGACGGCCTGTTGCGATTCGGATCTGGGCACGCCCACCGGCGTGGCCACGAAGTAGGATCACTCGGAAGGCAACTCGAGGCCGAACAGCTTGACCAGCGTGCCATCGCGCAGTTGTCGCTCGACCAGGACGTCGATGTGGATGTCCGGATGCAGGCGCTGGATCAGCCAGTTCAACGCGACCGCCGGTGCAAGACTCGGCCGCACGGTCGGCTTGCCGGCGGCGGAGACCTTCGCGACGCCGTCGCGCACGTAGGGCAGCAGTTCGCGGCCTTTGGGCGTCAGCGTCACCGCGTGGCCGATCCGCATCAACAGCGTCACGCCGAGCTGCGACTCGAGCTGGCTGATGCGATGGCTGACCGCGCTCTGCGTCACCGAAAACTCGTCGGCCGCCCAGGAAAAACTGCCGTGCCCCGCCACGGCCTCGAAGGCCGTCAAGCCGGTGATCGCCGGCGTGCGAACGGGTCGCTTTCACCCCAACAATCCCCGCAGCACCATGTAGCTGCCGACCAGCAGCATGGCGAAGAAAAACCAGCGCCGAAACGCGACGGGCTCGATGCGGTCGCGCATGTGCTGACCGATGAACATCCCGAGCAGGGCCGGCACGACCACGAGCAGCGACGCCCACAGCATTTCGCACGGATAACTGCCCGACGACTCGAGCGCCACGGTCGATACCATGAAGGACAGGCCGAGCGCCTGGACGAGTTCGTCCTTGCTCAGCGCCAGCGCGCTCAGGTAGGGCACGGCCGGAACGACGAAAACGCCGGTAGCGCCGGTAGCGCCGGTGAGGATGCCGGTGACGAAGCACACGACCGGAGACAAGCCGCGCTCGAGCTTCGCCGGCACCGCAAGCC
>NZ_JDSS02000006.1:204017-212901 GCF_000584955.1 Candidatus Accumulibacter vicinus
GGCAGGCGAAGCGCCAGCAGCGCGTACGTCGCCAGCACGGCTCCGAGCGCCATCGACGGCCAGCGCGAGGACCCGGACGCCAGCAGCGGAATGCCCAGCGCCGTCCCGACGCAGGCGAACAGCATCATGACGGCCAGGCGGCGCGTGATCCGGCCGGCGCCCGGGCCGGCGACGAACTGCCAGACGTTGGTGACCAGCGACGGCACGACCAGCAATGCCGCCGCCTGGACGGGCGCCATCACGAGCCCGAGGGCGTCCATCGCCACGGTGGGCAGGCCCATGCCGACGACGCCCTTGACCCAGCCGGCGAGCAGGAACACGAGTCCCACGAAAACGAGGGCGGTATGCGAAAGCATGGCGGTCTTCCTGGGTCGGGTCGGCAGCGCCCACTGTACCGGTCCGGCCGCCCGCGCGTCGCATGAGCCGTTGAGTCGCCTGGCGAATTCGGGTAGCAGTGGGTCCGGCCGCCCGCGCGTCGCATGAGCGATTCGAATGCGTCGCATCAAACCGTTTCACGCTCGCTTCGCGCACGGCGCCGGATGATGCCGATCAAACGTCGCGCACGGGCCACGGCCCGGCGCACCCCATCGACACCACAAGGAGGAAGGCACCTTGAACGAGAACCGCCCGGGCCACATCGCGTCGCTGCTCATCGTGCTGGCGCTCTCGCTCGGGCCGACCGTGTCCACCGGCTTCGCGCGCTTCGCCTACGGCCTGCTCCTGCCGTCGATGCGCGACGAGTTCTCGTGGTCGTATTCGACCGCGGGTCTGCTCAATACCGCGAACGCGATCGGCTACTTGGCCGGCGCCATCGCCGTCTTCATCTATGTCGGCCGCATCGGCAACTGCCGGCTCTTCGAAGGCGGCCTCGCCATGACCTCGGTCGCGATGATCGCGACCGGCTTCGCTTCGGACTTCGCGTGGCTCATGGCCTGGCGCTTCCTGGCCGGCACGTTCGGCGCCGCCGTGTTCATCTGCGGCGGCGCCCTGACGGGAAGCCAGTCGCAACTCCATCTGCGGATGCGGCTACATCACCTACATGACCTTCGTCATCGCCTGGATGAAAGGCAGGCAGTTCACGCCGCCCGAGATCGGCCTGTTCTGGGGCTCGCTCGGGCTGGCCGTCATGGCGTCGCCGTATCTGTGGCGTGCGTCGCTCGCCTCCAGCCTCGGCGGGCGCACCCTCGGCGCGAGCTGTGTTGTCCTCACCGGCGCGACCGCCCTGCTCTCCGTCGACGCCTCGCTGCCGATGATGCTGCTCTCGGCCTGTCTCTTCGGATCGTCGATGTTCACCGGGCCGGCCGCCATCACAGTCATGGTCCGCAACGGCTCCCCGCGGGAAACCTGGGGCGCCGGCATCGCCGGCTTCACGATCGCCTTCGGCCTCGGCCAGGCCGTCGGCCCGGTGGTCTCCGGCTGGATCGGCGATCTCACCGGATCGCTGACCCTGGCACTCCTCGTGTCGTCGGCCATCCTGGCCACCGCCGCCGCCATCGCCTTCCTCCAGAAGGACGTCCGCGCCCCCGCGTAACGCAGGAACTCATCAATCCAATTCAAGGACCGCAAGCCATGTCCGTACACGCCACGACCCGACGCAACACCATCATCGATCTCCAGAAGATGAAATCCAACGGCCAGCGCATTCCGGTGACGACCGCCTACGACGCCAGCTTCGCCGCCTTGTGCGAGGCGGCCGGCGTTCCCATGCTGATCGTCGGGGATTCGTTGGGCATGGTGATCCAGGGACACGACTCGACGCTGCCGGTCCGGGTCGAAGACGTGGCCTACCACGTCGCCGCCGTCCGGCGCGGCTGCAGCCGGCCGCTGATCGTGGCCGACATGCCCTTCGGCACCTTCCAGGAATCCAAGGATCTGGCCTTCCGCAATGCCGCGCAGCTTATGGCCGCCGGCGCACAGATGGGTCTGACATTGGAAGGTCTGGTGGGCGCCGACGTGAAGCACGTCATGGTCGGCGTGGCCGCAGCGGGTGCAACGGAAGCCTTCGGGCCAGCGGGCCTTTTCCAGGGCGGCCTCGCATTGCGCCTCTGTGCCGAACTGTTCAAGAAATCCGGGCAGCGACAAACCCGGCTGAAATTGGACGCGATTCATTGCCATGGCATGAGCCTCCTTAATGGGTTGGCAACCAACCAGTATGCGCCTTCTGCTTGAAAAATCTCGGGCTCGCTGAAACCTCTTGCTAATCAGGAGGCATTTTGATCGAGCAGGACGACGCGGGTTACCGCGCCGCGGTGAAAGACCTCGACGAGGCGCAGCTGCCGGAAGGCGACGTCACCATCCGCGTGAGCCACTCCACCCTGAACTACAAGGACGGGCTCGCCATCACCGGCAAAGGCCCCGTCGTGCGGCGGTTTCCGATGGTCCCCGGCATCGACCTCGCGGGCGTCGTCGAGAGCACGACGCACCCGGACTACAAGGTCGGCGACGCCGTCGTCCTCAACGGCTGGGGCGTCGGCGAAGTCCATTGGGGCGGCCTCACCCAGAAAACCCGCCTGAAGGGTGACTGGCTGGTGCCGCTGCCCAAGGCGTTCTCGCCGCAACAGGCCATGTCGATCAGCACCGCCAGCTACACCGCCATGCTCTGCGTGCTGGCCCTCGAGCGCCACGGCGTGACGCCGACCCACGGCGAGCTCCTGGTCACGGGCGCGGCCGGCGGCGTCGGCAGTGTGGCCGGCGCGGTGCTCTCGAAGCTCGGCTACAAGGTGGTGGCGGTCAGCGGGCGCGTCGAAGAGGCCGACGACCTCAAGCGGCTCGGCGCCGCCGACGTGCTGCCGCGGGCGAAGTTTTCCTCGCCCGGCAAGCCGCTGGACCGGCGCCGTCGACGTGGTCGGCAGCCATACCCTGACCAACGTCTGCGCCAAAGTGCCCTCTCCGTACTGCTGATGACGGCCACGGCATAGCCGCGGCGCTCGAGGGCGCGCGTGCTGCCGCCAGAGGGCATTGCGCCGATAACTGTATGAAATACAGTTATCGGGTCTCGAGTGCTCAACCCGAATCCCCATGGCTACCGGCTGCACGCCCGCTTGCACGGCCGTTTATCGCCGTCGCCGGCCCGAATGCACCGTGCTCTATCGCACCGTGCAGACGCCCCTCACCACCTGGCTCGAACTCCCCTGTGACCGTCGGCAGGGCGCTGGTGGTCCGGCCCATGTCGAGCGGGAGTTCCACCGCTCTCTCGAATGCGGGATTCTCGCGCATGGCTTTGCCCGCGCTCGATGCGCCCAGTGCGGTCACGATTTTCTCATCGCCTGGTCATGCAAAGGTCGTGGTGTCTGTCCCGCTTGTAACCCCCGGCGAATGGTCGAAACCGCTGCCCATCTGACCGACCACGTTTTGCCGCGACTGCCGGCCCGCCAGTGGGTGCTGTCGGTTCCCAAGCACCCGCGTTTTTCCCCTCGAACACGATCCGGCGATCGAGACGCTGGCGCTGCGCATTTTCCTGAGCGTGGTGGAACAAGCCTTGCGCCGCGCCTGCCCGGCTGCGGGTTCGGATTCCCGACTCGGGGCGCTTGCCTTCATCCACCGCTTTGGCGCGCTGCTCAATCCGCATGAGCATTTCCCACTGCCTCGTCATTGAGAGTGTCTTCGAGGCGGACGCCTCGGGGGCGGCGACGTTTCACGAAAGCCGTGCCCCCGACCAGAAGTGGCTCAACGAAGTGCAGGCCAAGGTCCGCCGCCGTCTGCTGCGCGCGCTGACCCGGCGCGGTGTGCTCGAGCCGGAAGACGCCGAGACGATGGCGAACTGGGATCACGGGGGCGGTTTCTCGGTCGACGCCAGCGTGCGCATCGAAGCGGCCGACTGCCATCCTCGTGCTGCGATTCTGGCGAGGTTTTCAGGCTCCGTCGGCACGCTTTCCCCGAATCACGACTGCTGTCAGGGCCTATCAGAGCCTGGAACACTTGCGGAAGTGGCGTTGGATCTCATATCCTTGTCATGACTTTCATTATCGTGGGTATTTTGCAAAGTCATGACCGTGTGGTGCCGTTGGATTTCCTATCCTGATAAATCGCGGCGCGGACATTGATTCCGTCGCATGATCGCGGAGGGACTATGGGTCTTGCACTCCGCTCTGTGCCTTGGCGGCCATCGTCGGATGATCGGCTCATTGCCGCCGGCCGCCGCGCACTGACCACCGGCGTCACCCTGCTGCTGGTGCTGCTGGCGGTTTTGCTCGGCCTCAATCTGTGGCGCGATTACGGGCGCTCGGTCGAACTGACCACGGTCACTTGCCAGAACCTTGCTCGCCTGCTCGCGCAGCAGATCGCTGCAACCTCGCGCAACGTCGACATCACGCTGCTCAGTCTGAGCAACGCGCTACGCCACCGCGGCGGCGATATCGACGAACTCGTCGCTTACCACCACCAGATGTTGCCGGAGTCGATTTCGATTCTTGTCTTCAACCAGCAGGGAGAACTCATTGCCGGTGGCCCGCCGGGCCAGCACATCAGCGTGCAGGACCGCGACTATTTCGTTGCGCTGCGCGATGGATCGGGGGACGGCCTCGTCGTCGGAGCACCGGTCGTCGGTCGCCTCTCGAATGTCTGGCTGCTGCCCTTCGCGCGCCGTGTCGACGACGCAGACAGCCGTTTCTCCGGCATCGTTCTGGCGGGCGTCGAGTTGCACCATTTCGACGTACTGTTCCGCTCGATCCAGCTCGGCACCAACGGCGTCATTGCGCTACGTGACGCTCAGTTGCGTTTGATCCAGCGCTATCCTGAACCGCAGTCCTTCGGCGTCAATGTCGGGCAGCAGCCGACGCAGGAAGTGGTCTGGCAGCTGTGGCAAGAAGGCCGTGAGGAGCAAATCTTCGGCGCTGCCTCGAGCGTCGACCAGATCGAGCGAGTGTTCGTGATGCGACGGATCGGGGAGTATCCGTTCACGCTGTTCGTCGGCCAGAGCATTACCGACGGCCTACGCGAGTGGCGGCTGACCGGCTGGATTTCGCTCGGGATCTTCGTTTTCGTCGCCACGGTCACCCTGAGCTTCACGCTGCTCATCAACCGCAGCTGGTGGCAACAGGAAGAGGCTCTGCTGGAGGCGCGCGAAGCGCAGCAGCGTTACCGCTCGGTGATCGCCGCAATGAGCGAAGGAGTGGTCGTCGAAAACGCCAACGGCCGTGTGATAGCGCACAACCCGGCAGCGGCAACGATGCTTGGCGATCCTGACCCCAGCAGCGGCTGCCTTGACTGGGAAAACCCGTACTGGCGCGTACTGAACGACGCCGGCCAACCGTTTGCCCGCGAGTGCCTGCCGTGGCGCCTCTGCTTCGCCAGTGGCTTGCCACAGGATGCCGTCATTATCGGTGTCGAGCGTCCCGACCAGCCGCTGTGCTGGTTGTCGGTCAACGTTCGGGCGATTCTCGCGCCGGGCGAACGCGCAGTGCACGCGGTGGTGACGACGCTGACCGACATCACGCAGCGGCGAGCGGCGGACAATGAACTGCGACTGGCCGCGTCGGTGTACCGGGCGAGCGGCGAAGCGATCATGGTCGTCGATTCGGAACAGCGAGTGCTTTCGGTTAACCCGGCGTTCACCCGCATCACCGGCTTCGACGGCGCGGCGCTTCTTGGCAAGATCCCGGCCTGCCTCGACGCTCGGCCGACAACTGGCGGGCCAAGCTTCCTCGACTGCCTGGCGCAAGATTCGGCGTTGCAGGTCGAAGTCTGGTGCCGGCACCACGACGGCGCAAGCTTCCCGGTGTGGGCGAGCGTCGACGTCCTGGCCGATGAGCACGGCGGAGCCAGACGCAAGGTCATCATGTTTGCCGACATTTCGGAGCGCAAGCGCGCTGAACAGACGATCTGGCGGCAAGCCAACTACGATCCGCTGACCGGTCTCGTTAACCGCAACCTATTTGCTGGCCGTCTGCAGCAAGAAATCGAGCGGGCACGGCAATCGGGCAAGCGCGTCGCCTTGTTGTTCGTCGACCTCGATCGCTTCAAGGAGGTCAACGACACACTGGGTCACCACTACGGCGACCTGCTGCTGAAGGAGGTGGCGTCGCGACTGCGCGATTGCATCCGGCGTTCCGACACCGCCTCTCGATTCGGCGGTGACGAGTTCGCCGTCCTGCTGCCGCGCCTCGTCACCAGCGAGCAGGCCACGCTGATCGCCACCAAACTATTGCAGAGCCTGTGCCAACCGTTCGCGCTCGACATCGATGCAACGCATTTATCGGCGAGTGTCGGCATCGCCGTTTTCCCGGACGACGGTGACGACGTCGAAACACTGTTCCGCCATGCCGATCAGGCCCTGTACTCGGCGAAGGACGGCGGACGCAACGCCTTCGCTTACTTCACGCCGGCGATGCAAGAAGCGGTGCGCGAACGGCAGCAGATGCACAATGACCTACACGGGGCATTACGTCGCAACGAATTCGCTGTTCATGTCCAACCGGTCGTCTCCCTGCCGGACAGTCGGGTGGTCAAGGCGGAAGCGCTCTTGCGCTGGTGGCACACGGGGCGGCAGGAATTCGTTAATCCAGCCTTATTCGTTCCGCTGGCGGAGGATTTCGGACTGATCGGCGAAATCGGCGAATTCGTTTTTCGCACCGCCGTTCAAGCCGCCCGCGGCTGGATCGACGGCAGCCTAGGCCGCCTCCAAATTGGCATCAATGTCTCGGCCCGCCAGTTTGCCGGTGAACGGATGCCGACCGATTGGATCAACTGGCTACGCGACATCGACATGCCCAGAGAACTCGTTGCTCTCGAAATCACCGAGAGCCTATTGCTCGACGAGCGCCGCGAACCACACCAGAAGCTGGCCAGTTGTCGCGACGCCGGCCTGCAGATCGCGATCGACGACTTTGGCACCGGCTATTCGTCGCTCGCCTATCTGAAGCGCCTCGCCGTCGATCTGCTCAAGATCGACCAGTCCTTTATCCGCGATCTCGAGCACGACCCAACCGACCGGGCGCTGGTCGAGGCGATCATCATCATGGCGCACAAGCTCGGTCTGGCGGTCATCGCCGAAGGCGTCGAGACGCAAGCGCAACGCGACTTTCTGGTTCAGGCGCACTGCGATTTTGCGCAGGGCTACTACTTCGCCCGGCCGATGCCACTCGAGGCTTTCGCCGAGTCCCTGCGCGCTGCTGGCGGCCACTGGGTACTTGCCGGTAGCGATCCAGATGCGGCCGCTAGCTGACGCGGCACCTGACGAACTTCCCCTCGCCCGCCCGTCGGAGAGGGATCGGAGAGCGAAATGGGAAATTCGCCGAATCCGCCGCGACCACGTGTCGGCCTGGGATTGATCACGAGTCGGGCGGCACGCTAACGGTCATGACTTTGCAAGGCACCCCGGATCATGAAAGTCATGACCGTTTCCCTCTCCCCCGACCCCTCCCCCACAAGTGGGGAGGGGAGATTCGTGAGTCGCTGACGCGACTTTCACATTAATATCCCTCTTTCGCCCAGCCAGAATTGCCGCCATGTCCCAACCCCGTCCTGATGCGCCCGCCGCCCAGCGGCTGCCTGCCGAACTGCTCTATTCCGACGAGCTTGCCCATCTGGCGGCGCACGACCAGGCACCGAAACCGCCAGGCTGGAATCTTTCGATGCCGGCCGTGCTCGATTTCATTGCCGGCGCGACGGTCAAGGGCAAGCGTATCCGGCAGAAGATCGTCTGCGCCCCCAGTCTGATCGAACGGGCACTGGTGACGCTCGCCTCCAGTCGCGCGCTGTTGCTGGTGGGCGAACCGGGCACCGCCAAGAGCCTGCTTTCGGAACTGTTGGCCGCGGCCGTCTGTGGCACCAGCACCCTGACCATCCAGGGCAGTGCCGCCACCACCGAGGACCAGATCAAGTACGGCTGGAATTACGCGCTTCTCCTCAACGACGGCCCCAGCCCGCAGGCGCTCGTTCCGTCGCCGCTCTATCGCGCGATGCAGCAGGGGCGCATCGCCCGCTTCGAGGAAATCACCCGCTGCCCGCCCGAGGTGCAGGACAGCCTGCTCTCGATCCTCTCCGAGCGTCTGCTGATGGTCCCCGAACTGCCGGCGGCAAGCACCGTCTTCGCCTGCCCCGGCTTCAATCTGATCGCCACGGCCAACACTCGCGACCGCGGCGTCAATGAAATGTCGGCGGCGCTCAAGCGTCGTTTCGCCTTCGAAACTGTCTTCCCGATCGCCAGCCACGACAGCGAGCTGGCGCTGGTGATCAGCGAGGTGTCGCGCCTGCTGGCCCAGGATCGCGTCCCGGTCACGCCCAACGAGCCGCTGATGGACGTTCTGGTGACGACCTTCCGCGACTTGCGCCAAGGCGTCGATCGAGAAGGCGGCGCCGGCGAGAGGCTGTCGAGCGTGCTCAGCACCGCCGAGGCGGTCAGCGTCGCCCACGCGGTCACTTTGCGCGGCTATTACCTGCGCGGCGACAACGGTGACGCCACCGGTCTGGTCGAGGCCCTGGCCGGCGCCGCGGTCAAGGACAATCCGGATGACCTCAAGAAACTGCGCCGCTACATCGAGCACCGCGCGGCCAAGCGCAACGGCGAACATTGGGCGGCCTTCCACGCCGCCCGGCAGGCGCTGCCGCAGTAGATGTCGCCGCGCCTGCTCGGCATTCGCCACCATAGCCCGGCCTGCGCCCGGCTGGTGGCGCACCGGATCGCGAGCGAGCGCCCCGCCGCCGTCCTCATCGAGGGGCCGGCGGATTTCAACGCCCGCCTCGATGAACTCCTGCTCGCGCACCGCCTGCCGATCGCCCTCTTCAGCTACCGCAAGGACGACGCGGGAAGCGGGCAATGCTGGTTCCCCTTCGTTCGTCACTCGCCGGAGTGGGTGGCGTTGACCGCCGGACGGGCCAGCGGCGCCGAGGTCCGTTTCATCGACCTGCCGCACTGGCAATACCGCACCGTTTCCGATCAGGAGCG
>NZ_JDSS02000006.1:213267-213744 GCF_000584955.1 Candidatus Accumulibacter vicinus
GGCCTCGCCAAAATAGTTGAGCAGGAGGACGCGACGGCACTGCACCCGATGCGACGGCGATCATGCCTTGTGGGACCACCTGTTCGAAGCGAATCCGCTGGGCACGCCCTTCGCTCTGGACGACCTGGAGGCCCGCCTGAGCGTCTATTTCCACGAACTGCGCGGCGATCCGGCGGCCAACGGCAGCCCGCAGGATGCCGCCCGCGAGCGTTGTATGGCCAGTTGGCTGGCCTGGGCCGTTGCCCGCTTTCCTGGGCAAGCGATCCTTCTGGTTTGTGGCGGTTGGCACAAACGCGCCATCGAAGCCCTGTGGCCGGGCCTGAACGTCACCGAGGAACCGCGCGCCGCCGCGCCAGCCGATCCGCTGGCCGGCGGGGCATACCTCGTCCCCTGCGAAACCCGTCAGCTGGAAGCGCTCGCCGGCTACGCGGCGGGAATGCAATCGCCGCTCTATTACGAATGGCTGGCCGAACATGG
>NZ_JDSS02000006.1:214101-214811 GCF_000584955.1 Candidatus Accumulibacter vicinus
TGCCGGCGCCGCCGAACGCGCCGCGCGTGCCATCGTCGAGCGCCTGCGCAGCCGTCAGGTCGCCGTCTCGACGGCCGATTGCATCGCCTTTCGCGAGACCCTCGCCGGTCTGGCCCGGCTGCGCGGTCATCCGGCGCCGCTGCGCAGCGACGTGCTCGATGCCGCACAAAGTGCGTTCATCAGAGAGGCGCTCGATGCCCCCGCGCCCTGGACCCGCGACGGACTGCTCGCCACCCACGATCACCCCGTCATGCGCGAGGCGCTGCTGGCGCTGACCGGGGACGGTGCCGGCAAACTCGCTGCCGACACCCCGTTGCCGCCTCTGGTGCTGAATGTCGAGCGTTGCCTGGCGGCATGCACCATAGAGCTCACCGCCAGCAAGCAAAGTCGCGTCCTCGACCGCCGCCGGCCGGACGACGCGCACGTCGCGGAAATCCTGTGGCGACTGCGCCTGATCGATGCTGACGGCATCGAGCTGAAGGCGATGCGCGCCCCGTTGGCCGCGCGCAGCCTCGCCGCCACGCTCGCCTTCGAGGAACACTGGCAACTCGTCCGCAGCAGCCGCTGGCTTCTCCGCCTGATCGAGGCTGCCGCCTGGGGTGGCACGCTCGATGCCGCCGCCCGCGCCCGCCTGCTGGCCCGCCTGGAGGGTGCGGAGCAGGCGCAGGAGATTGCCCGCGGGCTGACCGATGCGGTGCGCGCCGGCTTCT
>NZ_JDSS02000006.1:215167-215473 GCF_000584955.1 Candidatus Accumulibacter vicinus
GCCAGTCACGACCACGGCGAACTTGCCAAGGCCGCGCTGTCGCTGCTCGACATCGCGCTGGCCGGCTTCTGGGGACAGGATGTCCGCCCCCTGATGCAGGGCGCGCTGGTCGCCATCGGCGACCGCTTGCTGTGGCTGCTCGACTGCCTCGAAGCGCTGCCCGGCCCGATGCATGGCAAGGCCAGTGCCGGCGATGCCGAGATTGCCGCCGTGCGCGTTCTGGCCGGGCTCCTGCGCCTCAATCAGAGCCAGCCCCTGCCGGGGTTCGACGAAGCCTTCACGCTGGCCAGCCTGCTCCGCTTCGCC
>NZ_JDSS02000006.1:215817-221206 GCF_000584955.1 Candidatus Accumulibacter vicinus
GCCGCCGACCCTGCGCGGCGCCGCGGCTGGCCTGGCGCAGTCGCTCGAGCACCGCTACCGGCCCGCCTGCGGCCTCGACGACGGCGAACTCGTCCGTCTGACCCGTGCCGTGCCGCCGCGCAGCCAGCTGGGCGACTACCTCTACGGCCTGTTCGCCCTTACCCGCTCGGTGATCAACGAGCAGCCCGAGCTGGTCGGCGCCGTCCATGCGACGCTCGTCCAGCTCGGCGACGAAGATTTCCTCGTCGCGCTGCCGGCGCTGCGCGCCGCCTTCGGCTGGTTCCCGCCGCGCGAACGCGGCGACATCGCCGCCCAGGCCGCCAGCCTGCTCGGCCTGGCCGCCCCCGAACGCGCCCATCTCACCCAGCTGCCGCAGGGCGAGGCAAGCTACCTCGCCGCCCGCCGTTGCGAAGCCCTCGCGCTTGCCTGGGCCGTGGAATATGGATTGAACGAATGACCGACTCAGGAAGACCCCATGGCCAAGAACAAAGCTGATCCCTTCCTCTCCTGCCCCGATGGCAGCCGTGCCAAATCGGCGTGGCTGACCAAGCTGCAAGCCGAAGCCCAGGCGCTGATCGAAAAAGCCGACAACACCACATACGCCAAGCTTCTCGCCACCCATACGCTGGAAGCGAACAGCGCCTTGGTGCGCAGTAGATCGATCTACCTGGGCGGCGGCCACCCGCAGACCGCGGTTGACTGCGAGTGCCTGATCCAGTGGCACGGCCCGGGTACGCTGGATCGTCTCGCCGACCATCTGGCGAACAAGCATGTCGTCAGACTCGTGGACAGTTTTCATACCGACGCCGCCCAGGCGTTGCTGCTCAGCCGGCTGAACCTGCCCGAAGTCCGCGAAGCGGTGGCGGATCGCGCCGCGCGCTGGCCCTTGTATACCCTGCGCGGCCTGCTGGCGCTCAACCCGAGCCGCGACCAGCCGGCCGCCCAACTGTTGCAGCGCCTCCTGTACGCGCATCCCGCATGGCTTGCACCCTTGCAGGCGGCGCTGGCGGCGGCAAGCGACGAAGCGCAAAGCCGGACCCTGGCGCGTCTGCTCACCCCGACCGAAAAGGTGACCGAGGCGAGCATCGATGAATTGCCCGCCCTGTTGCGCGCGCCCCCGTGGCGGGCCGATGCGGCGCGCGTCGAACTGCCGGTGCTGGAGCTGACACCCAGGCGCGCACCCGCGGTCGTCGACTGGTCGCGCTGGCGCGGCGGAACGGTCGAACTCAGGCCGCAGATCCGGTCCAACATGGGATACACGATCCATAGCATCCGCTTCGACGACGCCCCCGGTCTGCTGCACGCCTTTCTGGCGTCGGAGAGTCTGCTTGGCGAAGCGGACTTGCTGGAGTGGTCCGATCAAGTCCGACAAGGCAGATATGGTCGAAGTTTTTTTGTCGCGAGCATGGCAGAAAAGGCGGATGCCTTTGCGACAGTGACACGATTCCTGCACTCGACGGGTCGGCTATCGGACGACGATTTGCGGGCGCTCGGAAAATGGAACGACCTCCATTGTCACGTCGTAGTCAATGTCTTGAGCATCGGTCGCACCTACTTTCGGGTTGAAGAGGAGTTCATGAACTACCTCGATCGCGGCCTGAAGACTGATCCGACGAGGAACGACGAACTGGCCGCATTGCGCCGGTATTTCGAGACCGACTGGGATCGGCGGGCTCTTGCCCTGTTTCTGTGGGGGGTGAAGCCCGACCACATCGCCACCGTGCTTGCGAACAACGCCGTCGGGCAGGACGATCTGCGCGAACTTCCCTGGGCGAGCGGCGGCCTCTTGAACCACTTGGGCTACCTCGACGATGCCCTGGCGCTGTCCCTCCTGCGCCAGCCAGCGGCTGCCCACGCCACCGCCAACCAGCACTATGAATTCGGGCGCATCCCCGACACCTGCGGCAACCCGGCGGCGCGACTCCTCAAGCGTTTCGGCGCCGAACACATCGACGCGATCTTGCCCGTCTTGCCCCCCGTCGCGGGACAGGCCGCGCAGATGATCATGGAAATCGTCGACTCGGACGAACTGGCGCTCCGCCTCTCGCAGTACGCCTATACCGTGCGCAGCCAGTTGCGGACCTTTGCCCGCGACTGGCTGCTCGCCCACCCGCAAACCAGCACCCGGGCGCTGATTCCGGCCGCCTTTTCCGCGGATGCCGGCAGCGCCGCCCATGCCCGGCAGCACCTCTACCTGCTGTCCCGCGAGGGACACGGCGAGATCTTGCGAGCCGAAGCCCGTGCTTACGGCGAACAGGCGCTCGCCGCCGTCGAGACCTTGCTGGCGACACCGGCGGAAGCGCTGCTTCCTGCGCAACTGCCGAAACTGCCCGCCTGGCTGGTGCTGCCCAGGCTGCCGCGCCTGCTGCTGGCCGCCAGCGGCCACGCCGTGCCGCTGGCGAACCTGCCCGACGCCTTGATGCCGCTGGCCTTGAGCAAGGGCGGCATGAGCTACGCCGGCCTGGACCAGTTGCAGGCCGCGGTCACGCCCGATTCGCTGGCGCGGCTGATGCTCGGCCTGTTCGAACAGTGGCTGGAAAACGGCATGCCGCCGAAGGATCGGTGGATTTTCGAACTGCAGGGCCGTCTGGGCGACGACGCCAACGCCCGCGCGCTGGCGCCACGCATCCGCGAATGGCGCAGCCACCTCGACCGCGTGCGTAGCTACGAAGGTCTGGAAATGCTGGCCAGGATCGGCAGCGACACCGCCCTGATGCTGCTGTCGACCTACCGCGAGCAGAAGCGCTACAGCGACCTCCAGGATCGCGCCGCCAAGGCGCTGGCGCGCGTCGCCGAAGAACGCGACCTGACGCTGGAGCAGCTGGCCGACCGCACCGTGCCGACTCTGGGCCTCGACGAGCGCGGTCGCCTGCTGCTCGACTTCGGCCCGCGGCAATTCATTGCGAGTTTGAACGCCGACCTGCTGCCACAAGTCCACGACGCAGCCGGCATGCGCCAGAAAGACCTGCCCAAGCCCGGCGCCAAGGACGACGCGGCGCTGGCCAAGGACGCCGTTGCCAACTGGAAGGAGTTCAAGAAGCAGGCCAAGCTGGTCGCCAGCACGCAGAGCGTGCGCATGGAGGCGGCAATGTGCGGCCAGCGCCGCTGGCCGACCGCGGATTTCCTGGCCTTCTTTGCCCGGCACCCGGTGTTGCGCACCTTGTGCCAGCGGCTGGTATGGGCCGCGTTCGATGCGCAAGGGATCTTGAGCGCCACCTTCCGCGTCAGCGAAGACCTGAGCCTGGCCGATGTCGACGATGCGCCTTGCGAACTCGACGCCGCTGGCCGCGTCGGCCTGCCGCACGCGCTGGAACTGGCCGAGGATCTGCGCAATCGCTGGCTGACGCTCCTGGCCGACTATGAGGTTCTCCAGCCCTTCGAGCAACTGGCCCGCGCCACCTACGCCATGACCGCCGAGGAAATGCCGCTCAACGCCCTGCCGCGCTACGAGCACCGCAGGCTCAGCACCGGCAGTCTGCTCGGACTGGAACAACGCGGCTGGAGCCGCAGCGTCGGCGACGATGGCATGATCGACTGCCTGAGCAAGTCGCTTGGCGACCAGCATGTGGCAGTGCTGAGCTTCGATCCCGGCTGGTTCGTCGGCGGCGCGCCAAGCATCGACGAAGAACAGGAAATCGGTGCCCTCCGCCTCGCCAGCCTCGCTTCCGTCCCGGAGGGCAGCGGTGGTGCGCCGCCCCAGCCGGCCTGGGGCGATCTGCCGGCCATCGCCCGCAGCGAGATGCTGCGCGATCTGGAACGACTGGCCTGGCACACGCGGGATTGAGCATGGCCAAACCCCCCGGCGCCATTTCGCTGACGCCTGCCGAACGCTGGCGCCTGCTGCTCGGCGAGGCCGCCCAGCCGGGCCTGCAGGGCGGCTTGCCTGCGGCGGGCGGGCCGGGCATGGCGATGGATCAGGCGCTGGCCTGGCTTTATGGGCGGGATGGCGGGGCCTTCGGTGCCGATGCACTGGATCGGCAAGGGGGCAGCGAAATCTCGCGCCTGAGCGTGCCGGAATGGATCAACCGGATTCACGAGCTTTTCCCCAAGGAAACCATCGAGCGTCTGGAGCGCGATGCCATCGAGCGCTACGGCATCGACGAGGTCGTCACCAATCCGCAAGTCCTCGAACGCGTCGAACCGAATCCGGCCTTGCTGGCGGCGGTGATGCGCACCAAGCACCTGATGAACCCGGCGGTGCTGGCCATGGCCCGCAAACTGGTCGCCAAAGTGGTCGGCGAGCTGATCGCAAAGCTCGCCCGCGAGGTCGAGCGCTCGTTTTCCGGTCGTCGCCAACGCCAGAGCCTGTCCCGTCACGGTGCCGCCAACCAGTTTGCCGCCCGCGAAACCTTGCAGCGCAACCTCAGGCACTACGACCCGCAGCGCCGGCAACTCATCGTCCGGCAGCCGCTGTTCTTCAGCCACACCCGCAAACGCCTGCAGCGCTGGCAGATCTTCCTCCTCGTCGACCAGAGCGGCAGCATGGTCGGCAGCGTCATTCACGCGGCGGTCACGGCGGCCTGCCTGTGGAATCTGCCCGGCGTCCGGACCCATCTGATTGCCTTCGACACCGAGATCGTCGATCTCAGCGACGAAGCCCACGACCCCGTGGCAACGCTGATGCAGGTGCAGCTCGGCGGCGGCACCTGCATCGGCAAGGCCGTCGCCTACGCCGCGCAGAGAATCGACGTGCCCAAGCGGGCCATCGTCGTCGTCATCAGCGATTTCTTCGAGGGTATGGGCCAGCATGTCCTGGTCGACCAGGTCGCCTCGCTGGTCGGCCAGGGCACGCAGGTGCTTGGTCTGGCCGCGCTGGACGAGGCGGCCAACCCGGTTTTCGACCGGGAACTCGCCCGCCGGCTGGCCGATCTCGGCGCCCATGTCGGCGCCATGACGCCCGGCCAGCTGGCCGGCTGGCTGGCTGAAAAGCTGCATTAGCGGAGCGGCAAGGCCATGCGTCCCGACCTTCTCCATCTCTCGCCGGAAGCCCTGACCCAGCTGACCAATGCCGGGCTGGTCAGGCGCGCGGTGCGCGAGCGCGAAGCCGGCTATGTGCCGGACCTGACTCTGGAAGCGGACGCGACGCTGCTGGCGGCCTTTCCCGATGGCGTGGTCGTCCGCTGGCCGGCGGGAAAGCCACCAGCGCAAGCGCACTGTAGCTGCCCGGCGACGGGTATCTGTCGGCATCGGCTGATTGCCGCGCTGCAATTTCGCGCCGAGGCCGGCGCGGCCAGGCTGGCTTCGGCAAGCGAGCCGGTCACGCCGCCGGTCTCCCCCGGCGCAACCACCAACGCGGCGCTCGCCGCCTTGCTGGCGCCCGCCGTGCTGGCGCGGGCGGAAAAGGAACGCGACGCCGGACTGACCGTGCTCGTCCGCCGCCGCGCCGACG
>NZ_JDSS02000006.1:221231-230890 GCF_000584955.1 Candidatus Accumulibacter vicinus
CTCGGCGATCGAGGCGGCGCGCTGCGACTGCATTCAGCAGGCGGCCTGCGCGCACGTCGCGCTCGGAGTCTGGGCGTTCCGCCTGGCCGACGTTGCATCGCCGACGGCGGCGAGCGTGGAAGTGCGGCTGGGGGCGCCGGCCACCGCCGTCCGGCTCGATCCCACCGTGTATCTCGATTACCTCGGTGCGCTGTTGCAGCATGGCGCCGTCGCCGGCATGGCCGGGTCCGCCCAGGCGCTCTCTCTGGCGCGGGCCGCCGCGACCGACGCCGGCGCCGAATGGATCGTCGCCACCCTCGCCGTCCTGGAAGACTGGAGCGCCGCCTGGGCCGCGCGCAGTGTCCGTTACGCCGCCGAAGCCGGCGTCGACGCGATCACCGAGCTCTTCCTCAGGCTCAAGCTCGGCGCCGCGCCGGGCCGGGCCAGGGCGGTCCTCGGCATCGGCCTGCCGCACGAGGTGGCGCTCGACCGCCTGCGCTTGTTCTGCCTCGGTGCGCGCACCGAACGCGACGGCGACGGGCGGCGCACCCGGCTGGTGCTGGCCGACCCGGATACCGGCACGCTGATGGCCCTGGTCCATGACTGGCGAGTTCCACCGCCGGCAGACGCGGCGGTCGCCGCCGGCCCCGAGGAAGCGGCCCGGCGCGAAGCGCGGCAACGCGCCAGCGAGCGGGTTGCGCCCGGCGTCAAGCTTGAATCGCTGATCAGCAGGCAACTGTTGTCGCGGCAGGCGCGCCGCTTCGCTGATGGCCGCATCGCGCTGGCCCGCGCTCACCACTCGCAAAACAGTCTGCTGCCGCAATCCGGGGACTGGGAAGGTCTGACGCGGCCGCTGCGCACCACCCGCGTCGCCGATCTGATGCGCGAGCGGTCCCGCCATCCGTTGGTCATGGCCCGGCAGGCGGCGGGCGCCTTCGTCGTGTTCAGCCCGGCGCGGATCGCCAACGCCTTCTTCGACCCGCACGCGCAGACCGTGCAATGCACCGCGCTCGACGCCGCGGGTGCCGAACTGCTGATCACGCGCAGCCATGCGGCAGAGGCACGTCGGGCGCTGGAAAAGCTTGCCGGCGCGCTGAGCGGCCTTCACGGCAGCTGTCGCCATATCGCCGGCCGGCTCTCCTGGCAGGGGAAGCTGCCGGCGCTCGAACCGTGGAGTCTGGTTTGCGACCAGGTCATCTCGCTCGATGACACTGGCGCCGCTTCCGGCGACGCCGACGCGCTCACGGCACTGCCCCTCGGACGGGCGAGCGCGGCGGACGATGACCCCTTGCTCGCCACCCTGCTCGCCGTGCGCGCCTTGCTCGCCATGCTGCTGCACCACGGCATCCGCGCGCTGCCGCCATCCTGGCCGGCCGACAGCCAGGCCGCCGTCGCCCGCCTGCGACAGATCGGCTGGCCGGCACTGGCCGACGCGCTCGCCGCGCTTAACGAGGCGGTTCGGGAACCGCAGGCCGGGCGCCTGAGCAGAGAATTTTCAACGCTCGCGATACTGCGCCAACTCCATGAAGATGCTCTGGTGCAGGCGGAAGCCCCAGAGAGAGACCGCTGCGACGCTTCGCATGGAGCGAGGGAAAATCCTGCAGACTTGGCCTTGGATTGACGCCCCTTGATGAAGGCTCATATACTCTTGATGGTGCCGTTGGATTTCCCATCCTTGCAATGTGGCATTTTCTCGTTGATAGTGCTATTTTTCGCTGATCATGGGTCAGCACGGAAAGCAGCGCGGACAACTGGGGGGACGACATGAAGATCAAACGAATCTATTTTCTGGTACCGAACGTCAAGGTGGCAGAAACGATAGTGGATGAACTGCTCCTGGCACGTGTCGAGGAAAGGCACATGCACATTCTGGCCAAGCGCGACACCGAATTGCACGCGCTTCCGGAAGCGTCGATGTTGCAAAAATCCGATTTCGTTCCGGCGGTCCAGCGCGGTCTGGCTCTCGGGGGAGTCGTCGGTGTGCTGGCTGGACTGGTCGGCCTGGCGCTCACCCCTGGTGCCGCAGTCATCGCCGGGGGAATCCTGCTGGGATCCAGCCTTGCCGGTGCCGGAGTCGGCGCATGGCTGAGCGGAATGGTGGGTCTGAGCGTCGGCAACACACGGCACAAACAGTTCGAGAACGCTATCGAGCGGGGCGAACTCCTGATGCTCATCGACGTGCCGATTTCACGGGTAGAGGAAATCAGCGAACTGATCCAGAAGCATCACCCGGAAGCGGAACTGGAAGGCACCGAGCCGAATATCCCGGCCTTTCCGTGAGCAAGGCTGGCGCCCGGGTCATCCCGACCGGCGTCAAGCCAGCCGCGCGCGGAGCAGGTCCTTGCCCACTGCCGCATGCCGGTAGCGACGGGGCGGGTGTGTTTGGCGCCACGCCCGCAACCTTCCACCACCCGGATGCCGGCGTACAGCCCGTCCAGGTTCTGCCGCCCGGTGAAAAACCCCACACCAGGGGCCCGCTGTCCGGCAGGGGGCAGCGCAAGCGGACTGCCACCAGCAATTCACCGGACAGACCGCCCGGACGGGCTATCCTTCCCTGGGCTCCACACTACGGGAGGGCACTCATCGCGCCGCAGGCCCTGCTCGCCGTTCGTCATGAACAGCCGGAACAACTCGGCAAGCGAGTTGACGTGCAACTTTTCCCGAATGCGGCTGCGATGGAATTCGACCGTCTTGACGCTGACGCAGAGTTCCTCGGCGATGGCGCGCGTCTGCCGGCCCTGGAGGATGTGCTCGAGCACCTCGCGCTCGCGGACTGACAGCAGCGCCAGGCGCTCCGCCAGGTCTGGCGGTGAATGCAGGGGGGCCGCGATGCCGCAGCGCTGCTCGGCATCGGCGCGCAGCGCATGGCAGGTTGCCAGCACCAGGCGCTGCTCGTCGTGCGGCTTTTCGATGAAGTCGAATGCGCCCTTTTTCAACGCGCGCACTGCCATCGGGATGTCGCCGTGCCCGGTGAGAAAGACGATCGGGATGCGACAGCGCCGCTTGTAAAGCTCGTCCTGCAGGTCGAGACCGCTCATCACCGGCATGCGGATGTCGAGGATCAGACAGCCCGAGCACTCCCGGCTGAAGCGCTTGAGGAAGGCCCGCGCCGACTTGAAAAGCTGCACTTGCAGGCCGGCCGTGCGCAACAGCATTCCCAGCGAGTCGCGCACCGCCTCATCATCGTCGATCACGAATACCGTCTGTTCGATTGCCGGCTTGTCGCTCACTCATCCTCCGCGGCGATCGTGAAGTGGAAAATCGTGCCACCGCCTGGATTCGGCTCATGCCACAGGCGCCCGCCGTGCGCTTCCACCACCGAGCGGCAGATCGACAGGCCGAGCCCGAGCCCTTGCGGCTTGGTGGAACGAAATGGCGTGTACAGATGCTTGTCCATCGCCGCGGGTATTCCTTCGCCATTATCGCTGATCGATACGGTGATCACGCCAGCGGGCTGCCGCCCGGTCGAGACGGTGAGCCGGCGACGCGCCTGGGCAAGCGGCCGCATTGCATCGACCGCGTTCTCGAGCAGATTCACCACCACCTGTTCGAGCAGGAAACGATCGGCGAGTATCGGCGGCAGGTCCTCGCCCAGGACGACGTTGACGATGACGCAGTGGTCCTCGATGCGCGCTTCCATCAGCTCGATCGCCTCGCGAACGATGGCGTTCAGTTCGCACAATACCGGCTGGGGGTGTTTGCTGCGAACGAAGTCGCGCATCCGCGTGACGATGTTGCCGGCGCGTCTGGCCTGGCCGCGTGCCTGCTTGATGGCGTGCACCAGTTCCGCGCGGTCCATTGTTTCGCTCGCCAACAGGCGCAGACAGGCGTCGTTGTAGCTGGCGATCGCCATCAGCGGCTGGTTGATCTCGTGCGCCAGTGCAGAAGTCGCTTCGGTAAGCGCGGAAAGGCGCGACGTACGGTACAGCATGTCCCGGTTCTCGCGCCGCAGAAACTGCGCGTGGCGCCGATCCGAGATGTCGGTGACGACGATCAGGGTCACTGCGCGGGTGTCCTGCCAGGGTATCGGGCCGAATTGCACAAGATACCAGCGGCCGCTCGCTGGGTCGCGCCGTTCTTCCGAGCTGAAGCCGTGCGAGGGGTACAGCGCGCCGCGACGATCATGGCCATCGCCGCCGGTCAGGTATTGCGGCAGGTCGGCAGCACCCAGCCCATTCGGCTCTGCGCCGATCATCTCTGCCAGGCGTCGATTTGCGTACAGGATCCGTCCGCTCTGCGCGTCCACCACATAGACGGCCGCGTGCATTTCGTCGAGCACGCGCACGAAACGCTCGTCGGCGCGCTGCAGCGCCAGGCGCAGCCGGGTCAGCAGGATGACGAAGACGACGAAGACCCCCACCATCACGAGGCCATCCCAATAGAACAGTTCCGGCCGCGCATAGCCGTGCGACGAGCTGAAGCTGAACAGCCAGCACAGGCAGGCGGCGGCAGCGATCGAAAGCCCCGCATAGCGTCCTGCGTTCCAGGTGGCGAGCGCGATCGGCAGCAGGTAAAGGCTGCCGAGTCGCAGTTCGTAGCCACTGAGGTAGTCGAGAGCGCCGATCCATGTGGTGAGCAGCAGCGCCAACGCGAGCCACCTGCCGGCACCGGCAGGTGCGATCAGGGCACCGCCCGACAATCCCGGCGGCGGCAAGGTCATCGGGCGATTCACGGCGACCGCCGCGAAATGGTGGGTGTCACTGCTTGAAGCCGGTCGGTGCATGGGCAAATCATGGGCAAGTCTGGCGGCAAGATCTAGTGCCAACCCTAGTTAGGATGCTCATCGGCGACACTTATACTCCAACTCTTCACCGTTGGCGATTCCCGGCGCAGCGGTGAGTGGCAGGACATCCTGCCATTCTTCCCGGATACAGGAGGTGGCAGTGGATCAAATCCCGGTTTTTCTCCAGGCCTTGCTCGATCAGACCGGGGCAGTGCATTTCTCGTTCGGTAACCTGGTGATGGTCATCATCGGTTGTACGATGATTTATCTGGCAATTGCCAAGCATTACGAGCCGCTGCTGCTGATCGGCATCGGCTTCTCGTGCATCGTCGCCAACGTTCCCGGCCCACCAGATGATGTACCGGGTGGACAGGCGATCTCGGCGCTGCTCTATGTCGTCAAGGAGGGTGGGCTCTTCCACTACGCCTACCAGGGCGTGGCCTTGCTGATCGTTCCGCCGCTGATCTTCCTCGGTGTCGGCGCCATGACCGACTTCGGACCGATGATCGCCAATCCCAAGCTGGTCATTCTCGGCGCCGGCGCGCACCTGGGAATCTTCGTTGCCCTGATTCTCGCCAAACTGCTCGGCTTCAGCCTGGCCGAGGCCGGCGCGATCGGCATCATCGGTGGCGCCGACGGCCCGATGGCGATCTTCGTCACCGTCAAGCTGGCGCCGCATCTACTCGGCCCGGTCTCGGTGGCCGCCTATTCGTACATGGCGCTGATGCCGATGATCCAGCCGCCGGTGATGCGGCTGCTGACGACCAAGGCCGAACGCCAGATCAGCATGGAACAATCGCGCAAGGTGAGCAAGCTGGAGAAAATCGCCTTCCCGATCGTGATCGCGATCATCGTCAATCTGTTTTTCCCGCCGGTCGCACCGCTGATCACCATGCTGATGCTCGGCAATCTGTTCAAGGAAACCGGCGTCGTCGATCGCCTGGCCAAGACCGCCGCGGGTGGCCTGATGAATGTGATCATCATGATCCTGACCGTGGCCATTGGTTCCACCATGGCGGCGGAAAAGTTCCTGACGCTGCAGACACTGGAAATTGTCGGGCTCGGTTTGATCGCCTTCCTGTTCGGCACCGGTTCTGGCGTGGTGACGGCAAAGATCATGAACCTGTTCATGAAGACCAAGATCAACCCGCTGATCGGCTCGGCCGGAATCGCTTCGGTGCCGATCGCAGCGCGCGTCTCGCACATCGTGGCGTACCAGGAGAACCCGAAAAACCTCCTCATCTACCACGCGATGGGTCCGAACCTCGCCGGCGTCTTCGGCACCGCCATTTCCGGCGGCATCATGCTCGCGCTGATCGGTGTCGGCTAAACGCGCCATGCCGACCCTCCCCTTTCCACATCGAGCACTGCGAACATGAATTCCCTCATTCCCGACACCCTTCAAGGCGCGCTGCTCCTCAGCCTGATCGACTTCTTCCTGAGCTTCGTAGTGATCTCGTTCATCGGCCTGGTACTCTCATGGTTCCCGCTGCTCAACCGCGTCGGCACCTGGCTGTCGCACAAGCGCCCGTCCGCCCCCGCGCCCACGAAGAAAGCGCCGGTTCAGGCGCCCGTTGCCGACCAGGAGATTCCGATCGAGGATGTCGTCGCCATCGCTGCCGCGATCGCTGCCATGGTCGGAGATCATCGCATTCTGCACATCGAGCCGCACAGCGCTGAGTGGAGCACGGCCGGCCGGGTCGCGCATCATCACTCGCATCTGCCGAAGCACTGATCCCCTGGTCCGGGTGTTTCGGTTGAGGATGCCCTGTCCAGAGGCCTTGAATCCCCATCCGGGTTTGCATGCTTGACCGCGTCATCATCGGCAGGATTTGGCTGGGGTAGCGGTGGAGCGCCCGTCGGTGCGGATGGCGGCACGATCTGAGCAGGTGCTGGCCGGGGCATCTTCGCCAGGTTCTCCTGAAGATGGCCGACAATCCCCCAGGCTGCGGCCAGCATGACGATCAAAAACCAGAACATCATCATGGCCTCAGGTATCCTGACCATTTCCAGAAAGTCCATTCAGGATGTCGCCGTTGGCAGCACCGGTGGTCGTCGCCATGTTCATTCCCTCCATAGAATTGAAGTCATTCAGCCAATCGAGCGCGCTCGCGCGCTCCATCTCCATTCATCCCACCGTCGAAACCTTGTTCCTCGTCAGCAAGCCGACGGGATCATGCCACGCAGAGACCGAGGCACCTGGACGTGGTGGTCCCAGGCACGGCCGGCCGCAGTCAGCGTTCGAGCGACACCGGCAGCAGACCGCGCAGGGCGTTGCCCAGATACAGCCGGGAAGCCCCGCGCAGGTCGTCGAGCCGTAGCACCTGTTCACGTGCGCGCCCCGATTCGAGCAGTTGGCGGCGCAGCACGCCGGGCAGCAGGCCGCAGTGCAGAGGCGGCGTCAGCAGCACCCCGTCGCGCTCGACGAAGACGTTGCTGCGTGCGCCTTCGCAAACCTCGCCGCGGGTGTTGAGAAAGATCGTGTCGAAGACCGCGGGGCATGTCGTCAGCGCCGCCAGCGCACGCTCATAACGAGCGCGCGCCGTGGTCTTGTGGCGCAGCAGGTAGTCGTCGTCGGGCAGTGCTTCAGCCGCCAGGCGTGCGCTCCACTGGCGGCCGGGTTCGTCCATGAAAGGCGACGCAGTGACGCGGCAACTGCCGTCATGCGCGAGCGTCAGACGAACGCGAAAGACCCCGCGCGGTCGACCAGCGGCTTCTGCCGCCAGCACCGCGGACACCGTCGGCAGCGCACAGGCGAAACCGAGGCTGCGAGCGGAAGCCTGCAAGCGATCCAGGTGCAAAGGCAGCCAGGGATACCCTCCGTCTTCGAGGCGCAAGGTTTCGAACAATTCGAATCCCGGATCGAAAGCGGTCAGAAAATTCGCTTTCAGCAGACATTCCGCATACTCGGACGCCGGATCCGCGTCGGCGACGATGCCGCTACCCACCCCCATGCGCGCCCGCTGGTCGGTTCCCATTTCGATGGTGCGAATGGCGACATTGAAACGGCAGTCGCCAGTCGGTGCCAACCAGCCCAGAGCGCCGGTATACAGGCCACGCGGCGATTCTTCCAGTTCGGCAATGCGCTGCATGGCGTGTATCTTCGGTGCGCCGGTGATCGACCCGCAGGGAAACAGCGCGCCGAACAGCTCGATCAGGGGCGTTGCCGGCAGTTCTGCGGCCACCGTAGACACCATCTGCCAGAGCGTGGGATAGGCTTCGGCCTCGCACAAGGCTTCGACGCGCACCTTGCCCGGCGGCGCCAGTCGTCCCAGGTCATTGCGCAGCAGGTCGACGATCATGATGTTCTCGGCGCGCTCCTTCGCCGAGGCGAGCAGTGCCGCCCGCCGCTCCTGGTCGGCCAGCGGCGTGCCGCCACGCGGCGCCGTGCCTTTCATCGGACGTGTCACGACGCGGCTGCCCGAGCGCTCGAAAAACAGCTCTGGCGAGAAAGAAAGAATCGCTTCCTCGCCACTGCCGACGTAGCCCCCATAGCGAACAGGCTGCCGCTCGCGCAAGCGCGCATACAGCGCCAGCGGATGACCGTAGATCCGGAAGGTCAGCGGAAAAGTGAGATTGATCTGGTAGCAGTCGCCGTCGGCGATCCAGTGGCCAATCTGCCTGACCTGCTCGGCATGCTTGGCCGCATCGACGCCAGGCGACAGTTCGGCGATTCCGGCCAGCCGCTGATACTCGGGGAGCATGGCCACTTGCTCGCCAAGAAACGTGTGGACTGCCGGTGCGTCAAGCCACTCTGCCTGCGCAAACACCCAGGCCCGGAGCAGGGGCCGCCCCGGTGGTGGCCTGGTAAGGATCGGTTCGAGGCTGGCACCGAGGGCATAATCGGCCGCCAGCGCCACCCAGTTTCCGGCGGCAAGCGCCCTCTCGATCGCATCGAAAACCCGTACTGGATTGGCAGCGGTATCGAGCACCAGGGATCGACACCCGTCGCTCAGCAGCAGTGCACTGCCACCATCAACGTCAAACAGGGCGAAGCGGGCAGGCATCAATCTGCGCTCGGGCAAGGAACAGCGCAGCAAGAGCCCGTCCGCCAGGCAATTCCTTACTTGCGCTTGAGGTAATACTCGAAGACCCGGTTCGACTCAGTGCTCGACAGCAGCTCATTACCGGTCTGCCTAGCGAAGGCCTCGAAATCCTTGAGCGAACCCGGATCGGTCGCCAGTACGTGCAGCACTTCTCCTTGAGACATTTCGGACAGAGTCTTCTTGGTACGCAGAATCGGTAACGGGCAATTCAACCCCTTGACATCTAATTCTCGATCAAAATGCATGGCCCGGCCCCCCCAACGAAAGGCGTATTTTACCCGCCATTCCGCTTCTCCTTCGCCTCTTCCACCTGCAGTTTGCGCAATTCACGCAGACGGGCGTCCACCGCAGACTGTTCGAAAAAAGTGCCGTCGGCAGCCTTTTGCGCAAACTGCAGTTGTTCAACCGCCGGCCCCAACTGTCCCTGCAGCAGATAGAACTCGGCCTGCGCCCGATGCTGCTGGAGGCGCCTGCCCGCCGCCGAGAAGGTTCTGGCCTGCAGGCCATACAGCTTGTAGTCCGAACTGTAGACCTGCAATTGCGAGTCCAGAAAGCGCTGGCCCTGTTCGTATTGCCCCGCGGCCAGCAGTGCTTCGGCGTAACCATAGACCAGCGCCCTGGACTGCGGATAGCGCTGTAAGGCATCGCGATAGATCGCCAGTGCGCCGGCCAGGTCATTGGCCGCCATCCTGATCTCGGCCGCGAGACCGGCAATCATTGGCGAAGACAGCTTGAGTGCAATCAGCGCCTCGAGTTCTCGCTGCGCGGCAGCCACTTCCTTGGACTTCAACAGCGCGTACACCAGCCCGTAGCGGGTGGCTGCCTCCGAAACATGCTTCTTGTCCCGTAACTGCTTGCCAAACTCGTTGACCGCTTCGCGCGGTGTGCCCATCTGCGCGCGCAGCTTGGCG
>NZ_JDSS02000006.1:231244-238003 GCF_000584955.1 Candidatus Accumulibacter vicinus
GCTGTCGGCCACCTGCCGATAGGGAGCACCCTGCGCCCGGTTCTGCATGTCGGAGATCCGTTCCAGGGTCAGCGGATGCGAGCGCATGTAGACCGGTGCGTTGTTCTCATATACCCGCCCGGCCTGCTGCAAGCGACCAAAGAAGTCGCCCATGCCGCGCACGTCGTAACCCGCCTGGGTCATCATCTGAAAACCCAGGCGATCAGCTTCTCGTTCATAATCACGACTGTAGGCCAGTTGCGCCTGAATCGAGCCGGCCTGTGCCGACGCAATCGCAGCACTGGCGACCTGCGAGTTGGAACGGGCAGCCAGTACGCCGACGGCCATCGCAATCATGCTGGCGATCGAATTCTGTTTCTCGCGGGCAATCTGCCGGGCCAGGTGATTCTGCATCACATGCGAGATTTCATGTGCAAGTACGCCAGCCAGTTCAGACTCCGATTGCGCCGTCAGCAAGGTACCGGTGTTCACGCCGATGAAACCGCCGAACATCGCAAACGCATTGACCGTGTTATCGCGAACAAAGAAGAACTGACAATCGCGTGAGGGATTCGAACTGGCAGCAACCAGGCGGTTGCCAAGACGATTGAGGTAGTCGGAAAGCTCCGGGTCATCAACGTAGCTCGGCTCACGCAGGCGAATTTCATTCATGATGCGTTCGCCGATCTTCCGTTCAAGCTGCGGCGGGAGTTCGGCATGCGCCGCCTCGCCCAAGTCGGGAAGTTCGTCTGCCCGCAACGGGAAGTTCCCCGACACGACCGTCAGGGTCAGGAATACGGCGGCACAAGCGATTCTGATCAACGCGGCTCCCAGGCATCAGCGAATAGCGATGGTGCTATGATAACCAATGCCCAGCCGCCAGATTGTTACTAACCGTTACCAAATGCCAGCGGCTCCATTCCGGGTCCGTCCCTTGGCAAGAACCCGTGTACCTCATTGACGATCATGCCCACCAACCCCCTCACCCACTTTAACCCGCAAGGTCAGGCGCAGATGGTCGATGTCGGCGAAAAGACCGAGACCCCCCGACAGGCGATGGCCACCGGCAGCATCCTGATGAAACCGGAAACCCTGGCTCGCATTGTGGAAGGTTCGACCCGCAAGGGTGACGTTCTCGGCGTCGCGCGAATTGCCGCGATTCAAGGTGCCAAACGCACTGCCGACCTGATCCCCTTGTGTCACCCGATCGCCTTGACCAAGGTGTCGGTCGATTTTGCCATCGACAAAGAGACCAACCGCGTGCATTGCACAGCGCGCGCCGAATGTTTCGGTCGTACCGGTGTCGAGATGGAGGCGCTTTGCGCCGCCAGTATCGGTTTGCTGACGATCTACGACATGTGCAAGGCAGTCGATCGCGGGATGCGCATCGAAGAGGTCCGCCTGCTCGAGAAAAGCGGCGGCAAGTCAGGACACTGGACAGCGAACTGAGAGGTGGTGAAGAAATCGTCGCGAGCAGGCCGAGATGCAAGGCGCGAGGGAGCGAACGACGAGACCTATCCAGTGGATAGGCGAGGAGTGAGCGACTGAGCAACGCAGCAGATCGGTCGCGCAGTAGATTTATTCACAACCTCTGAAATGACGAGGTCGCACCATGCACATGCCGGCACGAAAGCCGGCGGCATGTGATCGAGATCCAGGCGTGATACGAAAAAAAACCCGCCGGAGGCGGGTCCCTATTGCACACCCAAAAAATCAGGCGCGCGAAATATTCGAGGCCTGCTTGCCCTTCGGGCCCTGCGTCACGTCGAAGGAAACCTTCTCGCCCTCTTTGAGGGTCTTGAAACCGCCCATGGTGATCGCGGAGAAATGGGCGAATAGATCTTCGCTCCCATCATCCGGAGTAATGAAGCCGAAACCTTTGGCGTCATTGAACCACTTCACTGTACCTGTTGCCATCTTGCCACTTCCTTGAAAAAAGACTAAACCCGGGTATCGCCCGACTTGCATGCTTCTCATTCAACACCAACTGGTCAGCGATCTCAGACATGGATACACATCAACCAGCCGCCTGTATTAAGAGCATTTGAGCGTTTTACGCTAGATCGGGCAGCGGCGTCAAGCGTTTTCAATGTCGACTGCTGGCCGCAGCCGTCTGGCGATCCCGAAAAAGGGCAAGACTGGTATTGCGCATCCGCAAAGACTGGTTAGAATTAAGTCATGGCCACAAAGCATCAAGACAGTTCCCTGCTCGAAGCGAAACGCACGCAACTCGCGCCTCCGCCCTTGTACAAGGTCCTGTTGCTGAACGACGATTTTACCCCGATGGATTTCGTGATTGTCGTTCTGCAAAGATTTTTTGGCCTTGATCGAGAACATGCGACGCGTATCATGCTCAAAGTTCATACCGAGGGCCGCGGCGTCTGTGGAATATTTCCGCGCGACGTCGCCGCCACGAAGGTTCAACAGGTTACAACCTTCGCACGCAGTAACCAGCATCCCCTGGCGTGCGTAATGGAGGAAAATTAAATGATTGCGCAGGAACTTGAAGTCAGCTTGCACATGGCATTTGTCGAGGCGCGGCAGAAACGCCATGAATTCATCACCGTCGAACACCTGCTGCTGGCACTGCTCGACAACCCATCGGCTGCTGAGACCCTGCGCGCCTGCGGAGCAGGTATTGAGCAACTACGTCGGGATCTGACCCGCTTCATCAGTGAACACACGCCAACGGTCGCTGGTGATGACGAGATCGATACGCAACCGACCCTGGGTTTCCAGCGCGTGATTCAGCGCGCCATCCTGCACGTTCAGTCTTCCGGCAGGAAGGAAGTCAACGGCGCCAATGTTCTGGTCGCAATTTTTGGCGAAAAGGATTCGCATGCGGTTTATTACCTGCAAAAACAGGGGGTCAGTCGCCTCGATGTAGTCAACTTCATCTCGCACGGAATCAGCAAGGTGCCGCAGAGCGCGCCGCGCAACGAACCGGAAGTCGAGGCGGAAAGCGAACAGCCAAGCGCTGCTGGCCCACTCGAGAGCTATACCATCAATCTCAACGCCTTGGCTCTCCAGGGCAAGATAGACCCGCTGATTGGCCGTGACCGTGAGCTTGAGCGGGTTATCCAGACGCTCTGCCGCCGACGCAAGAACAATCCACTGCTGGTCGGCGAAGCGGGTGTCGGAAAAACCGCCATTGCCGAAGGGCTGGCACGCCGGATCGTCGAATGTGAGATTCCCGAGATTCTCGCCAAAGCCAATGTCTACTGTCTTGATATGGGATCTCTGCTGGCCGGCACCAAGTATCGCGGTGATTTCGAACAGCGGCTAAAGGGAGTCTTGAAGCAACTCAGCGACAATCCGCAGGCGATTCTGTTCATTGACGAAATTCACACCCTGATCGGCGCAGGATCGGCTTCAGGCGGCACCCTCGATGCGTCGAACCTGCTCAAGCCCGCGCTGTCCACTGGCCAGTTGAAGTGCATCGGTGCGACGACCTACACCGAATATCGCGGCATTTTTGAAAAGGACCACGCGCTTTCACGGCGCTTCCAGAAAATCGACGTCAACGAGCCGTCGAGCGCCGAGGCGGTCGAGATCCTCAAGGGACTCAAGTCACGCTTCGAATCCCATCATGGCATCAAGTACTCGGCTGCGGCATTGACCTCGGCCGTCGAACTCTCGGTTCGTTACATTACCGACCGCCACCTGCCGGACAAGGCCATTGATGTCATCGACGAAGCGGGCGCCGCACAACGGATCCTTCCCAAGTCCAGACAGAAGAAACTGATCGGCAAGATCGACATCGAGGAGATCGTCGCCAAGATTGCGCGTATTCCCTCGACCCACGTTTCGTCCGACGACCGCAACAACCTGAGGAATCTCGACCGTGACCTGAAAGCCGTGGTTTTTGGCCAGGATGCAGCCATCGATGCGCTTGCCAGAGCAATCAAGATGGCCCGCTCCGGTCTCGGCAACCCCACCAGGCCGATTGGCAGCTTCCTTTTTTCGGGACCAACGGGGGTCGGCAAAACCGAGGTCGCCAAACAACTGGCGTATTGTCTTGGTAATGAACTGGTGCGTTTCGACATGTCGGAGTACATGGAACGGCACGCCGTCTCGCGCCTGATCGGTGCGCCACCGGGCTACGTCGGCTTCGATCAGGGCGGATTGCTGACCGAAGCGGTCACCAAGAAACCGTACAGTGTCCTGTTGCTCGACGAGATTGAAAAGGCGCATCCTGACATCTACAATATTCTTTTGCAGGTCATGGACCACGGCACGCTGACCGACAACAACGGACGCAAGGCAGATTTCCGCAATGTGGTGATCATCATGACCACCAATGCTGGTCAGGAAGCTATCCAGAAAGCAACGATGGGTTTCAACCCAACCCGAAAGGCTGGCGACGAGATGGCCGAGATCAAGCGGATTTTTACTCCCGAATTCCGCAACCGGATCGACGCCACCATCTCGTTCGGAGCGCTTGACCACGCCGTCATCCTGCGGGTCGTAGACAAGTTCCTGATGCAACTCGAGGCACAACTGCATGAAAAAAAGGTGGAGGCGGTGTTCACCACGGCACTGAAAGAGGATCTCGCCGCGAAAGGCTTCGATCCGCTGATGGGTGCCCGCCCGATGGCTCGCCTGATTCAGGACACCATCCGCGCCTCGCTGGCCGACGAGTTGCTGTTCGGGCGACTGGCCTCCGGCGGCCACGTCACCGTCGACATCGACGAAAACAAGAAAGTGAAGCTGACTTTCGAAGAAGAACACGCGGTGCTGGCCTGAGCAGCCACGACCATGCCAAGAGCAATGCTCATTTCCTGAACCACCATCGCCCAGGCCAGCCGCATGCGTTTCAAGACTCCCGACTTGCTGGACAATAACGAGGCCAGAATTCAAGCTGGCAGCATCCGTATTGTCGCACCCATGTTTCGGCATTATGGGGGCCGCTCCGCTTTCTCTGGCCAGATCGTCACGCTGAAGCTGTTCGAGGACAACTCTCTGGTCCGTGAAGTTCTTGCTGAACAAGGCAGGGACAAGGTCCTGGTGATTGACGGCGGTGGTTCGATGCGTTGCGCGCTGGTCGGTGACCAGTTGGCAATCCTGGCTCACAGGAATGCCTGGGAAGGGATCGTGGTCTACGGCTGCATCCGCGATTCGGAAGACATCAGCCGTATCGACATCGGCCTGCGCGCGCTGGATACGCACCCCCTGAAGAGCATCAAGAAAGGCGTCGGCGACCGCGATCTGGCCGTCAGTTTCGGTGGCGTCACTTTCAGGCCGGGTGAGTGGATTTATGTTGACGGCGATGGGGTCGTCGTCAGTGAGCAGCCATTAAGCTGAAACCAGGCCACAGGATCGGAGGTCAAGCGTGAACGTTGGCATAGACTTGCTTAAAGCCATTCGCTCAGGGCGTCTTCACGATGTCCGGGCGGTACTCGACGCTGGCGCATCGGCAGAGTTGCTGGATGGTCGGGGCGACCCCGGTTTGCCGCTCGGTGTCGCGTGTTTCATGGGATACGCCGACATCGTCCGCGAGCTGGTCAGCCGTGGCGCGAAAGTCAACACCCCGGATAATGCCCAACCCACCTCGCCGTTGTCGATGGCCGTTCGCGGCAACCGCAAAGAGGTTGTCAAGACCCTGATCGAATTAGGGGCTAAGGTCCCGCCGGGAATGCAGACTGGACTGTCCGAACAGGAGATGATGATCGCCCGCTTGCGAGGTCAGCAATACAGCGCGAAGACTGCCGGCGCCGGTGAATACCACCCTGAGCCGCCGGTCGTCTTCGAGGAAATCGAAATGTTCAGCTGCTATGGAACCAACACGGCAGTGCTGGATGCCGACATGATCCGGGCGGCACGAGAAATGGAAAAGAAGAAGTAGTCGGGTGATGGATGGCCATCGTGCCTGCGTGGCCTAGCCAACGGCAACAAGACCGCTCAGGTGCGATCGGCTTCGTCGAGGGTGATATCGACCATCAGGTCGTTCGACAGACTCTCCAGCTCACGGGTCAGTTCGCTCACGTCGAACTTTGATGCGGCAGTCAACTCGATACTGGCATGGAAGAGCATCCCTGCCGACATTGGCGCACTCGCTGTGTAGGTGCTGAGATCCTCGACATTGAGCGCATGCCGGGCAAGTACCTGCGAGACTTCGCGAACGATGCCGATACGGTCATGACCCACCAGCGAAAGCTTCAACCGTCGCTGGCCGGCCTGAGCTGCGGACAGGCGGGAAACCTCGGAAGTGACACGCAGGCCGGGCAAAGCGGCGAGCGCTTTGGAAAGCGCGTCCAGTTGTGGCTCCGCGACGCTGACGCAGACAATCCCCGCGAACTTGCCGGATAGGTTCGACATCGACGACTCCAGCCAGTTGCCCTGGTGCTGACTGATGGTGGTGGCAAGCTGTTCGACAAGACCTGGATGGTCATCTCCGATCACGGTCAGAACAAGGGAAACGTTCATGGGGGGACTCCTGGCAAGGTGAGTCGCCATTTTACCCTCTGCCGTCAGGCCGCTTGATACCGGTTTCTCGTTGCGACCGGGGACAGCACCAAGTCCGGGGGTGTGCAAAAGGGCTTACCCGGGCTTGCCGTCAATCCGCTCCCGCGACAACACCGGCCAATACCGAATTGCATACAAGGCAAACGCCAGAGACCAGCAAATCCCCGAACCGATGACTGTGGTCAGATAAGCCTCGGGAACGATCATGCCCCCGAAGACCCGGATCACCGCTGCGCTTTGGACGAGGACGAAACAGGCCAGCTCGAAACCATCGGCAAGAAGCGGACGACCGGTATGGCCGCGCGCGGTGCGTGT
>NZ_JDSS02000006.1:238413-241805 GCF_000584955.1 Candidatus Accumulibacter vicinus
CCGCCAGTGCACGCAGCACGAGATAGATGACAATCCAGCCGTAGGCCACATGCAGCACCCATACCAGCGGCGTAGCGAAGGTTCGCCAAGGCTGCCAGAGGTAGAGCCGGGCCGCGTGCACCACGGCTGCAGCCAGCGCAATCGTTGCGATCACCGTTGCTGGCGCCGACAGAATGTCGGCAGCCAGCAAAATCAGTACACATCCGAGTGCGATCTTTTCAACGAGTGGATGGCGAATGGCTTGCGTACCCGGAATACCGTTGTTGGTAAACATGGGGATCACCCGTCCACCCATCACCGCGATGATGAACAGGACGACATCGAGTCCAACCTGCAAACTCGCCCGTTCGGGCCAGGCCAGCATTCCGAGCCAGGAAAGATGCATGGCCAGAACGGCTGCGCCAAGAAGCATCAGCAGCGCGACGAAGAAGTAGTTGCGCCGATTACGGCTCTTCACCAAAGGGATGACCAGCCCGATCCCGACCGCTACCGGAAATGCGATGTTCACCAGGGCTGCCGCGGTCACGTAGGGCGTCAGCACCAGGACTCGTCCGGCGGTCCAGAGCAAGGCAAAGGCAAACAGCACGCCGCCGGTCGGCGTCGGCTGTCCGGTCCAGTTACGGCCGGCCGTGAAGAGGAACCCGGCGACTACCGCCAGCGTATACCCGAACAACATCTCATGGCCGTGCCAAGCAGAGCCGTGCATCAAACTGACCGGCAAGTATCCCGTGTATTGGGCCACCCAAAGCGGAATCGACAACGCGGCGAAGATACTGGCAAGCAAATAGAACGGCCGAAAACCCAGGGCCCAGAGCGCAAATTTTCCAGTCGATGCGTCTCGTTGCGGGCCAGGTTCCGCGACTGACAGCAGTTTTGACATGATGATGTCCATCCAATAAGAATTAACTCAAAACAAATACGCACAGAGTCTTGCCGTCTTCACGCCACAAGACTGATTGTAACATGTTGATCCATATGTTATTTTATTTCTTTCCGCCAGGCACTATACGCAGCTCAGGCGACAGGCAGCAATCGCCGGTTCGTAAGCACCGAGTGCAGCCCGCTGCGAATCTTGGGAGATCGTGATGTCCGAAAATACTCATCCGCCAGCACCGGGCCCAGCAGCGATGCCTTGGCAAGCGCCACAGCAGCGGCGACATTTCGCGGCGCCGTGGCGGACACTCCTGTCCGCGCTGCTCTTCGCCACCAACACCGCAGGAGCTACCGACATGGATTACGATCGTGCGCGAACGCGCATGGTCGCCGAGCAGTTGAGCGCCAGTACGCGCGGCATCAGCAACCCCGCGGTGCTCAAGGCGATGGCCACGGTGCCACGGCACGAGTTCGTTCCGGCCAAGCTCAGGCGCTACGCGTACGACGACCGGCCATTGCCGATCGGCCATGCCCAGACCATCTCGCAGCCCTACGTGGTTGCCTTCATGACCGAGAAACTGGAACCGCAAGCAAACGACCGAGTGCTGGAGATCGGTACCGGGTCGGGTTACCAGGCGGCAATTCTGTCGGGTCTCGTGCATGCCGTGTACAGTATCGAAATCGTTGAGCCACTGGCCGTCCAGGCACAAGCCGATCTGGCCAGACTCGGCTACGGCAATGTCAGCGTGCGACACGGCGATGGTTACCTGGGCTGGCCGGAGGCAGCGCCTTTCGACGCCATCATCGTCACCTGCGCCCCCGATCACGTGCCGCAGCCGCTGATCGACCAACTCAGAGAGGGGGGCCGCATGGTCATTCCGGTCGGAGAACTCGATGATCAGAACCTGTATCTGCTGCGGAAACGGGGAAAGGCGCTGCAGCGCGAAGCCATCCTGCCAGTGCGCTTCGTACCGATGACCGGCACCGCCAGCCGTCGTTAGCAACCTTTCGAACTTTCCCTCGCCGCATACCGAGTGCATCGTCAAAGGCAAGAACGGCTTTTTCTGCCAGGTACGAGTATAGGTTCTCGGCAAGGCTTATGTCATCATGCATCTTCCGCAGTACCGGCAGGCTTCGCAGACTGTCCGGATTCTTTCACCCGCGCTGCCGCGGCGGCAACCAACGTTTCCGAGTTCCCCTGATGGTTCAACCCGTTCCTGGCACAGGCACGCGTCTTGGCGGTTTCCTCTGCATCGTCGCTTCGGCGGCTGGTTTCGGAGCCATGCCGATCTTCGCCAAGCTGGCTTACGCCGAAAGTGTCGATTTGCCAAGCATGTTGTTCCTGCGTTTTGCGCTGGCCGGTCTGATGATGGCCTTGCTGATGCGCGTACGCGGGATGGTGTGGCCACGCGGCCACAATCTGCTGTTGCTGGTGGCGATGGGCGGGGTCGGCTACGTCGCTCAGTCGTTTTGCTACTTCGCCGCTCTGCAGTATGCAACAGCCAGCCTGACGGCGCTGCTGCTTTACCTCTATCCGGCAATCGTCACCGTGCTGTCGGCGGCACTGGCGCGACGGCGACTGTCGCCGCTGCGCCTGTTGGCTGTGGCGGCGGCGCTGTTCGGTACCGGTCTTGCCGTCGGCGGCAGCCTCGCCGGCAGTGTTCCCGGCATTCTGCTCGGAATCGTGGCGGCTTTGATCTACTCGGTCTATATCCTGGTCGGCGAGCGCGTTACACCGCTGGTCGGAGCGATGCCGTCAGCGACGGTGATCATGCTCGCGGCGGCGTTGGTGTTTGGGCTGATCGTGCTGTCGCGCGGCGCGGCTTTCCCGGCCTCGCCGGTGGCCTGGGCGGCCGTCGGCGGCATCGCGCTGTTCTCGACAGTGGTGGCGATGATCACTTTCTTTGCCGGTATGGCGCGGTTGGGTGCAGCCGATGCGGCGACGCTGTCGACACTCGAACCGGTGGTCACGGTGATTCTGGCAGCGATCTTTCTTGGCGAGGCGATCGGCAGCTGGCAGATCGCCGGTGGTGCGATCATCCTCGCCGCAGTCGTCGTGCTGGCGCGCTCGGGCGCGGAGCAGCGCTAGCAGCCCTGGCCGGCGGTGTCCACCGGGCTGGCGAGGAAGTTCAGGAGCTGTTCGACGACTGCTTGCGGCTGTTCGTTCATCATGGCGTGTCCGCAGTCGGGAATCTCGGCGCGCAGCACTTGGCGCAGAGCCGATTGCAGCGCCGGCAGGTTGCGACGTGGCGTCATGCGGTCGTGGCATGCGACCAGCAACAGCGTCGGGCAAGCAACCTCGGCGGCGGCTTCGAGGCCGCGCGCATAGTTGTTGCAGTTGGCGAGGTCGATCGCCAGCGTGCCCGGCGGGCTGCGGCGCATGATCGCCAGCGTCACGCCGGGCCCCCAGATGCCGTGGCCGGTGCCGCCGGCAAGCTGGAACTGCCGGGTCAGCGAATACTCGTTGATCATTCGAAGGACGCTGTCGGGATGGGCCGCGGCGCGGCCGAGCAAGGCCT
>NZ_JDSS02000006.1:242141-246686 GCF_000584955.1 Candidatus Accumulibacter vicinus
CCGGCATCGGCGCTGAGGTGCCGAGCAGCGCCAGCCGGTGCACGCGTTGCGGATGGCGTGCGGCACACTCGAGCGCAATCAGCGAGCCCATCGAATGGCCGACCAGGATGGCCTGTTCGACAGCGGCGGCATCAAGCAGTTGCGGCAGCCAGTCGGCGAGGGCCTCGATGCTGCGCAAGGGCGGTCCGCTGGAGAGGCCGTGCCCAGGCAGGTCGGGAACGAGAACCGCGCAACCGGCAGCGGCCAGACCGCCGGCGACCTGCAGCCAGGCATCGCGATCATTGGCGGCCCCGTGGATCAGCAGCAGCGGCGGCCAGCGCGAGCACGCCGGGTCGAATCGCCGGCCGCCAGTGCCCAGGCGGCAGCGGTGGCCAGCGACGGTCAGTTGCATACGTGCCTGGTCAGCATGGCGGATCGTTGGATCAGGCTCGGTCTTCCGGCTCGATCAGGTGCTCGAGAAGCGCGATGCGATCCTTGAGCAGCAGCTTGCGTTTCTTGAGACGTCGGACCAGGAGGTCGTCGGGAGGCGGGTTCTGCATCAGGTGATCGATCACCTGGCCGAGATCGTGATGTTCGATCTGCAATTCTTGCAGGGTGGCGCGGTTTGCAGCGATCTGTTCTTCGGTCAGCATGATTGGCGATATCCCCAGGTTGTGAGTCGGATGAACCGGTCAAGGCTTGCGGCGCCCAGTGGACGAGCATGCCAGAAACGACGGTGAGCAGATCCCGCGCGTCCGCCGGGCGATCACGGCTGCGAGATGGCGGCGGCGAAAACGCTTGGCTCGGAAGCTATGGTAGGCGCGCCAACGATAAAAAACAACGGCGGCGCGATGACTGTCGCCCTCAATAAACTCGCCGTGCGCGCTTGGGACTTGCAGCCTGGGGTACTTTTGCGAATAGAATAGAGGATGCATTTGTAACTTTGAGACACCGCCGGGAGGAGGCAGATGGTTTACCACATTATCGTTTCGTTTGGGCGGGAAAGGCAGTACGAGTTCAAGTTCTCCCATACCGAACTTGCCGTCGGTTCTCCCGAAGAAGCGCGCCGCTGGTTTGACAAGGAATTTGCCGACCTTGAATGTGAGCCCAGCAATCCGATGGGCAAGGTATTGATCATCGACAAGATTCTCAATGTCGCCCGGTACGGTGGCGAACGGCGCTTCATCGACGGCAAGGACTGGGCAACCCGTTTTGCCCGTTACACCGCGCTGGCCCTGGGGCGCGATACCGTGCGCATCGATGTCGCCGCTTTCAATATCGGCTACTGATCCCATTCTTCAGTTGCCGGAAGGGACTCGCAACTATATTACCCCGGGCGGGCACGCGCGCATCCGCGCGGAACTCGAGCAGTTGTTGCGCGTCGATCGCCCGCAGGTCGTGTCCGTCGTGCAATGGGCGGCAGCGAACGGCGACCGCTCCGAGAACGCCGATTACATTTATGGCAAGCGGCGGCTGCGCGAGATTGATCGGCGCATCCGCTTTCTGACCAAACGCCTCGATCTCGCCGAGATTGTCGATCCGCTGACGAGGGCGAACACCGATCAGGTTTTCTTTGGGGCGACGGTAACCCTCTGTGACCAGCAGGGACTTGAAAGTACTTACCAGATTGTCGGCGTCGATGAGACCGACTTCGCGCGCGGACGCATCAGCTGGGTGTCGCCATTGGCGCGCGCGCTGCTCAAGTCACGGGCGGGCGATACGGTCCGTTTTCAGAGCCCGGCCGGCTGGCGCGAGGTCGAAGTGCTCCGCATCGAGTATCTGGATATCGAAAGTTGAAGTGTTCGGGGTCGATTCCTGAGCATCACGCCTGACCGACCCTGGGCGACGGTGATCTTGCCGCCGGGGCTTGAAATCGCAAGCTCCGTCCCCAACTCCAATGTATTGCGCTTGCCTGGCGCTGCCGGCCATTCTTTTTTCAACGTTTTTCACGGAGTCTCGCATGGGTGCACAGAAGGAAACCCTCGGTTTTCAGGCAGAAGTCAAACAACTGCTGAATTTGATGATTCATTCGTTGTACAGCAACAAGGAGATCTTTCTGCGCGAGCTGATCTCCAACGCTTCCGACGCCTGCGACAGGCTGCGCTTCGAGGCCTTGAACAATGCCGGCCTTTATGGTGACGACAGCGATCTGAAGATCCGTGTCGCTGTTGACAAGGACGCACGGACACTCAGCATCTCCGACAACGGCATCGGTCTGTCGCGCGAAGAAGCGGTAGAACACCTAGGAACAATCGCCAAATCGGGAACGCGCGAGTTCTTTGCGGCACTGACCGGCGATCAGGCCAGGGACGCACATCTGATCGGACAGTTCGGCGTCGGTTTCTATTCGTCGTATATCGTTGCCGACAAGGTCACGGTGCTTTCCCGTCGTGCCGGCCTCGAAGCCAATCAGGCGATCCGATGGGAATCGTCGGGTGAGGGCGATTTCACGATCGAGGTGATCGAACGGGCGCAGCGCGGCACTGAAGTGACCCTGCACCTGCGCGAAGGCGAGGACGAGTTCCTGTCGAACTGGAAAGTGCGCGAGATCATCCGCAAGTATTCCGACCACATCACCTTGCCGATCGTGATGAAGAAGGAGGAATGGAACGAGGAAAAGAAGGCACAGGTCGTCACCGACCAGGACGAAACCGTGAACCAGGCTTCAGCCTTGTGGACCCGCCCCAAATCGGAAATCAGCGACGAGCAGTACAAGGAGTTCTACAAGCATGTCGCGCATGATTTCGAAGATCCGCTGGCGCATGTGCACGCTCGTGTCGAAGGCAAGCAGGAATACACGCAACTCCTGTACATCCCGTCGCGTGCCCCTTTCGACCTCTTCGAGCGTACCGCACGCCACGGCATCAAGCTCTATGTGCGTCGCGTCTTCATCATGGACGATGCCGAGCAGCTGATGCCGCTTTACCTGCGCTTCGTGCGCGGGATCGTCGATTCCAACGATCTGCCGCTCAACGTCTCACGTGAAATCCTGCAACAGTCACGCGACATCGAGAGCATTCGTGGCGGCTGCGTGAAAAAGGTGCTCGGCCTGCTCGAAAGCCTTGCCGACAGTGAAGAGGGCGCAGAGAAGGAAAAGTACGCAAACTTCTGGAAGGAATTCGGCCGCGTGCTCAAGGAAGGTGTCGGCGAGGATTTCGCCAACAAGGATCGCGTCGCCAAACTGCTGCGCTTTGCCTCGACACACGCCGATACGCCGGACGAGAACGTCTCGCTCGCCGATTACGTGTCGCGGATGAAGGATGGCCAGGAGAAGATCTACTACGTCACCGCGGAGACCTTCACCGCCGCCCGGCACAGCCCGCACCTCGAGATTTTCCGCAAGAAGGGCATCGAAGTGCTGCTGCTCTCAGACCGCGTCGATGAGTGGGTCACCGGTCATCTCACCGAGTTCGACGGCAAGCCGCTGCAATCGGTGGCCAAGGGTGGGCTCGATCTCGGCAAGCTCGAGGATGTGGCCGAGAAGGAAGAGGCCGAGAAGGCTGCCGACGAGTACAAGGAACTGCTCGGGAAGATCAAGACGACCCTGGGTGACAAGGTGAAGGACGTTCGCGCCACGCATCGCCTGACCGATTCGCCTTCGTGCCTGGTGGCCGATCAGTACGACCTCGGCGGCAATCTGCAGCGCATCCTCAAGGCCGCCGGCCAGCAGGCGCCGGCGAGCAAGCCGATCCTGGAAATCAACCCGAAGCATCCGGCGGTACAGCGTCTGAAGTACGAAGAGACCCGTTTCGACGACTGGGCCAATCTGCTGCTTGAGCAGGCAACGCTCGCTGAAGGCGGTTCGCTCGATGACCCGGCCGGTTTCGTCAAGCGCATCAACGACCTGATGCTCGCGCTCTCGCTGGGCAGCGGCCGTTGATCACCGGCGGCGGGCCGGCGCTGTTGCATGGTCTGCCGCCGATTCTCGATGCCGGCGTCAGGAGCCTGATTCTCGGCAGTTTCCCTTCGCCGGCCTCGCTGGCAGCAGCGCATTACTATGCGCACCGCCAGAACCAGTTCTGGCGCCTGCTCGGCGCCCTGCTCGTCGAGCCCTTGCCCGAACTCGATTACGCCGACAAGCAGCGGCGTCTGCTCAAGCATGGCATCGGAGTCTGGGATGTCTATCGCCAGTGCCTGCGCGAAGGCGCGCTCGACGCCGCGATCCAGTCGCCGGTGCTCAACGATTTTTCCGGATTGCGTCGCGATGCGCCGGCGTTGCAGCGTGTCTGCTTCAACGGCCAGACCGCCGGCAGATGTGCCGGCTGGTTTCAGCAACAGGGCTACGAAACCTGCATCCTGCCTTCGACCAGCCCGGCGTATACCCTGGCTTTTGAACGCAAACTCGCGCTCTGGCGAGCGGCGGGGCTTGGCACCCCGTCAGGAAACTGACTAACGGTCATGGTGGTCGCCAGCCCACCGCGTGCCGATGCCCCGGCGCATTTGCTCGGCACCTCGGATTGCTGGGCAGGAGCCGGCCGGCTGAGCGGGCGTCCCGCATCCGGAACGAATCCGTACATATCTTAACGTCAGTTCGGGATAACGAAGCCAAAAAATTAGCGTTAACAC
>NZ_JDSS02000007.1:0-15827 GCF_000584955.1 Candidatus Accumulibacter vicinus
AGCCGGCCTTGCAGGCGGCCGGATCGGCACTGCTGCTCTGGCAGGGCCCGACACAACTCAAGACCGGTGAGACGGTCTCGCTGCAACTGGTGATGCAGGCCGACCGGCCGGTGGTCAGTGTGCCGCTGGTCATCGGCTTCGATCGGCGCCTGCTGCAAGTTGCCGATGTCAGCGAGGGAGCCTTCCTCAGGCAGGGCGGCGCGGCCACCACTTTCACCTATCGAATCGACCCGGACGGACAGGTGCTGATGACCGCGACACGATCCGGTACCGGTGGTGCGACCGCCCCGGATGTCGTCGCAACGCTCAACTTCCGCGCCTTGGCGGCTGGCGCCGCTCGAATCGAGCTGATTACCATCGTTCCCGTCGGTTCAGGTGGATCCACCATTAACGCCATTCTGCCCGGCCCCCACACCTTTACCATCAACCCCTGATCAATGATCCAATACCGGACTCTATGGCCTCCGTCCACGATAACAGCGCCGTACCCTCAAGCCGATGTACGCCAGGCGCGCGGCTTCTCCTTAATCGAACTGATGATCACCCTGGCAGTGGTCGCCGTCCTGGCTAGTGTCGTGGTACCGGTTGCGCAAACGTCCCTGCAACGTAGCAAGGAGCAGGATCTTCGGCTCGCCCTGCGTGAGCTTCGCAACGCCATCGACCGCTACAAGCAGGCGAGCGACGAGGGGCGCGTCCCGAAATCAATCGCTGAGACGGGCTATCCAAAGAATCTTGCCGTGCTTGTAGAAGGCGAAGACGATCAGCGCGACCCCAAGCATCGCAAGATCTACTTCCTGCGCCGGATTCCGCGCGATCCAATGCATCCGGATGCCCAGGTGTCAGCGGCCGACACCTGGGCCAAGCGCGCCTACGCCAGCGAACCTGACAATCCTCAGGAGGGCGATGACGTGTACGACGTCTATTCAAAATCCACAGGTATTGGTCTCAACGGTGTGCCTTACCGGCAATGGTGAAGAACGGCGGTCGGCAGCGTCGCGGGCATCGGACAAACCTCTGCGGCCCCAGTAGGTATCGGATCGGTCGGGGATTCACGCTGATCGAACTGCTCGTCGTGCTGTCGATCATCGCCCTGCTGCTCACTCTTGCCGTCCCCAGGTACTTCCACAGCATCGACATCTCGAAGGAAGCGGTCCTCAGCGAAAATCTGCACATCGTCCGCGAAACGATCGACAAGTTTTACGGCGACAAGGGACGATATCCCGAAAGTCTCGAGGAACTGGTCAGTGAAAAGTACTTGCGCGCTCTACCCCATGACCCGGTCACCGGTAGTGCCGGCACGTGGACCATCGTTGCGCCCGATGAAGCCGGCGCCAAGGGAAACGTATACGACATCAAGAGCGGTGCTCCCGGTACCACCCGGGATGGCAAGCCTTTTGCCGATCTGTAGATCTGTAGCGATCTCGCACGATCCCATGTGTCACGATCTTCATTCCAGCGCGCCCGCCCGTGGCCTTGAAGCCGGCTTCACCTACCTGGGGGTGATGATCCTGGTCGCCATACTTGCTTTAGCGACGAGCGCGACGCTGACACTGAGCAGCATTGTCCAGCGACGAGAGGCTGAGCAGCGACTGCTCGAAGTTGGCTCGGCTTACCGCCGGGCGATCGCCAGTTACCTGAACAGCACTCCAGCGGGTGTCCGCAGCTATCCCGCCTCGCTCACTGATCTACTCAAGGATCCTCGGTATCCCGGTGTCCGTCGACATCTTCGGCAACTCTACCCGGACCCCATTACCGGCAAAACCGACTGGGTTCTTGTCCCGGCTCCCGGTGGCGGAATCATGGGAGTGCATAGTCTCTCCGACGCCAGGCCGATCAAGGTTTCCGGGTTCGAAGCCGAGAACCAGTTGTTCGAAGGCAAGTCGCGCTATTCGGAGTGGGTCTTCGCGGTCCTGCCTTCTCCTGCAGGCATTGCGCCACGGCCAATCCGCGGGACGAACGCACTAGCACCGGGTCCAACTCCGATACCCCCACAGCTGCCCGGCGTGAGTCTCCCGCAGCGCTGACCTCAGCCGAGTTACCGTACTATCGGCGCGTGCCGACAAGCCGGGGTTGGAAGCTCCGGTCGGAATATCTCTTGCCGACAAGAAAGACTGAGAAAGACTGCTTTCGTCCTTGAAAAATGTCAGTTCGTGGTGTAATGTTATAGAAAATTCATCTTGCTCGAGGGGGAATCGACATGCGACGAGGGGGAGCGTGTTTAATCTGGCTGTTGCTTGCGTTCGCCGCGGCGGGCCCGACGGGTGCAACTTCCATACAATACCAACTCACGCCGCTCGGCGGGAGTCATTTCCGTTACGACTACACGGTCACCAATGACGGCTCCCTGGGCGCAGCGGTACCGCTACAGCTGTTCGACATCGAGTTCGATCCGGCGCTGTATCTTGAGACGTCGCTGAGTATTGTGACTCCGGCTACCCTCCAGGCCAGCTGGAGCGAGTTGATCCTTCCGTCCCAGATCGGCGTACCGGCGTTGTATGACGTGCTCGCCACCGCGGGGGGTCTGTCGGTTGGGCAGCATGCGACCGGCTTTGCCATCGAGTTTGATTGGATATCATCCGGCCAGCCGGGGTCGCAGACGTTTCTTGTGTTCGATCCAGTGACGTTTGACCAGCTCGAGGTCGGGCTCACGGTGGCGGCCCTGCCGCCAGATCCGAATCCCGCGCCGACGCCGGGAACGCTGGTGATGGCGCTGACCGGGCTGGCCACGCTGGGTGGCTTGCGCGCTCGAAGGCGAAGTATTTCCTGCAACTGAGTCCGACATCGCCCGAGGATCACTCGAGCATGAGGGGTTTCGTTTTCTGGTCTCAAGGGGAACGAGTATGAAACGTCTCTGGCTGTTGTGCGCCATCCTGCTCGCAGCGTGGCTTTTTCCTGCCTTGGCCCATGCCCAACAGCTGACCATCGGCAATTACACAGTGGTCAGCAGCAAGCGACTCTCGCGGACCGAGTTCGAGTACGTCTATAAAGCCAGCGTCAGCAACATCGGCGAAGATGTCGTCAACGTCATCGGCACGCTCACCAGCGGTGCGGCCAACATGACCGTCATCGAGGGGACGCTATCGTTCGGCAACGTCGCTGCCGGTGCCACGGTGGCCAGCATCGATACCTTCACGGTACGCATCGACCGCACGTCGACCGTTCCCGTCAGCGCCTTCCTCTGGAACATCAGTGCCGAGTCGGCGGCTCCGCTGCGCGCCCGCTTTAACGCGCTGCCCGCCGCGGGCGACGCACCGCTGCGGGTGACCTTTGTCCCGGATCCCATCACCGTCGCGGCGATCAATCTTTACGAGTGGGATCTCGACGCCGACGGCAGCTTCGAGACAGGTGACACGGTTGGCCGAAATTTCAGTTTCACGTATGCCCAGCCGGGCAGCTATCCGGCCAAGCTGCGGGTGACCGATTCCAAGGGCCGTCAGGACACCCAGACCGTAACGATCACCGTCGGCAACGCCCCCCCGGTCGTCACCGCCCAGGCGCAACCCAGCAATGGTCAGGTACCGCTCACCGTGAACTTCAGCGCCACGGCCACCGACAACGAAGGCGTCGCTCGCTACGAGTGGGATTTCCAGGGCGACGGCGTGTACGATTACAGCTCGACGGCGAGCGGCAACACCTCCTTCACCTATACCAGTGTCGGCGTTTTCACGCCGGTTTTGCGCGTTACCGATGGGCGGGGATTGGCAGTCACCTATTCGCTTCCGGCCACGACCGTACGGGCGGCCCCACCGGGATCGCCGACGGTCACCGCCACCGCCTCACCGGCGAGCGGCAACGCTCCCCTTAAGGTAACGCTGTCGGGTTCGGCTTCCGACCCGAGTGGGCATCCCTTCACGCGCTATGAATGGGATTTTCAGGACGACGGTGTCGTCGATGCCTCTGGTGCCAGTCCGGCACAGACCTTTACCTATGTCGCGGCGGGAACCTATTTCCCACGCCTGCGCGCAATCACCGACGATGGCCGCACGGCCGAGGATGTCGTCCAGGTCAGCGTGCAGTCCAACGTCACGCTGCGCGTCTCGCCCGATACGATCGACCCGTCGCTGAGCGAGACCGCCACGATCACCACCACGCTCATCGCCCCGACCAAGGTGAGCCTGCTCATCGAAAAACGCGGTGGCGCGGGCATCGTCAGAACCTTGGTTCCGTTCGCCACCCGCACTGCCGGAACCTATGCTGACGCCTGGGACGGCAAGAACGACGCCGGCGTGGTGGTGCCGCAAGGCGACTACTACGCGGTGCTGGTGTATGAGTCGGGGGGAGTGAACAAACGTCTCGATCTCGCGCTGAGCACCGGCGGCGTGCAATACAATCCTCCGCGCAGCTACATTCCGGATCAATTCTCTCCGTTCGCCGGACAGCCGCTGACCATCGATTTCACGCTCAGCCGGGCCTCGGAGGTGACCGCCTTCATGGGCCAGTTCGAAGTTGACACCCGGCTCGTGACCTTCCTGCAGCGTGAGCCGATGGGTCGGGGCACGCACCGCATCGTCTGGAACGGCGAGAACGGGGATGGGCAACTGATTCAACCGCCGATGATCGACTGGGGATGGGGCTACGTATTTCAGGACCAATTCCTGTTCGGCATCTGGGGTTACACCTTCCCCGACAACGCCATCTTCGTGCGTAGCGGTGTACAACTGAGCGACCTGCGCGCGGGACCTTCGATCCTCGACCCAACGGGTCTTGATTCCGCGGGACAACCAGAACGTAGCCGCATCACCTTCACGCTCAGCAAACCGGCGACGATCGAACTGGTCATCAACGACGCCACCAGCGGCAGCGTTCTCGGCCGACGGCAATACCCGAACCTCGCTGCGGGAATCAACGAAATCCAGTGGGATGGCAAGGTCGGCAGCGGCGTGCTGGTCGCGCCAGGGCGCTATCGGCTTGGCGTCACCGCGATCGAGCCGAACGGCTTCAAGTCACTGACGCTCTATACCTTGCAGCGCGTCTACTACTGAACGGGGAAACTGCCATGACTGTCAGAAACCGGTTCATTGCCGCCTCTCTCGCGGCACTCGCCCTGTTCGCGTGGACCAGCCCCGGCCACACCGCCGAGTTGACGCCGGAGGCTTATGTCCGGGCCGATATCGAAGCCCGTGAAGCCACCCTGGCCAGCATGGAAGAGCGACTCGCCCTGCTGCAGGCCGGCGGCGGCAGCCGCGCCGAGATGGCCGCGCTCACCCGATCGCAAGCCGCGGTCGAATCCGCCTACCGCAAGTACGGCACGAGCGCTCGCGCGCACGGCGCCTACGCGGCGACCCACGCGCGGGATATCTCGGCCTGGCTCAAAGCCAATCCCGACGCGACGGCTCATTTGATGGATCTCCGGACCCGCTTCCAGGGACTTTCCGGTGCCTTTGATTCGGTGCGAGGGAGGTAAAGCGCTATGACCCATTTGCGTTGGCTGCGGATCGTTTTGCTTGGCTGGCTGCTTGGCCTCGCCGTTTCCTTGCCGAGTCATGCCTACCATTTCCCCTGGGACCAGGGGCACGACACCACCAACTGGAACAACCCGACGCCGCCTGGTCCGTGCCAGGGCCCGACGTGCACACCATGCAACAGCACGGGTTCGCCCGTCTACATACCGACCGGGCACTTCCTCTGGTCGGATACCGACATCGTGCTCAAGGGGCGCCCATCGCTCGGCATCGTTCGCACGTACAATTCCCATGACCCGCGCGACGGTATGTTCGGCAATGGCTGGACCATCGGTGTTGACGGCGGCCTGTATCTGGCCACGGACGGAATGAGCAGCAAGTACGTCCTGCGCGCCGCTGACGGCAAGCGTTACGACTACCCGAAGGCGACCGACGGCACGATCACGGCGCCGGCCGGGCGCTTCGATCAGGTGGCACCGCAAACCGACGGTTCAGTGCACCTGATCAATCTCGACGGTAGCGGCAAGGTCTTCCGCAGCGACGGCAAGCTCGCCATCGACGTCGACGCCAATGGTAATCGCATCATCTATACTTACGACGGCAGTGACCGGCTGAAGAGCCTCTCCGACGGCAACGGGCGGACACTCAACTTCAGCTACAACAGCGGCGGCCGTGTCAGTCATGTCACCGACCACGCCGGGCGCACCTGGCAGTACGACTACGATGGCGCCGGCAATCTCACCACGGTGACCGATCCGCTGGGCGGCGTCCGCCGCTATGCGTACGCTGCCTACACAGCGACCGGCGATGGTCAGACCTACCAGCATCTCACGCAGGTCACCGACCCCTCCGGCGTCATCGTCACGCAGGTCACTTACAGCGGCGAGCGCGTGCTGAGCTATACGGAAGGCGCCAACAGCTACCGCTATGTCTACGACACGGGCAGGCGTCAGGTAGCGAAGACCGACAGCGTCGGCAGCCAGTGGCGCTACGTGTATGACGACAAGGGGCTGATTCCTGAAGAGTTCGATCCGCTCGGCAACCGGGTGGGGCGGACCTTCGACGACAATGGCCGGGAGATCCAGCGCGTCGATCAGGGAGGGCAGACCTGGCGGGCAACGTACGACACGCTCGGCCGCACCCTCACGCGAACCAACCCGCTCGCGCAGACCACGCGCTTCGAATACGCCGGCAACAACCCGAACCCGAAGAAGATCATTTCGCCAACGGAGCGCATCACGCAGATCGGCTACGACAGCAGGCTCAATCCGACCACGGTGACCGATCCCGCGGGCGCGATCACGCGCATGGAGTGGACGGCGCGTGGCGATCTGACCGCTTCAAGCGACCCCCTCGGCAATCGGACGACCCTCACGTACAACGCGATCGGTCTGCCGATGGCCCAAATCGATCCGCTCGGAAGGAGTACGGGCTTTGCCTATGATGCGGTAGGCAATCTCACCCAGTTGACCAATCCCGCCGGCGAGGTCACCCGGTTGAACTACGATGCACTCGATCGAGCGACGCAAGTGACCGATGCGCTGGGCCAGGTGACCCGCTTTGCCTACGATGCCGCGGGCCGCCTCCTGAGTCTCACCGACCCGGCCGGACGAACGACCCAGTATGCCTACGATGCCTATGGCCGGCTGGCGACCCGGACCGAACCCGACGGGCGCGTCCAACGCTCAGACTACCGCAGCGACAACCTGAGGTCGCAAACGGCACTGCCCGACGCCCGAATCGTCAGCTACGGTTACGACGCGGCCAAGCGCCTGACCAGTGAGAACGCCGGTGGGGAGATCAACAGCTTTGGCTACGATGCGCGCGGCTTGCTGACCAGCGCTGGCAATGCCGCAGCGTCGCTGGCACGCAGCTTCGATGCCGCGGGGCGATTGACCCAGGAAACGATGCATGGTCAGGCGGTAGCGATCAGCCGCAGCGCGGAAGGCGAGCGCACACAGCTCAACGCTTTGGGCTCGGTGACGAATTACACGCTGGATGTGCGCGGCCTAGTGACGCGCATCGCCGTCGGCGGTGAGCCGTTCGACATCGCCTATGACGCCGCCGGCCGACGCACTCGCCTGGGCCTGCCCAATGGCTCGGTCGCGACTTACGGCTACGACGCGGCGAACCAGCTTACGGCGCTCATCCACGGCGGCGCGTTCGCGGCGAATTACCGTCAGACCTTCGACCTGGCAGGCCGCATCACGCGGCTCACGGGCGACGGCGCCGACTGGAACTACGGCTATGACGCACTCGGCCGGCTCGTCGCCGCCAACCACGGTAGCGACGCATTTGCCTATTCGTACGACGCGGTGGGCAACATCCTGGGCACGGGCCGTACGTACGACGCTGGCAATCGATTGACGCAGGATACCGATTTCAACTACAGCTATGACGCCAACGGCAATCTGATCAGCAAACAGCATCGTACGACCGGAGCCCGTTCGGTCTATACGTGGAATGCCAGAAACCAACTGGTCCGTCTGGAGCGTTTTCCGGATGCCACCGCCACGGTACCGAACAAGGTGCTGAGTTTCACCTACGATCCTCTCGGACGTCGCGCTTCCAAGACGGAAGATGGCGTAAGCGAGCGCTATGTCTACGACGGCAGCGATCTCATCGGCGTGCTGGATTCACTCCACAGCGTACAGCGCCGGTTTAGCTTCGGCACCGGGATTGATGAACCGCTGCGTATGGCGGGCAGCACAGGCGCACGTTACTTCCACGCCAATCACCTGGGATCGGTGATGGCGCTGAGCGCTTCGACGGGAGTGGTCAGCCAGTACAACTACGATCCCTACGGCAAGACGCGGCTTACAGGTGAAGCGGCTAACCCGTTCAGATATACCGGCCGCGAGCAGGATGCCGAAGACCTATATTACTACCGAGCCCGTTATTATAACCCGATGGTGAACCGCTTCCTGTCAGAAGATCCGATCGGACTAACGGGGAGCGTTAATCTCTACCAGTACGCGAACGCTAATCCACTGAGCTTTTCTGATCCGTCGGGGCTAGTGAGCGCGGGTGAGGTCCTGGCGCAGATCGGTGCGGTCGGCCCAATCGACGCATATACCGCTAAGCAGCTCGCTGATCAGTCGCTCGCTGCAGCCCAGAAGTCTGGACTACCCGGACAGCATAATGGACAAGCTGATGCGTACCGGCATTGTTTGTGGTCGTGTCTGATGGCCCAGAAGATTGGGGCTAAACAGGCTAGGGAAGTGGGGGACATCCACGAAAAGCATGGGGAGAACCCTCCGGGCGAGACCTGCATGGATCTGCACAACAACGCTCAAGGCCGCAACGCAGCGAGTGGGAAAGACTGCGCGGCCAGCTGCCGTAGCTTGCTGAGCGGGGGCAAGCTCATGAACTCTCCGTGCCAAATGCCTTAGAGTGGAGAGACGGGATATGACAAGGATCTCGGTTTGGTTGTGTAAATGGCTCGGGGTATTTACGCTGTTCGCAGCGCTATTCGGCGGGTGTACGGATGCGTCGGAAATCACTCTTGCGATAACCAACAACTCGGAGGTGCCCATCCAAAATCTGGTGGCCGGGTTTACCGGGGGTACTGCTCAGTTCGGGCCACTGAAGGTAGGTGATCGTCAGGAGACAAAAATCAAACCAACTGGTGAATCGCATATCGAACTCGACATTTATCCTATTGGAGGAAAAGTTGAACGCAGAGTGATCGATACCTATTTCGAGCAAGGGTATCGGGGTAAGATTGAAATCACTTTGGGATTAGGATTTGCTGTCGAGAAATCAGAACAACTGACTGTTCGATAGAGCAACTGCGATTATCCTGGCAGCCTCGTTCGGCGAAGTCACGCGTAATCTTAATGTCCCGTGGTTGTCCTCGAATTTCTTCCTCGGCCAGTAGAAGAAGGAGTTGCTGTGTCGTCAAAGTTGTACGTTATTCGATCCTTTGGCCTAAGGGCCACCTGGTTGACTACCCTCGCGGTTCTTGTCTTCGCCCTGCTCGTTGTCCCCACCGCCGCCGCAAGCGAAGTCGTGATCTATACCTCGGTCGACCAGGAGTTCGCCGAGCCGATCCTCAAGCAGTTCGAGAAGCAAAGCGGGATCAAGGTCAAGGCGGTGTTCGATGCCGAAGCCGCCAAGACCGTTGGCCTCGAACGCCGGCTGATCGCCGAGAAGGCCAGGCCCAAGGCCGACGTCTTCTGGAACTCCGAGTACCTGCGCACGCTGCGGCTCGGAGCCGAAGGCGTGTTGGCGCCGCAGCCACCGATTGCCCCGAGCATCCCTGCTGAATACCGGTCCAAGGACGCCCTATGGATCGGCTTTGGCGTGCGCGCCCGGGTGCTGATCGTCAATACCCAACTCGTCCCCGACAGCGCGACGCCATCGGCCCTCGCCGATCTCGCCGACCCGCGCTGGAAGGGCAAGGTCGCGATCGCCAAGCCCTATTTCGGCACCACCTCGACCCATTTCGCGGCTTTGTATTCGCGCTGGGGAGAAGCGTCTTTCACCCAGTTCCTGCAGTCCCTCAAGGCCAACCAGATCGCGCTACTGCCCGGCAACGCCGACGTGCGCGACGCCGTCGCCGCGGGGCGTTTCGCGCTCGGACTCACCGACAGCGACGACGCACTCGGTGCCATTCAGGCCGGCAAGCCCGTGCGCATGATCTTTCCCGACCAGGGCCGAGAGGGTGCCTTCGGCGTATTTCACACTGTGGCATTGGTCAAGGGCGGGCCGAATCCGCAGACGGCTTTGCGCCTGACGGAGTATCTGGCAAGCGAGACTACCGAGAGCGAGCTGATTCGCAGCGGCGCCGTGCAACTGCCGGTTCGCGCCAACATCGCCGCCGCGAGCGCCATCGGCCCAGGCAAACCCAAGATCTGGCATCTTGCCACTCCGGAGTTGATGCCGGCGCTCGCCGACAGCGCGCGGCTGATTCGCCTCCACCTGGAGTAGGAGTTGCTCGCCTGGCGCGCCCACCTTGCCACCGTGCCCGGGTTCCTGGCGCTTGCCCTCCTGCTCCTGCCCTATGCGCTCCTCTGTCGGTCGGCTCTCGGCGTCTCACTTGCCGATGGCGTGTGGCTGTGGAGCACCTTCGACGGCAAGTCGCTGGCAGCGATTGGTACGTCACTCGCCTTGAGCGCCACCGTCGCGGCCCTGTCGGTCGTTCTGGCCGTTCTCGTCCTCACGGCGCTCTCGCACGTAGTCTGCCGGGGCTGGGTGTGGGCAGTTCTCGCTGCGCTGGCCCTCAACTTCTGCCTCTCCCCCGTCATCCACCTCGTCGCCTGGCGCGAGCTGACGGGCGCCGAGCAACTTCCCGGTTTCCTGGCCGCGGTCGTCGTCTTGAGCTGGAAGTACTTCCCGCTGGCGCTCGCCGTGCTGCTGCTCGGCCTGCACGCGCTCGACGCGTCGGGAATCGAGGCCGGGCGCGTCTTTTCTCGTCGCGGGGAGGCCTTGCGACATCTGGTGTTTCCGCAAGTCGTGCCGGCCATCTCGGCGGCGGCGGCGATCATCCTCGTGCTCGTCTTCGGCGAAGCCGAGGTGCCGCCGCTGCTCGGGATGCGCGTCTATGCCGAAGAGTTCATGGCGCGCCTGGCGCTCGAACCCGACATCGGGCGCGCCCTGCCGGCGGCGCTGCCGTTTGTCGTCGCTGCGCTCGCCGGCTGGGGACTGACCGTTCGCTCGGTCGCCGGGTACTCGGTTCTGGCTTGGGATCGCAGCGCCTTGAAGCCGCTGTCGACCTACGTTCAATCGGCGCGCCATCCCCGGGTGCTGGCCGGTGCGCTATTCGTCCTGGTGTGCGCACCGGTCCTGCTGCTCGCCTTCGCGGCGCTGCCCGGCGGCTTCGTGCAGTTCCTGCCCAAACACGGCCACGCGCTCGCCACCTCGGCGTTGCTCGGCGTGCTCAGCACCGCTGTGGCGCTCGCTGTCGGTGGCATGGTCTCGACGCTGTTCGCCGCCGTCGGGCCGGCACTTCGCCGGACGGTCCTGTCGCTGTTGCTGCTGGGACTTTTCATGCCCGGCGCGCTGACGGGGCTGGGCATGGTCGCGCTCTCGCAGTCGCCCGCATTCGACTGGCTGAACACAGGCGACGTCCTGCTGGTCGCCACCCACGTGCTGCGCCTGCTGCCCGTCGCGGCCCTGCTGCTGATCGGCCTGGCGTTGCTCGAGCCGCGGCGCTGGGCCGAGGAAGTCCGCCTGCTGGGAATCCCGTGCTGGCCACGCTGGCGCTTCATCCACGCGCCATTGCGCTGGCCGCGCTGGCTACTGGTCGGCGGCGTGCTGATGGCGCTTGCCCTCTCGGAGCTGGCCTCGACGATCCTGGTGGTCGCGCCGGGGACCGAAACCGCGGTGCTGCGCCTGTACAATCTGATGCACTTCGGCTCACCCGAGTCGGTCGCCGCGCTGGCCTTCAGTCAGGCCGGCCTGGTCGTGGCGGTTCTGGTGGCGGTCGCCGCCGCGGCAATTGGGAGGTCTGGCCATGCTGGCGCTTGAAGGGGTGGTTTTTGGCCGTTCGGCTGCCTTCAGGCTGACCGTCGACAGTCTGCGGGTCGAACCGGGCGAACGCGTGACGGTGCTCGGACCTTCCGGCAGCGGCAAGACGACGCTGGTGCGATTGATCGCGGGCCTCGACCTGCCGGACCGTGGCGAGATCTACCTGGAGGGCCGCCCGGTCAATCGGCGCCCGCCGCATGCGCGGCCGATCAGCCTGCTGGCGCAGGATCTCGGGCTCTGGCCGCACTTGAGCGCGCTCGAGCATGTCGCCTTTGCACGCGCGTGTGGGCGCAGCCTGCGGGCGACCGACGCCGACCGAGATCTGTTGGCCTGCGTGCAGCTTGCCGACCGTGCTGCCGCGCGACCGCACCAGCTTTCCGGTGGCGAGCGGCAGCGGCTGGGAATGGCGCGCGCGCTGGCGCGCCGCCCGAAGCTGCTGCTGCTCGACGAGCCCTTCTCCAACGTCGATCCGGTACTGGCGGCCGAGCTGCACGGCATTCTCGATGACTTCCACGCGCAATGGCATCTGACCCGCTTGCAGGTCCGCCACTGGACCTTCGGCGCGCCGCGTGCGGACGAGCGATTCCTCGTCGTGCGCGGCGGAGCTATCGTCCAGGACGGTACCTGGGCTGAACTGCGCAATCATCCTCTGGACCCATGGGTCGAACGTCTCGTCTCGCTCGCGGCGCACTGAGCGTGCTGCTCACGGTCTGCTTCGGCATCGCTGCCGCCGCGGATGCGACAGCGACCCGGCTGTATGTGACGTGGTATCCGTGGCAGGCGGACTCGGTCCTGGCCGCCTGGGCGCTCAAGCGCCACGTCTCGATGGCGGCGGAGTTTGAGGCGGCTCCGAATGGCGCACCTGTCCCGGCCGACCAGGCGCTCGACATCCCCGAATCGCTCTATCGCCGCAATGGCCTGCGCACCGCGTATGAGGAGGTTCTCCGCTTGCACCGGGTCGACTCCCCCTGCGCGGAGCGGCTTCGGCCGATCGTCCGCGTGCTCGAACTCGCGTCGTGGCGCAAGGCCGAGCACCCGGAGGCGGAGAACTTCGAAGCCGGGCTGCTGCCGCTGTTGCCACGGCAGCCGGGCAAGGGCGGTCTGGCCACGGCGTTCGCCTATGTCGATCAATTCTGTTCCACGAAGGGAGCTACCCCGCGATGAGGAAGACGCTCGCTCTGTTCAGCGTTTGCTTTGCCACCGCCGTAGCCGCCGCCGAGGGCTTGCCCGATGGCGCCTTGTTCATCGGCCTGAAACAAGGCGTCTGGAAGCCCTATGTCCTCAGCGGTGGTCAGGCACGGCCGGTCGCCACGGTGGTCGAGCCTCGCACCGCCACCTACGACGCGAAACGCGGGCTGGTGGCCTATGTCGGTGCCGACAATCACTTGCACGAGGTGAGCGTGACGGATGGCCAGGACCGTGTCTTGCTCACCGCGAACAGGCAGAAGGCGTTCACCCAGCCGGCCTATGCGCAGGATGGCAGCCAACTGTTCGTGGTCGAGATGAAGGAGGGCGCCAGCGCCGACACCGAAATCGTGGCGATCGCCAACAAGGGTGCCGACCCGCCGCGCCCGGTCACGCGTCAGCCCGCCGCACAGTTCGAGCCGCGCGCGGCTCGTGACGGCTACCTGCTGTATTCCAGCGTCAGTTGCGTGCTTGGCTGCGGGCGAATCATCCAGGAGATCTGGCGAAAACACCTGGCCAGCGACGAGGCGGAACAGATCACGCTGACCAATAGCATCGCTCGCCAGCCCGTGGCCTCTGCCGACGGCAAGTGGATCTATTTCAGTTCCAACCGGGCCGGGCACTACCACCTGTGGCGGACCGCCGGCGCCGGCATGCCGCTTGAACAGATCACCCATGGCCACGTCGCCGACACCAGTCCGGCGCTCGATCGCGATGGCAATCTGTACTTCGTGCGCCACGCCGATCAGGGAACGCGGCTGATGCGCCGTACCCTCGACGGGCGTGAGCGGGCGTTGGCCATGCCGGCCGATGTCGATGACCTGAGAAACCTGGAGATCAACCCGTGAAGAACACACTGGCGCTGTTGGTGATGGCCGTGGTGATGGCAACTGTGGCGCGTGCCGGCGAACTCGTGGAGTTTGCGGCTTACGACCGAGCCGAGTTCTCGCCCGCTCGGGGCGAACAATTCAGGGTGCCTGTCCGACTCAAGGTAGCGGCCGAGGTCGAACTCCGCATCCTCACCTCCGACGGCGATCTCGTGCGGACGCTCAAGTCGCCACGGAGCTGGACCGCCGGCGACCAGGAGTTTTCCTGGGACGGCAAGGATGACGACGGTGTGATCGTTGCCGATGAAGCCTACGTTCCGGTGCTGGCCGCGCGTGCGAAGGATGGGCGAAGCGAAGAGATCGATCCCCGTGCTTTCAGCGGTGGCGAGACCGTCGGCGACCTCAAGGTCGAGACGGCTGCCAGTGGGGACATCACCTACACGCTGCCGGCGCCGAGCCGGGTTCTCATCAGAGTCGGCATCAAGGATGGCCCAATGATGCGCTCACTCGCCACCTGGGCTCCGCGAGGTGCCGGTAGAAACGTACAACGATGGAATGGTTTTGACCAGGATCGCTTGGTGGACCTGCGCAGTCACCCTCGATTGTCGGTACTCGCCACGGCGTTTCGCTTGCCGCAACAATCGATTCTGACCGTGGGTAATCCCGACAACGATTATCGCGCCTATCGGAAAGAGAAGGGCTGGCCGGAAAAGGCCGCGCCAGCGACCGAACTCAAGCTGGAACGGAACGGGCAGCGTCTGTCGCGCAGTTACTTCCTCCCCCGCTTCAAGGATCCGGATCCCCGGGTAACGCTTTCCCTGATCGAGAAGCTACCCCTGTCGCGCGACCAGCTCCCTGTTATTGCGGGTCCGGTCACCCTCCGCGTCGATATTCCCGAGGAGGATCGCTGGTTGGTACAGGAGAGCCTTTACGAGGTGGCGTTCTTTGTCGATCAGGAGTTCGTCTCCGAGGAGGAGCATGGCTATGTGCCTTTCAGTTGGCGCTGGACGCCGAGCGGGCTCGCCGCGGGTCGGCATCTGCTCACCGTGAACATCTCGGGCTTCGGGGGCAAGGTCGCTGTCAGGAATCTGCTGTTCGAAATACCGGAGTGAGGCAGGCCAGCAAGCAGGATCAACGCCAGGTGTAGGGCGTGGTTCGAAAAAGGTCTCGACAGGTGTTTGGCCGTGCCGCCAACTTTTTTCTACATCAACAAATTCTAATGGCATTTTTTGGTGCTGGCGGCTGCCTTCGGTAGGCGCTGTCGCGGGCACTTTGCCGTCGCGCATGACGCTCGGCGATGATTCGCACGAGGTCTTTGCGACCGTGAACCTTCACTGGGAGCTGCGCCACGAGCCTGTCAACAACATCGGCACAGGACACAGCGAACCCATTTCTTCCCCCACAGCTCTCCGGCCCGTTTCCCTCGTTGAACCCGGCGCCCATTCCAGCGCAGCCAGGACCGTCCCGATGATTCTGGCGGATGACCTGACGCCGACCGGATACTGGATCTGAGGAAAGCACCGCGTACTCTGCAAAAACGCGACAATGGAACTGGTCACACGCTACAAGCGCTTATCCGCGAGCGTATAATCATTGGTCGAGGCTGCTTGCCAGCGAGAGCATTTTTATCCTTTGGGAGAAGGCCAGATGGCTTTGTACGAATCCGATCACACCAAGTTCATGCGCGAAATGATGGCCCAGCATCCGGAATGGGCCGAGGATCAGCGCCGCGGCCGGGCGATCTGGTGGGACAGGAAGGTCGACCTGAATGAGCAGAAGTCGCGTCGGGAGGCCAATGAACCGCATCGATCCTATCCCTACGACGTGAACTTCGACCTGCAGTAGCTGGCGGACCTTACCAAGAGAAGAAGCGCCCGGAGGGCCGTCGTCTGGCCGCTTCTTGTTGTTGGCGGGGCCGAAGGCTTTGGCTTCGCCGAGTTTG
>NZ_JDSS02000007.1:15837-16688 GCF_000584955.1 Candidatus Accumulibacter vicinus
TTTCGACCTGCAGTAGCTGGCGGACGTCACCAGGAGAAGAAGCGGCCGGATGCCCGTCATCCGGCCGCTTCTTCTTGTTGTTGGCGGGGCCGAAGGCTTTGGCTTCGCCGAGTTTGATGCGTTGCCTTGTCCCTGGCCCCTGAAACCTTTCCTAGTTGTTCAAGGGTTTGATCACGCGTTTGACGGCCGGGTCGTCAGGGTGCGGGTGGATCGTGAAGCCCAGCCTGGTCATCAGGTTGAACATCTTGGTGTTCATCGACAGCACGTCGCCGACGATGGTGCGGTAGCCCTTGACGCGTGCACAGTCGATCAGCGCGCTCATCAACTTGCGGCCGACGCCGTGTTTCTGCCAGTCATCGGCGACGGCCAGCGCAAACTCGACTGATTCGCCATCCGGGTTGGTAACATAGCGGGCGACACCGATCTGCAACTCCTTGCCATCATCGTCGGGGAGGGTCGCCACCAGAGCCATTTCCCGGTCGTAGTCGATCTGGGTGAAGCGCACCAGCATGGTCTGCGTCAGTTCCCGGATGGTATCCATGAAACGATAGTACTTGCTTTCGTCGGACAGTCCGATGACGAACTGCTGCTCGCGTTCAGCGTCTTCCGGGCGGATTGGGCGAATCGTCACCGTCCGGCCATCCGGAAGCTCCCAGTCCTGGATCAGATGCACCGGGTAGGGGTGGATGGCCATGTGCGCATAGCGGTCCCCCGAGGGCGCCGCATAATCGATGACGATGCGCGCGTCGGCAGCGATTCCGCCGTTCTCATCGACGATCAGCGGGTTGAGGTCGAGTTCCTGCAGCCAGGGGAGTTCGCAGATCATCTGCGAAACATGCAGCAGCACGTCT
>NZ_JDSS02000007.1:16698-17513 GCF_000584955.1 Candidatus Accumulibacter vicinus
CGCGCAGTCGATCAGCGCACTCATCAACTTGCGGCCGACGCCGTGCTTCTGCCAGTCATCGGCGACGGCCAGCGCAAACTCGACGGATTCGCCGTCCGGGTTGGTGACATAGCGGGCGACACCGATCTGCAATTCCTTGCCATCGGCGTCGGGGAGGGTTGCCACCAGGGCCATTTCCCGGTCGTAGTCGATCTGGGTGAAGCGCACCAGCATGGTCTGCGTCAGTTCCCGGATGGTATCCATGAAACGGTAGTACTTGCTTTCGTCGGACAGGCCGATGACGAATTGCTGCTCGCGTTCGGCGTCTTCCGGGCGGATCGGGCGGATCGTCACCGTCCGGCCATCCGGAAGTTCCCAGTCCTGGATCAGATGCACCGGGTAGGGGTGGATTGCCATGTGCGCATAGCGGTCGCCCGAAGGCGCCGCATAATCGATGACGATGCGCGCGTCGGCGGCGATCCCGCCGTTCTCATCGACGATCAGCGGGTTGAGATCGAGTTCCTGCAACCAGGGGAGTTCGCAGATCATCTGCGAAACATGCAGCAGCACGTCTTCGAGGGCTTCAAGGTTGACCGGCGGCATGTTGCGGAATTCGCCGAGCAGTTTGGAGGCGCGCGTCGAGGCGATCAGGTCTCGTGCCAGAAAGCGGTTGAGCGGTGGCAGGGCAACTGCCCGGTCGCTGAACACTTCGACTTCGGTACCACCGGCGCCGAAAGTGATGATCGGACCAAAGATCGGATCGCGCGAGACCCCGATCATCAGTTCTCGACCGTTCGGTCGCGCCAGGTACGGTTCGATCGAAACGCCATTGACGC
>NZ_JDSS02000007.1:17947-18190 GCF_000584955.1 Candidatus Accumulibacter vicinus
TGGCGCATTGGTGATGTTGAGCCGTACCCCGCCCACTTCGCTCTTGTGAAGGATGTCCGGCGAATCGATCTTCATGGCGATCGGAAAACCGATCTGTTCAGCCAGCAGCAGCGATTCGGTCGGCGTATGCGCGACCATGGTCTGTGCGACCGGGATGCGGAAAGCACGCAGGATGGCTTTCGACTCCATCTCCGAGAGGACCTTGCGCCGCTCGTGCAACACCGCTTCGATCAACATCTTGGC
>NZ_JDSS02000007.1:18200-18356 GCF_000584955.1 Candidatus Accumulibacter vicinus
GCATCGTCGGATGCCGCTTCTTGACCGTCTCGAGGATGTCGTGATAGGCGTTGCGCGCCGCCGGCGCATTGGTGATGTTGAGCCGCACGCCGCCCACTTCGCTCTTGTGGAGGATGTCCGGCGAATCGATCTTCATGGCGATCGGAAAACCGATCT
>NZ_JDSS02000007.1:18366-18905 GCF_000584955.1 Candidatus Accumulibacter vicinus
TCCTTCGGTTTCAGGCCGCGAATGCTTCGACAAGGGGGCCGGGGTCTGCAGCAGAAGCTTCTGGTTCCAGTAATAGGTCGAGATGTGGTAGTACAGTTCGACCGCGGTTTCCGGCATCCGGAACGAGGGAATGCCGGCGTCCTCAAGCATGGAGCGTGCCTGATGCACCTGCTCCTCGCCCATCCAGCAGGTGAGAATCGGTTTGGCGGTCAGCAGGTCGACTTCGATCACCGCCTTGGCAACCTCCATCGGCTGCGTCATGGCCTGTGGCGAGAGCATGACCAGCACACCATCGACGTTGTCATCCTCGGCGATAGCCAGAATGGCGTCGTGATAACGCTTCGGTGTGGCATCCCCTTCGATGTCGATGGGGTTGCGTTGCGACCAGGTCGGCGGCATCTTCGAATTGAGTGTCTGAATGGTGCTGGCAGACAGTTCGGCCAGCGGAATCTCGAGATCGCCAGCACGGTCTGCGGCCATGGCCCCCGGTCCGCCGCCGTTGGTGATGATCGCCAGGCGCTTGCCTTGCGGGCGGAATT
>NZ_JDSS02000007.1:18915-20470 GCF_000584955.1 Candidatus Accumulibacter vicinus
CCCTTCGGTTTCCGGCCGGGAATGCTTCGACAAGGGAGCCGGGGTCTGCAGCAACAGCTTCTGGTTCCAGTAATAGGTCGAGATGTGGTAGTACAGTTCGACCGCGGTTTCCGGCATACGGAACGAGGGGATGCCAGCGTCCTCAAGCATGGAACGTGCCTGATATACCTGCTCTTCGCCCATCCAGCAGGTGAGAATCGGTTTGGCGGTCAGCAGGTCGACTTCGATCACCGCCTTGGCAACCTCCATCGGTTGCGTCATGGCTTGTGGAGAGAGCATCACCAGCACCCCATCGACGTTGTCATCCTCGGCGACAGCCAGAATGGCGTCGTGATAACGCTTCGGTGTGGCATCCCCTTCGATGTCGACGGGGTTGCGTTGCGACCAGGTAGGCGGCATCTTCGAATTGAGTGTCTGAATGGTGCTGGCAGACAATTCGGCCAGCGGAATCTCGAGATCGCCGGCACGGTCCGCGGCCATTGCTCCCGGTCCTCCGCCGTTGGTGATGATCGCCAGGCGCTTGCCTTGCGGGCGGAATTTCGAGGCCAGCGCCTTGGCTGCATAGAACAACTGGCCGATGTTCTTGACCCGTACGACACCGGCGCGGCGCACGGCCGCCTCGAAAACGATGTCGGAGCCGCCGGGCATGCCCGAGTGCGTCTCGACCGCCGCCAGACCACCGGCGTGGCGCCCGGCCTTGAGCAGCACGATCGGCTTGATGCGCGCTGCCGAACGCAGCGCACTCATGAAGCGGCGCGCGTCACGAATGCCTTCGACGTAGAGCAGAATGTAATGGGTCAGGTTGTCGTAGATCAGGTAATCGAGGATCTCGCCGAAATCGACATCGGCAGTGCCGCCCAGTGAAATGACGCTGGAAAAGCCGACGCGGTTGCTGGTCGCCCAGTCGAGCACTGCCGAGCAAATCGCACCCGATTGCGAGACCAGCGCGAGATTGCCGACGTTGGCATAGATGCGTGCAAAAGTGGCGTTGAGTCCAAGATTCGGTCGAATGATCCCCAGACAATTCGGACCCAGCAGGCGGACACCGTAACTGCGGGCAATCTCCATCATCTTGCGTTCGAGCGCCGCGCCCGAATGTCCCGCCTCGGCAAAGCCGGAGGTGATCACGATGGCGTTCTTGACGCCGCTGTGCCCACACTGTTCGATGATTTTCGGGACCGTTTGCGGTCTGGTGACGACCACTGCCAGTTCGACACGGGCGCTGATCTCTTCGATCGATTTGTACGTCGGGACGCCCTGGATCGTTTCGTGGGCGGTGTTGATCGGGTACAACCGTCCCTTGTAGCCCGAATTGAGAATGTTCTTGAACAGGACATTGCCAACCGAATTCTCCCGGTCGGAAGCACCGATGACGGCAACGGATTTGGGTTCAAAGAGGGTAGTGAGGTAGTGATGTTCTAGCATGAGGATTTTCGTCTCTTGTTCGAAAGACGCCATACAGGTTGATGTTGCGGCGCAGCAATTTTACCATAGATGCTCTGGCAAGTATCTAGCAGCCTGTCGGACTTTCGGCTTGCTCCCCACCGGATATGCT
>NZ_JDSS02000007.1:20480-30254 GCF_000584955.1 Candidatus Accumulibacter vicinus
AGCGCTGATCTCTTCGATCGATTTGTATGTCGGGACGCCCTGGATCGTTTCGTGGGCAGTGTTGATCGGGTACAACCGTCCCTTGTAGCCCGAATTGAGAATGTTCTTGAACAGGACATTGCCAACCGAATTCTCACGGTCGGAAGCGCCGATGACGGCAACGGATTTGGGTTCAAAGAGGGTGGTGAGGTAGTGATGTTCTAGCATGAGGATTTTCGTCTCTTGTTCGAGAAACGCCATACAGGTTGATGTTGCGGTGCAACAATTTTACCATAGATGGTCTGGCAAGTCGCTAGTGACAAGACCACCATTCCCTCATCTGGGGCCTGAAAAAGTCATGACCGTCAGGCGACAGGTGGTGCCGAATCGCGGTCGGCGAGTACGCTGTCGATGCGGAGGCCGGAATGCAGGATACGATACATTGGGCATTTATTGGCAATCGCCAGCAGTTTGCTGCGCTGATCGCGTGTCAGATCGCCGGTAAGCGTGATGATGCGCGAAATTTGATCAATCTTGCCCTGTCCTTCGACCTCAATCCGGTCGTGCATCAGTTCGACGCGGACGCCGGTGAGTGGCAAGTGCTTGTGTTCGGCGTACATGCGCAGGGTGATCGAGGTACAGGCGCCAAGACTGGCGAGCAGCAAATCAAAGGGCGATGGGCCAGCGTCGTTGCCGCCCATGGTGACGGGCTCATCGGCGAGCAAGGTATGCCGGCCGGTGCGCACCGTCTGCTGGTAGGGTCCCAGACCGTTGTCACTGACGACGACCGGGTGACTGTCTTTATCCTTGGCCATCTGCTTGCCTTTCGATCACGTGAAACATGATAAGGGAAGGAAGCTTTGCCATGACAGTTTCTTTTGATCAGGCCTACCGTAGAGGCACTACGGCGCGGGTCGTGTCGATATGGATCAGGGCGTCGAAGCGCTTTGCTGGCGACGAGTGCCAGTAGTGCTTCTCGCGTTCCGCATCGGGCAGGTAGGTGACGCCGATGTCCCGGTCGAGCCGCTGGTGATCGAGCGAGTCGATCAGATCGGCATTGTCGCGAAAAACAAGCACGAATGCCGGTAAGCCGACGGCGTGCAGCAGATGGCTCCAACTTCCTTCGATCATGGGTTTCAGACGCTTGACCCGGTCCGGCGTCCCCCAGCCGGTCGCGGCACGAACATTGCCGCTGGAAGTGGTGATGCCTACCAGGTAAACTGCCTGGTCACCCATCTGTTCACGCATCAGTTGGCCGATCGACAGTTCACCCGCCAGCACCTGATCGGTCGCACGGGCGTCCCCCTGATGGGTGTTATGTGCCCAGACGACGATCTTGCCGTGTCGTTCGAGAAGTATCTGCAGCGACTCGGCGAGAAAGCGCTCGCGCAGATTCCAGGACTCGCGAGCGCCGAGTGCATACAGTGTCCGGTAGTAGGCTTCAGCTCCGGCGATCGCGCGCGCGCTCATCAGCGCGGCAAACGCGGCCGGTGCCGGATCGGGTCCGGCCAGTTTGCGCATTTTCGTGAGGCGGGATTGCACCGGTCTTTCGCAGGAAGGCATGGCTCCGTTGGCCACGTCGCGGCCATAGAGGTGTGGATCTAGCGGCGGCCGGAGGTATGGAGCGAAGCACCGGTAGTCGCGTCTGGCCCGCCTGGCGGCCGGCGGATCGTATGCCTCAAGGTAGCGCACGACCTGGATGATCGCTTCCGGGACACCATACAGATCCATTCCGTATACCGAGATGGCCGGACTGGCGGGCGGCGCACGCTCGTTCAATTCCTTGAGATGTTCGAGAAAACCGGCGAACTGTTCATTTCGCCACACCCAGCGCGGGAAATGCTGAAACACGCGCAAGGCGGTTGTCGCATCCGCTGCGCGCAGCCTCCCCTGGACGAAATCGTCGAGTTGTGTTGCCGGCGCCCAGCCAGCTTCAAGGACCAACGCCCGGAAGCCTTTCTCATTGATCAGTCGTTGCGTGATGCGGGCACGTTCGTCGTAGAACTCGGCGCTGCCGTGTGTCGATTCGCCCAACAGGACGATGCTCGCATCGCCGATCGAAGCGAGCAGTCGGTCGTAGTCGCCGACGCTGTGGGTGATGGCACGAGCGTTGTCGCGCATCCTGGCAACCACTGTCGATGCGGGCGGCTGCGCATTCTCGTCCGCCAGGAGTCCCTGGCAAGCGAGCAGCAACAGAACCCGGATAACTGGCCACCGCCAGCGGGTCAGCGGCGTCGGACGGAAAAACATCCTCGGACCAACTGGAGTGTTTCAGGCGATTCGCAGTTCTGCCAGCGAAGCGAGCGCGTGCTCGTTACCGATATCCGGCGTAATGATCAACTCCAGCACCGTCACTCCGGAGAGATCGACTCGATGTTCCCCGGTCTGAGTCACTGAACCTTCCGGGCTGAAATTCCACTGTTGGCGAACGATTTCGCGGAACGATTGCCCGGCATCGCCAGACCAGCGCAGCAGATACTCCTGCGTACGCTGTACGGCGGTCTCGACAAAGCGGACGCGGATGCGACGAAGCTGCTGCGGTTGTGCGAAGAGCAGGCGGATGGTCTGCTGGCCGGGAACGGCGGCACGCCAGCCGCTGCCTGCCTCGGCCAGAAGTGCCGATTCGATCGGATGCCTGGCGTCCTCCGAACTGATTTCGACCTCTGCCAGTTCTTCAAGCCTGAGCCAGTCCGCCGGCGCTGTGTTCTGCCGGTTTTTGTCTTCAATCAGGCGCTTGCGCATGGGGTGGGTCCCTCCGTCAACATACCTTGGTTGGAACTGCTGGAAGGGCTACAGCGCGTTCATGCTTCGCCAAGCTGGGCGGCAATTTCACCTTCGGCCTGCGCCCAGTAATCGGTATCGCGGCCGCGGAAACCATCCTTCTCGGCAATGAAGTACGCCGCCGACTGAACCATGCGATAGCGGTCCTCGGGGCTTGGCCTGGCCGGCATGGCGGCGGGCGTCGCGCACTCGGTGGGCGCAGACTGGAGAATCTCGATGTCGGCAGCCACGGGGGCGACGGCCGGTTTCGCTGTGGTCTTCTTCTCCGGGGCAGGCGCTGCGGTGGCAGCAGCAGTGGTCGCCGGTTTCTTTACCGTCGCCGCCCTGGTCGCCGGCGTTTTCACGGCGGTACTGGTCGTTGCCGTCGTGCTTGTCGTCTTGGTGGCGGCGGGGGCTCTCTTGGTCGTGCTCTTTGCTTCAGTCATGATCATTCCTTGCTGTTGAGGTCGGTGGAGTGGGGTGAATGGGGGGCTGCAGGCGCGAATCAACCGTTCATGGGTACTCTCGCAGGATAGAAAAATACCGCTTCGCGGTCAAGGCGAATCGAGAAATCCGGCCTTCCGGCCTTCCGGCCTGGTGATGATCCGCTTGCAATGGCCGGTCTCCTTGGCAGAAGCAGCCGTCAGACCGTCTTCTGCGGCGGCATGAAGAAATCCCGGGGTTGTCGGCGCAGATGTGAGAGGATCGATCGCGCCAGGTTCTTCCACTGCGGATCAGAGACCTGTCGCGAGCGCAGGGCGATATTGAGTGCCAGCACGAAGCTGACCGTGAGATTCATGAAACCGATCGCGGCAACGCCAAGCATCGCCCAGGCGAGCAACCACAGATCCGGGGCAAGATCGAGGCCGACAAAAGCAATGCCAATGAATGCCGAAGAGAAGGAGACATGGCGGATGTCGATCGGCAGCCCGACCAGCAGGCCGAAGAAGGTCGTTCCTCCGAGCAGAAAACCGAACAGCAGATTGCCGGCGAGCGCACCAAGGTTGTCGCCGATGTAGGCCGCAACACGGCGCATGCGCGCTGCGCCGAACAGGCGCTGCGGCCAGCCGAGTTGCAGGATACGTTCGGGGATGCGGTTGTAGGCCGCGTAGTTGTCGTAATAGCCACTGATCAGTCCGGAGATGAACAGGCAGACGCCGGCGATGGCGGCGTAGAACACGGCCGCGCTGTGCACCAGGCTCTGCTCTTCGAGCAGATGCAGCGATTTCTCGGGGCTGATGAAGTGCTCGCCGCTGCTGCTGAAGATGACGAAGGCAAGCAACCCGGCGAGCGGGATGGCAATGCCGACGTTGCCCAGAATGGCGATGATCTGGCTGCGGCAGGTGCGTGCGATGAGGTCGGTCAGGGCCTCGATGTCACGCAACTTGTCGCTGCTGTGACTGAGGCTTGCGGCAATCGCATTGGCGGTCATTGCCGGTTGTTTGGTGGCGACCGTGCCATGCAGGATGTGGATCAGGCAGAAACCAAGCCCGTAGTTGAGGCAGAAGGCGAGCGCGCCGGTCAGGGGTGGCAAGGCCGCCTTGGCGAGCAGGATTTTCAGGCAGGCCATGCCGGCGATGATCACCCCGCCGATCATTGCCGAACGTGCCATCGACCAGTACTCCGCGCGCGTTTCGGTAATGTAGTGTTCGCCATGATGACTGGCGTTGTCGGTCACCCGCAAGGCAATCAGTTCGGTGTTCTGCCGCCAGTGTCTGCCGAGATCGTTGCGCTGGCATTCGTCGTTCACCAGGCGGATGAACAGGCTGACGATCGGAGGATGGGCCGATGCCTGGACCCCCTTGCTGTGCAGGCCGGCGAGAATGTCGAGCAGATGCTCACTGCGCCGCAACAGTTGCCGCAGGCGCTGTAGTTGATAGGTCAGGCGGATGCTGGTTCCATTGCGGGCTGCATTTCTGCGCACCCGTTCGATCACCTCCTGGCATTGACTGAACAAAACGCGCAGGTGCCGATCGTCGCAGTCTTCGCTTGGGGGTTTGCCCCAGTTTTCCGGATAGGCCTCGATATAGACGGCCATCTCCAGATTCTGTGCGACGAAGGGCGATTCGTGGGTCACCAGTGACGGTTCCAGCCGCAACAGTTCCGGTTCCATGCCACAGGCGGCAATCCCGTACGACAGCACGCGCAGCGAGCGGAGCAGTTCGAGTAGCGAGTGTGGAAAGGTCTCGCTGGCCGGCTCCTCGTCGAAACGAATGGCTTCGATCAGTCGCAGCCAGGCGTCTTCGCCGACGCCGGCCACCCAGTGCCGGTCACTCGGCCGGTCGAAGGCCCGACGCAGGACGCTGCGCAGCAAACCGGGGTCGAGCACCTCGGGCAGAAGCTTGTGGCCGATGCGGCGAAAACCTTCGGGAGCGAATCCGGTATTCGGCAGGATGCCGGTGGTGGTGTACAGCTCGATGTGCCGATGCGTTCTCAACAGCGTGTTGAAGGCAGCCCTCAAAGCCGATCGTAACTCGGGGTGGATGCCGAGAAGGTAACAGAGGGCTTGCAGATTTCGTCTGGCGGTCTCGAAGTCGTGCGCCTTCACAGGTCGGATTTCATCGACCAGGAGGGCGAGCAAGGAAGTCAGATCAGCATCCGGGAGGAGGAGGCGGTTGAGGAGTTGTTCCATGGCGCAGGCGCTTTCGCAAAGCGGGAGCGGGCAGGCATGGCAGAAGTCGTGCAGGAAGCCGCGCCGTTCGATCGCCGTCGATTACAATTGCTCAATCTTAGCATGTGCCGGGAATCCTCCCTGACTGGAACCAGCAGATGATCATCGTCCTTTCTCCCGCCAAGAGTCTCGATTTCCAGACGCCGTCGGCGGTCGCCGAGCATAGCCAGCCACGCTTTCTCGACGACTCGCAAGAGCTGATCGACCAGTTGCGTACGCTGTCGCCGGCGCAGCTCGCCAGCCTGATGAAGATCAGCGATCCACTGGCGGTGCTCAACGTCACCCGCTACGCCGAGTGGGCGCGGCCGTTCACGCTCGACAATGCCAAACAGGCGGTCCTGGCTTTCAATGGCGATGTCTACGACGGGCTCGACGCACCATCGCTGGCACCCGATGAGCTGCAGTTCGCGCAGCGTTACCTGCGCATCCTCTCCGGTCTCTACGGACTGCTGCGCCCGCTCGACCTGATGCAACCGTATCGGCTGGAAATGGGGACCCGCCTGGCCAATCGACGCGGCAGGGACCTCTACGCCTTCTGGGGCGAGCGCATCACCGACGCGATCAATGCCGCGCTGCACGATGCGCGCGCAAAAGTCCTGGTCAATCTTGCCTCGGAGGAATACTTCAAGGCGATCCGGCCGAAGCGGCTCTCGGTGCCGGTGATTCGACCGGTCTTCGAAGACTGGAGCGGTGGCAGGTTCCGGGTCGTCAGTTTCTACGCCAAGCGGGCACGCGGTTTGATGGCGCGTTATGCAATCGTCAATCGCCTGACGACGGCGGCCAGCCTGCAGGAGTTTACCGGCGAGGGTTACGTCTATATGCATGCGGAAGAATCCGCGAGCGACAGCGCCTGGGTGTTTCGGCGTCGCCTGGTGGCCTGACTTCGTTCGGCAAGCGTTTCAAGTCGCCCCGCTTGCGCGTGGCACATCAACCTGGGGAGAGAATGGATCATGGCCGTTGCGCCCGAAACCGCCATCATGGCGCTGTATTGTGACTTCGAGAACGTTGCCCTTGGCGTTCGCGATGCCAAGTACGACAAGTTCGACATCAAGCCGGTCCTGGAGCGCTTGTTGCTCAAGGGCAGTATCGTCGTCAAGAAGGCTTACTGTGACTGGGAACGCTACAAGGGTTTCAAGTCCACCATGCACGAGGCCAGCTTCGAGCTGATCGAGATCCCGCACCTGCGCCAATCGGGCAAGAATTCAGCCGACATCCGGCTGGTCGTCGATGCACTGGATCTGTGCTACACCAAGTCACATGTCGATACCTTCGTGATCATCAGCGGTGATTCGGACTTTTCGCCACTGGTTTCGAAGTTGCGGGAAAACGCCAAGTACGTGATCGGCGTCGGTGTCAAGCAGTCGACCTCGGATCTGCTGATCGGCAACTGCGACGAGTTCATCTTCTATGACGACCTCGTGCGCGAGATGCAGCGTTCGGCGCGACGGGATTCGAGGGAGGCGCAGCCGGTGGTCAGGCGTTCGCCGGAAGAGGATGCGCAACGCAGGCAGGAACTCGAGGGACGCCGCAGCAAGGCCATCGAGCTGGCCGTTGCCACCTTTGATGCACTGGTTGCCGAGCGTGGCGACAGCAGCAAGATCTGGGCGTCGATGCTCAAGGAAGCGATCAAGCGGCGCAAGCCCGATTTCAGCGAGTCGTATTATGGCTTCCGGGCGTTCGGCAACCTGCTTGAGGAGGCCCAGGCACGCGGCCTGCTCGAGATCGGTCGCGATGAAAAATCGGGGACTTACGTGTTTCGCAGCAACGGGATGGTGGCTCGACCCGAAGCCCTCACCGAGGTCGTCGCCGAGCCACTGCCAGTCGTGCCGCCGCCGAGCGAACCGATTGAACCCGAGGCGGCCACGACCGAAGAAACAAGCGAGCCGGCGGCTGCGCGTCGCAAGAGCGAAAGCCGGCGCAAGGCGACCGAGAAAGGAACCAAACGGGTCCGGCAGCCACGGGCGGCCAAACCGGAAGAGGTGCCGATCGACGCCGTCGAGACAGGGTCGACGGAATGTGTTGTGCCCCCCGAAGTGGCACCAGCGGAGCGGGTTGAGTCCGTTCAGGAAGTCGCGGCAGCGCCAGCCGGCGAAAAGGTGCCAGTACCTGCCGAGGCTGGCCAGGCAGGCATTCCCGTGGCCGAGAAGGGGCTTGTCGAGGAGGTGACCGCCGCCGTGCCGGCCGCTGATGACGCGCAAGACCATGCAGTCAAGAAGCCGGCCACGCGCAGTCGCCGCCCGCGCAAACCGAAAGTGCTGCCGGAAACGGCTTGATCCGTCGGTCGCGGTCGCGCCGTTACCGGCCAAGTCGTGTCAGCGACGCACCATAAAAAAGCCGCGACAGATGTCGCGGCTTTTCGGTGCCGGCCTGACACTCAGGCGGCGGCCTGTGTCGGGATTGCACCGGCGATACGCACAATCCGGTTCTGCGTATCGACGTAGATCAGTTGCGGAGCATACTTCGCGAGTTCGATTTCGGTATACATCGCGAAGCTGGCAATGATCAGGATGTCACCCGGCGCAGCGCGGCGTGCGGCTGAACCATTGACCGAGATGACGCCGGAGCCGCGCTCGGCGCGTAGCGCATAGGTGGTGAAGCGCTCGCCGTTGTTTACGTTCCAGATGTCGATCTGCTCGTACTCACGGATGTTCGAGGCATCGAGAAGGTCTTCGTCGATCGCGCATGACCCTTCGTAGTGAAGCTCGGCGTGGGTCGCGCTGACGCGGTGCAGCTTCGACTTCAGCATGGTTCTCTGCATGGATTTTCACCGGTTGAGAGTTGTTCGGGGAAGCGAATTGTAGCGGCTAATGGCGACCTGTCAATGGCCATTCGCCAGCGTGATTTCGACGTTGTCGATCAGTCGCGCAGCACCCAGGCGGCTGGCTGCAAGCACCACCAGTGCCCGCTCGTCGGAGTCTTGCGGGAGCTGCAGGTCGGACTGTCGGCGCACGGCCACATAGTCCGTTTTCCAGCCATTCTGATCGAGCTCGCCGGACGCTTCTCGCTCGAGTTTGACGAAATCGCGTTCGCCGGCATGCACCGCCGCAGAGAGACGCATCAGGAGGCGATGCAGGCGCGGTGCCTCGGCACGTTCACCGACCGACAGGTAAGCGTTACGCGAAGAAAGTGCCAGGCCGTCTTCGGCCCGCACGGTCTCGCCGCCGACGATTGTGATCGGCAAGGCGAGCTGCTGCGTCATGTGGCGCAGAACCATCAGTTGCTGGTAATCCTTCTTGCCGAACAGTGCCACTTGCGGCTGGACAATGTTGAACAGCTTGAGGACCACTGTGGCGACACCACGGAAATGGCCGGGACGGAATGCTCCGTCGAGTTGATGCTGGATCGCAGGCGGCTCGACATGGTACTGCTGTGGCTCGGGGTAGAGCACCGCCTCGCTCGGTGCGAACAGCATCTCGACACCGGCTGCAGCGAGCTTCTCGCAGTCGGCCTGCAAGGTGCGCGGATAGCGGTCGAAGTCGTCGTTTGGCCCGAACTGCAGGCGATTGACGAAAATGCTGGCGACCACACAATCGCCGTGGCGGCGCGCGTCGTTCATCAGCGCAATGTGCCCGGCGTGCAGGTTGCCCATGGTCGGGACAAAGGCGATACGGCCACGCGCTTGCAGCGCTGCGCGCAGTTCTGGGATCGACGTGTGAATCTGCATGGTGTTTGCTGAACCTCTTTCAAACTGGAAGGACAGGCCGACTGGCGCCTGGCTGTGCGGGTTCCGTATTGTGGATCGACACTCTTCTCCCGGCTCAGTAACAGTGTTCAGGACCCGGAAACGAGCCTTCCTTGACGGCGGCAACGTAGGCCGCGATCGCCGCCGCGATCGATGGCTGGCCAGCCATGAAGTTCCGGACGAAGCGGGCCTTTCTGCCTGCCGAGATGTCGAGCATGTCGTGCAGGACGAGGACCTGGCCGGAGCATTCCCGGCTGGCGCCGATCCCGATCGTCGGAATCGTGAGCTGGCCGGTGGCTGCGGCCGCCAGTGCTTGCGGGATGGCTTCGAGGACGATCAGGCTGGCGCCGGCTTCCTGCTGCGCGAGCGCGTCGGCAAGCAGCCGGGCAGCACCGGAATCATCGCGGCCCTGAACCCGGTAGCCGCCGAGCTGGTGCACCGATTGCGGTGTCAGGCCAACGTGCGCACAGACCGGGATGCCGCGCGTGCAGAGGAAGCGGGTCGTCTCGGCCATGTCCACGCCGCCTTCTATTTTTACCATCTGCGCGCCGGCAGCCATCAGCGCCACGGCATTGCGCAGTGCCTGTCGTGGGCTTTCCTGAAAGCTGCCGAACGGCATGTCGGCGATCACCAATGGTCGCCGGCTGCCTCGTGCGACGCTGGCGGTGTGGGAGGCGATGTC
>NZ_JDSS02000007.1:30582-34925 GCF_000584955.1 Candidatus Accumulibacter vicinus
GGCGATGTCGGCCAGCGTTACCGGCAGCGTCGAGTCGTGACCCTGCAATACCATGCCGAGCGAGTCGCCGATGAGCAGTGCGTCGACACCACAGCTATCGCACAACTGTGCAAAACTCGCGTCGTAACAAGTCAGGACGGCAATCTTTTCGTTATTGACACGCATTCTGGCGAGGTCGACGTGCGTCAGACGGCGGGTCACAACGTGGGTGGACATGGGCTTACTCTCCTCGGTTGAATTGACGATGGATAAAGCGCGCCTAGGATACACAGAGCGACCAGCCGATGGGCAAGTTTCCGCGCTACCCGGATACAAAAAAACGACAAACCAATCGGTGTCTGGAGCGTTAAAGGGATATGGTTCATCGGAGACCTCTCATGAAAACGATTGTCCTCGCGCTTCTTGCCGCTGTCGCCACGGCTGGCTGCGTCGTTGCACCCGCTCAACCAGGGTATTACGGGCCGCCGCGCGCGTATGTTAACCCCCCTGTGGTGGTGGTCGGACCGCCCCGCGTGTATGGCCACCCGCCGCCGGTGGTGGTCGGACCTCCACGCGTGTATGGCTACCCGCCGCCGGTGGTGATGCCAGGAAGGCCAGGTTATGGCCCTCGTTATTGGCATCGGCGTTACCGTGACGACTAACGGTCATGGCTTGTCATTCGAGCTTCTCGATGGTCTGTCTGCTGACTGCCGGCAGCCAGGCGGCGGCGGTACCTCGGCCGGGAATACGGCAGAGCGGCGCAATCTCCAGCAGGGGGGCAAGCACGAAAGCGCGCAGGTGCATGCGCGGGTGCGGTACGCTGAGTCGTGGGCTATCGACCACCCGTTGATCGTAGAGCAGCAGGTCGAGGTCGAGGGTGCGCGGTGCATGGTGGAACTCGCGGCGGCGACCGAAGTGACGCTCGACGGCGAACAGCGCGTCGAGCAACTGCTGTGGGTCCAGGACGGTCCTGATGGCCGCTACGGCGTTGATGAAATCGGGCTGGCCACGGATACCCACCGGCGCCGTGCGATAGAGCGAAGAGATCTGCAGCAGCCGCGATTCGGGCAGATCGGCCAGCGCCGCTGCGGCTGCACGCAACTGGGCCCGCGGATCGGCAAGATTGGCACCGAGCGCGACGAAGGCCAGGTGCGAGACGCCCGGCACCTTTGGCGGCCACCTGCCGTCATCCGGCAATCCTGCATCAGAGTACGGGCTGTCCGTCAAGGTCTCTTCTCCCACTCCGGTAGCGTCGGCCAGGGAGACTTCGCCGGTGGGCAGTGCTTTATTCCGGGAGCGTGGCATCCTGCCCGTTGCCGGCAGGTGGGCGACGCCGCCGGCGACGCTTTCTGGCTTCGCCGGGTGCTGCCGGCAGCAGCATGGCGGCGCGTGCCTCATCGCTGGCATCGAGAAAAGCTGTCCACCATTCGCCGACGGCCTGATCGACTTCGCCCGACTCGACCCGCAGCAGCAGGAAATCGTAGCCTGCCTTGAAGCGCGGCTGCTGCAGGACGCCGTAGGGGCGTTTGCCGGAGCGCTGCTCGAAGCGGGGCTGCAAAGCCCAGATATCCTTGATGTCGCCGGCAATCCGGCGGGTGATCGCGAGTTTTTCGGCCTGCACATCGAGGACTTCGTCCATCGCCAGAAAGAGGGACGGGATGGCCGGTTCGCCGCGCGCCTTGAGCGGTTCCCATTTGGCCAGCACCTCGTGCCAGAGCAGGGTGGCAAAAAGAAAGCCGGGCGAGATCGGTTTGCCTTCGCGAACGCGGCGGTCGGTGCTTTCCAGTGCCAGCATGACGAATCGTTCGCCGAGCGACTGGTCGAGAATCACGTCGAGCAGCGGCAGCAGCCCGTGGTGCAGTCCCTCTTCGCGGAGCTCTCTGACGCAGCGAACGGCGTGCCCCGAGGTGAGCAGCTTGAGCATCTCGTCGAACAGGCGTGAGGGCGGAACGTTCTCGATCAGGCTGCCCATCTCGCGGATCGGCCGTCGCGCTTCGGGATCGATCGACAGGCTCAGCTTTGCCGCCAGGCGGACGGCGCGCAGCATGCGCACCGGATCTTCGCGGTAGCGGGTTTTCGGGTCGCCGATCATGCGCAGGGTTTTCTGGCGCAGGTCGGCAACGCCGTGGTGGTAATCGACGATGGTTTCGGAGGTCGGGTCGTAATACAGCGCGTTGACCGTGAAATCGCGACGCGCGGCGTCTTCCAGCTGGCTACCGAAGACATTGTCGCGCAGCACCCGACCCTGTTCGTCGGTCAGCGCCTTGTTGCTGCCCTCTTCCCCGTGGTGGCCGCGGAAAGTGGTCACTTCGATGATTTCCGAGCCCATGCTGACATGCACGATCTGGAAACGGCGGCCGATGATGCGCGAACGGCGAAAGCAGTGACGGACCTGTTCCGGCGTCGCATTGGTGGCGACATCGAAGTCCTTCGGCGTCAGGCCGGCCAGCAGGTCGCGCACGGCGCCGCCGACGATGTACGCCTGGTAGCCATTTTCCTGCAGGGTTTCGATGGTGCGTCGGCAGCCACGACTGATGTCCTCACGCTGCAGGCCATGCTGGGCGGCGGCAAGGATTGCCGGTTCGCTGTGCTTGCCGGGATGATGGCGTCCGAGGACGCGGGAGATGAACTTGCGGATCATTGCGGGTGGTTTCTGCTCGCTGCTATGGCGCAGCGCATGATAACGGATATTGCCACAGCCGGCGGTCGACGTTTTCCTGATCTGCTCACCCGAGGAGGCTCATGATTGGCCAGGCCGCAGCTTCGGCGTGCGCGCGCAGCGTCGAATCAGGGTCGACCACCACCGGGTTGCTGACCTTGGACAGCAAGGGCAGATCGTTTTGCGAGTCGCTGTAGAACCAGCTTCGCTCGAAGCTGCTCCACCACAGTCCGAGCGCTTCGAGCCAGGCCTCGACGCGGACGATCTTGCCTTCCCGAAACGATGGCAGGCCGCGCGGCCGACCGGTGAACTGGCCGTTCTCCTGCGCCGGAATGGTGGCAATCAGATGCGCGATTCCGAACTCGCGGACGATCGGTCCGGTGACGAAGCTGTTGGTGGCAGTGACGATGGCGCACAGGGCACCGCTGTCGAGATGCCCACGAACCAGCCGCCGCGCCTGCTCGCTGACCAATGGCAGAATCTTTCGGGAAAGGAACTCGCGCTGCCAGGATTCGAGCAAGGCGCGGGGATGGGCCGCCAGCGGCCGGAGCTGGAAATCGAGAAAAATGTCGATGTCGAGGGTGCCGGCCTTGTACTGCTCGTAGAATTCGATGTTCTTGGCTTCATACAAGGCACGGTCGAGAATCCCCTTGCCGATCAGGAACTGCGCCCATTCAAAGTCGCTGTCACCGGCGATCAGGGTATTGTCGAGGTCGAAGAGGGCCAGATCCATTCTTTGCTTTCAGGCAGGTCAGCCAGTCACCGAGGTCTGCATGACCTCACGCAACAATGGCAGGGTGATTGGGCGCTTCTGTTCGAGCGAATAACGGTCGATCGCCACCAGCAAGGCCGCCAGGCTGCGCATGTCGCGCGGCGCTCGCGCAAACAGGTAGCTGAACGCCTCGGGCGGCAGCACCAGACCACGCATTCTGGCCTGCTCGGCGAGCGCCGCCAGTTTCTCGGCGTCGCTCAACGGCTGCAGGCGATAGAGCAGGCCGCTACCGAGCCGGGTACGCAGGTCTTCGCGCAGGGCCAGACGCAACGGCGGCACCTCGGCGGCGGCAAGCAGGCGGCCGCCGCTGGCGCGCAGGCGATTGATCAGGTTGAAGAGGACGATCTGGCCAGCTTCGCCGAGCGCCTCGACGTGGTCGACGGCGTAGAACTCGCCGGCGGGGGAAATTCGAGACAGATCCGGGTCCACGCGGGCGTCGCTGTATGCGGCCTGGCAGGCCTGCAGCAGATGTGATTTGCCGGCGCCGGCTTCTCCCCAGAAGAGAAACACCGATTCGCGGTTGGCCGGTGCCAGCCAGGCAGCCAGGCCGGTCAACGCTTCGGCATTGCTGCCGGCAACAAAATTGTCGAAGCTGGGGGGCGCGTCAGGCAGCAGTTCAAGAATCAACTGGCGCATCGGACGGGGTTGCGATCGGCACGCGAAAGAGCCATTTCGGATAAGATGGAGTTTCAGACGTTTATTAATGGCGCATTCTACCACTGCAAAGTACCTGCCAGCCTTGCTCGGGATTTCCCAACTCATGACCCAAGAATCTCTCTCCTATCGCGATGCCGGTGTCGACATCGACGCCGGCGATCAACTCGTCGAACGGATCAAACCCTTCGCCAGAAAAACCCTGCGCGAAGGCGTACTCGGCGGCATCGGCGGTTTTGGTGCGCTCTTTGAAGTTCCCAGGTGCTACCGCGAGCCGGT
>NZ_JDSS02000007.1:35262-43123 GCF_000584955.1 Candidatus Accumulibacter vicinus
CGGTACTGGTCTCCGGCACCGATGGCGTCGGTACCAAGCTCAAGCTCGCCTTCGAACTGCAGCGGCACGACACCATCGGCATCGATCTGGTGGCGATGAGCGTCAACGACATCCTCGTTCAGGGCGCCGAGCCGCTCTTTTTTCTCGACTATTTCGCCTGTGGCAAGCTCGATATCGAGACCGCTGCCGACGTCGTCAAGGGCATCGCCAGAGGCTGCGAGCTTGCCGGCTGCGCGCTGATCGGCGGTGAAACGGCCGAAATGCCGGGCATGTACCCGGCAGGCGAATATGATCTCGCCGGTTTTGCCGTCGGCGTTGTCGAGAAAGCGGCGATCATCGACGGCTCGACGATCATTCCGGGGGACGTGCTGCTTGGCCTGCCGTCATCGGGCGCGCATTCCAACGGCTATTCGCTGCTGAGGAAGATCATCAGTCGCGCGCAGCCGGACCTGACGCTGGCCTTCGACGGCGAAACGACGTTCGCCGAAGCCATCCTGGCGCCCACGCGGATCTACGTGCAAGCGGTGTTGGCGCTGCTGCAGGCGCTGCCGGTCAAGGGCCTGGCGCACATCACCGGCGGCGGGCTGACCGGCAACGTGCCGCGCATCCTGCCGCCTGCAGTCAAGGCCGAGATTGCCCAGGCGGCGTGGCCGCGCCCGAAGCTCTTTGACTGGCTGCAGCGCGAAGGCGGCGTCGCCGACAGCGAAATGCACCGCGTCTTCAACTGCGGTATCGGCATGGTCGTCGTCGTCGCCCGCGAGGACGTGCGGCAGGCCTTGCAGATCCTGCATGCGGCCGGCGAAGCGGCGGTGGTCATCGGGGCGATCAAACCCAGGGAGGCAGGGGAAGCGGCGACGATCGTGTTTTCCGGGTAGGGGGCATGTGGATGGGCAATGAATAGTGGTATAGTCATCAAGGCCCTAGCCCTGATCGACGGCGGCAACGCCGAGTGTCTTCAATGATTATTCACCGGGTGGCCGACCACATCCCCTGGCCTGGTCGTCGCCTGAAGGAGAGAAAATGCCTAACCGTCTGATGCGGGTCGTGACCTTGGTCGTCGGCACCGTACTTCTCAATACCGGGTGCATCCTGTCGCAAACCGTGGACCGCAACTACCTGGGCGTGAACGTTCCGGCAGAGACCCAGGATCGGAAACTGGCCGGCCTTTTTCTGCTGCCCTTTGCCACCGTACTCGATGTGCTGACCTTGCCGGTGCAGGCCGGGGCAGTGTTGACCTATGGCGACGACTTCCCTTTCAGGTATCAGGGCAAGGACGACGTTATCCACAACCTGGACCGGGGCAACGCCGGGCAACCTGCCCAATAACATCGGCGTTACTGACCGACCACGAATTCCCCCACCGTCACCACCTCGCGCTGCCCCTTGAGCCGCAGGGTCAGCCACTCTTCCTTCTGGGCGGCGCTGCCGAAGGCGGTATACAGGCGCAGACTGAGCGTTGTCGCGCCCGCGACCACTTGCTGGCGGTGTCCGTAGAACTGCGCCTGCACGAGGTAGCGGCCGGGTTTGGCCTTTTTCAGGGAAAACTCCTCGGGTCCGTAACCCCCGGTGAAATCGCGTGACATGGCGCCGCCCTGATAGGTCAGGCGGTTGCCATAGTAGGCCTTTTCCCCATTGGGGTCGGTGACCCAGAGGTCGATGTCGGTATTGTCGGCATCCCAGGCCAGAAGCACGCGCAAATCGAGCGGCAGATTGCGCAGAAAACGCGGGTCGATCGCCGAGGTGTCGATTCCCGAGGGCGCGGTGGCGATCAGCGCGTTCATTTCCGCCAGGGCGATCAGTTCGATATCCGGGAAGCGGTTGTGCCAGGGGCGGGTCACCACCTGGTAGAGCGACTCCACGGCCTGCTGCCGGTCGCCGGTTTCTGCCTGCGCCAGTCCAAGGTCACGCCAGGACTGCGGTTCGTTGGGCGCCAGATCGAGGACGCGTTGCAGCACCGGCACGGCCAGGTCGGCGCGTTTCGCCTGCAGCAGGCGGTAGCCAAGAATGCGCAGGATGTGACGGTTTTCGAGATCCATCTCGGCCAGGTTGGAGAGGATGCGCAGCGCCAGTTCCGGGCGGGCACGCTCGAAGAAAATGTCGGCCACGTCGAGAAAGAACGCCGTACTGTTCAGGTAAGCGGGTCGCTCGTCGAGATAGACGCGATAAAGCTGGTCGGCCTCGGTCTTGCGCAGGCGTTCGGCATAAGGCGCGTCGGGCAGCCATTTCTTGAGCTGGATCCTGGCGACGGGTGCTTCGGCATCGGCAAGCTTCGCCTTGCTCGCCGGGGCGGCTGCTGCCATTTCCGGCCTCGGAGGCACCGGTGCTGCTGCCGCAGCGGGCTGGCTTCTTCGTTCCATCATCATGCCGGGCGCGGCTCCTGCGGCTCCTGCGACTTTGTCTGCCTGCCTCACTGGCGGGCGGTCTCCCTTGGGGAAGTCGCGTTCCCACCAGGCCTGTTTTTCCTTGAAGCGACGCGCGATGTCTTCGATGTGACGGGCGCGGTCGCGTTCGACCTGTTGCCGACGGCTTGCCGCAAGCCGCTCGTAGTCGTCACGCAGCTCGGCGGGGGGCGGGATTTCATGGCGCACATAGTCTTCGACGCGATCCAGAACGATCAGCGAGGTACCCGGCGTGACCAGGCCAAAGGACTTGCCGAGACGGGCAATGGCCGTCCGATGGATGCTCCGCTCCGGCAACAACTGCTGCAGCCGCAGGCGTGCCCAGGCCTGCGCCGCAAAACTGGCCGACAGCGCGTTCGTGCCGCCGACCCGGACTTGCTGACGTTCGATACCGCCGCCGGGCTTGCGCCATTCCAGATCGAGCACCGCCGTCGGCTCGGTCAGGATGCCGGCCACCGCCAGACGCCCCGATTCCGGATCGGGCGGTGCTGCCACCAGTTCGCTCGCGCCGTTGGAACGTAGGGCGGTCAGGCCTGGGCCGATGCTGCGCAGTGCCGTCACCGCCGCCGCTGGCGAAGTCGCGAGCAGATCGACAAAGGCGCCGCCGCTGCTCGTCGCCGCCTGGCGCAAGCGCTCGCCATCGGCCGCCGCTGCAGCGCTGACGGCAAACAGCGGCAGGTCGAAATCGGGCATGGTCTGGGCGGAAAAATTGCCCAGCCCGTCGGAGAAGAGCAGCACGGCGTCAGCCCCGGCGGGTGGGCGAAAAGCCGCCATGTTGGTGGCACCGTCATAGATCACCTGTTCCAGACGCGCGCGCAGAACCGACCAGTCGCCTCCCCTGATGACAAAATTGCCGCCGTCCTCGGCACTGTCGCGGGCCAGTGTCAGCCGCACCTGGCCATTGCCGAGGGCCTTGAAATAGGCATCGAGCAGGGCAAACTCACGGCCATGCTCGCGCTGGGCACCGGAACCCGAAGCGTCCCAGACCAGGGCCAACTGCCCTGGTTTCGGTCGTGTGGCAGGGGGTATCCCAGGCCCCGGCAGTTCGGCGTAGAAGTACCGTTTGCCGCCGTACTCTTCCACGGTCACCAGCGGGCCGGTGTGTGGCGAGAGGCTCACTTCAGCCAGTCCTTGCGGCTGATCATTGCGGCGATGCCATGCCAGCGTCGCGCCGCCTTCGCGGTTCTCCCAGCGGGCACCGCTCAGGCCGCGCACCACCCTGGCCGCATCGGCCTTGAGTCCGGGCACCTGAATCCGCAGGTCGAAGTTCTCCAGCCGTTCGCCGAATGCCAAAGGCAGGCGCAGCAGTGCCGTCCCATCACGTCTTCCCCGCAGATGTTCGCTGATCGACAGCGATACCTTGCGGTCGCCTTGCGCCGGAATCGGGTAGATACGCAACTTGTAGTTGTTGCCCTGGGTGGCTTCCAGCAGGGCCGGGTCGACCCGTGTCCGGGTCACCTCCTCGAAGACTTCCTGACCGCGAGCCTTGTCAACGGGCACTGCCGGTCGCCACTTGCCGTCGAAATCGAGCGCGAAACCACTGACCTCCTGACCGTCGAGCAGGGGAAATTGCAGTTCGCCTTCGAGCAGGCGGGCATTGGGATTGTGGAAGGTCATTTCGACCGTGCTCTTCGCCAGACGGCCAACCACCACCACCTCGATGCTGACGCGGGTCAGCCGTACCGGCTGTGCCGCTTCCGGCGTGTGCAGGCGGATGGGACGGACCACTCTCGGCGGCGGCTCGCTGATCAGCAGAGCCTGCTGGGCACCCGCGACCTGTCCAGCGCAGAACAGTGCCAGCAAGACAAGCGCTTGCACGACTTTCATGATTCGGCTCCTTGTTTCACGAACTGCAGGAGAGCATCGAACACCCCGCCCGGTGTCTCGCCCAATCGGGCCGCTTGGCACTGAACGCTTCCCGTCCCGGCTGCTCATCATAGGGCCGGCGCAAGATCTCGAGCAGGTCAGCGACCCGTTGCATGTCGCCCTGTTCGGCGAGGTCGATCGCCTGCTGCGCGAGGTAGTTGCGCAGCACGTAGCGCGGGTTGGCGGCGTTCATCCGCGCAGCCCGTCGATCTGCCGGTAGCCCTTCCTGTCGCAGGCGGGCAGCGTAGCGCTGCAGCCACTGCAGCAGATCGCCGGTAAAGCGCTGCCGGAGATCCGGACGGTAGAACGATTCCTGCACGACCTCGACGCTCGGCTGCTCGATGTCCAGGCTGGCCAGGCTGCGGAAGAACCCGGTCATGTCGATTTCCGCCCGATGCATCAGCCCGTAAAGGTCCTCGAGCAGATCGACATCGTCGTCCTGCCAGCGTTCGAGGCCCAATTTGGCCGCGTAGGCAGCGCGGAATTCGTTGGCATACACCTCCCCATAATGTTCGAGGGCGTCGGCCAGTTCGTTAGGTTCGGGGATCAGCATCGCCAGCGCTTCGGCCAGTCGTTCGAGATTCCAGAGCGCGATCGCGGGTTGCCGGGCAAAGCAGTAGCGCCGGGTCGATGCGTCGGTGGTGTTCGGAGTCCAGCCGGGGTCGAAATTGTCGACCCAGCCGTAGGGACCATAATCGATGGTCAGACCGAGAATCGACATATTGTCGGTATTCATGACCCCATGTACGAAGCCGACGCGCATCCAGTGCACCATCAGACGCGCGGTACGTTCGCAGATTTCCCTGAACCAGGCCGCCAGGTCGTTCGCAGTGCCGGCGGCGACCCGTTCGGGGAAGTCGCGCGCCAGGGTGAACGCCACCAGGCGCTGTAGCAAAGCACGATCGCCGCGCGCTGCCAGCAGCTCGAAATGGCCGAAACGGGTGAACGAGGGCGCGACCCGACAGACCACCGCGCCCGGCTCGGCGACCGGATGCCCGTCGTAGAACATGTCGCGAATGACCGTTTCACCGGTACCGACGAGACTCAATGCGCGTGTCGTCGGCACGCCGAGGTGGTGCATCGCTTCGCTGCACAGGAACTCGCGAATCGACGAGCGCAGCACCGCGCGGCCGTCGGCGCGGCGCGAGTAGGGCGTCGGGCCGGCCCCCTTGAGTTGCAGTTCAAAGCGCTGCCCTTGATGGTTGATCACTTCGCCGAGCAGGATCGCACGGCCATCGCCGAGTTGTCCGGCCCACTGCCCGAACTGGTGGCCGCCGTAGCAACTGGCATAGGTTGCCATGCCGGGCAGTCGTCCATTGCCGGACAGCGCGGCGAGCAATTCCGGTGCAGCCATCGCCTGTTCGTCGAGATCGAGCGCCGCCGCCACCTCGCGCGAATGTGCGAGCAGTCTCGGCGCGGTGACTGGCGTCGGATCGACCGGCGACCAGCAGGCGCCGAAGACCTGCCGCGACACATTGCTTCGCTCGGGGTCACCCGGCAGTTCGCGCAGAAAACGATTATCGAAGGTGAGCATGGGGAGAGCGTTTCAGAAGAGCGTAACGGGCCGGCAGCATCGCTGCGCCGTGTGGAGCGCGTGAACGTATCAGGAAATCAGCCCTGCCTGACCAGTTCGATGATCTGGGCAGTATCGAGCGTCCGTGCCCTGGCCTGCATCTCGGGCAGGTAACGGCTTTGCAGTCCTTTGGCCTCGCCGAGCATGTCATCGAAAGCGGTGCGCAGCATCGGCGCCGAGAAGCTGCGACCACCGGCATAGTAGCGTTTGGCGACGTGCCCGAGCGCATAGGTACTGGCGAAACTCATTCCCGAACTCACGGCCTGTTTGCCGAGGCCGCCGAACAGGCCGCCGCCAACCTTGCCGAGCAGACCGCCGAGCAGTTTGCGGCCGGCCTGTTCGAGATACTGCGAGGTCAGCCCGACCCCGAGGGTGGCAAGAAAATCCTTGATATGGCCGCGATCGAGTTCGAAACCATGGGATTTGCCGATGCGATAGACCAGTTTCATCTGCAGCGGGATGATCGCCATCGTCGACAGCGATTCCGGCAGCAGTTCGAGTGCGCCATTGAGGATCGCCGCATTGAGAATGATCTTGTCCATTTCCGCCTCGCTCAGTGTCGACGCATGCTCGACCGCAGGAAGAGAAGCGGGTGCCGGCGGCGGAAGCTGCGTGCTGCCGCCTGCGCCGAGCGGCAGTGCCGCGATGGCTTCCGCCTGCCGGCTGTAGGCTGTCGACTGCTGCAGGTCGATCGCGAGCGCGCTGCGCAGGTCGGCGAGAAAAGCCTGTTCGGCAGGGCTTTGCACGCCATCGGCGTCACAGACGCAGACCGCCATTTCGAAAGCGAGCTGCCGCGCGTCCGGGGTCGTCAGCGCGGCCACTGTCGATGCCATCGAGACGCGCTTGAGCAGCACGTCCTGATAGAGCGCGGCGAGGTTGATCGACCCCTCGCCAGCCAGGGCGTCGGCAATGCGCTTGAGTTCGGCGCGCTCGGATTCGTTCTTGTGGCCATCGGCAAAGGCGGCCATCAGGCAGAGGGTGAGAATGGCTTGCTGTTCCTGCTCGTTCATGTGAAGAATCTCCGGTAAAGAGGTCGTTTGGCCGGGAGAGTATCCGGAAGTTCCGCACCGCGATCAAGGTGCATGTACTGCCGATGCCGGAATGCACGCCTGTTCAGCAAGTCGGCAGGCGAACCAGAACTTCCAGGCCGCCGCCGGGCGCGTCGGCCAACAGTAACTCGCCCCCACAGCCAGTGACGATACGCCGCACGATCGCCAGACCGAGTCCGCAACTGCCGTCGGTGGCGCGCGCCGGTTCGAGCTGGGCGAACGGTTCGAGGGCGCGGCCGCGATCCGCATCGGCAATTCCCGGTCCGTGGTCACGCACGCGCAGCGCTGCGACGCCTGCACTGACCTGTGCCAACTGCACTTCGACCGGTGGCGCACCATGTTGCAGGGCGTTGTCGATCAGGTTGTCGAGCAGCCGCTGCAGATTGCCGGTGGTCATCGCCACCCGGCATGGCGCCGCAGCGGCGCTGACCGTCAATTCGACGGCGCGGCCGAGTTCGCGCTGGCGCGCGACCGCCTCGTGCAGCAGCGTTGCGATGACAAGCGGCGCCGGCGCCACCCTCTCGGTGGTTTCGCTGCGCAGGAAAGCCAGGCATTGGCCGACGATCCGTTCCATGTCGTCGACGTCGCGCACCAGGCCGGCGCAATCACCGCTTTCCTGCTGATCGCCGGCGAGCAGCGCCAGGCGCAGGCGCAAGCGTGTCAGCGGTGCACGCAGATCGTGCGTCAGGCCGGCGAGCATCTCGCGGCGCTCGGCCGCTGCTGATGCCAACTGGCCAAGCATGGTGTTGTGACGCTCGGCCAGACGCCGCACCTCGCGCGGACCTTCCGGCGTTGCCGTACGTGCCGCGCCATCGCCGGTTGCCGCGACGGCATCGCCGAGGCGGGCCAGCGGTCCGACGATGCCGTGCACGAAGAGGCCGGCGATCAACAGCACGGCGGCCAGCGTCAGCGCCAGAAACCACCACAGATCGGAGGGCAGCGCCTGCGGCTCGAAGCGTGGCGGCGGCAGCAGC
>NZ_JDSS02000007.1:43496-50690 GCF_000584955.1 Candidatus Accumulibacter vicinus
TCGTTGCCGGCCATGAAACCGATCCACAGGCCACTGCGCTGTCCCGGACCGCCGTTCCGGAGCAATACCGGCTCGCCGAGACGTTCGGTGAGGTCATTGGCGAGACGGCGGGCGAAAGGAAAGAGCGGCTGGTGAGTCGGTACACCACTGCCGTCCGGACGCAACTGCAGCCCCTGCTCGCCGGCATCAGCAGCACTCAGGGCCTGGCGAGCGTCATCGCCGAGCCCCGGCAGCACCACCTGCAACAGACGCACCTGACCGGCGATCAGTTGTACCGTCTGATTGACGTGCGAGCTGCGGCGGAAATGCCCGAGCAACGAGAAGGTGGCGATCTCGGCGACAGCGATGACGGCAATCACCAGCAGCACTGTCCGTCCAGCCAGCGAAGCGGGAAAGAGTCTCATCCCGCGTCGGCGTCGCTGGCGCTATCCGGAACAAACACATAGCCGACTCCCCACACCGTCTGCAGGTAGCGCGGGTGGGCGGGATCGGCCTCGATCAGACGCCGCAGGCGGTGGATCTGAACGTCGATGGCGCGGTCGAAGGACTCGCTGGCGTCGCCGCGCGTCAACTCGAGCAGACGCTCGCGCTTCATCGCCTGGTTGGCGTGATTGATCAGGGTGTTCAGCAACGCGAATTCGCCGCTGGTCAGCGCCACCGCCTGACCCTGTCTCGACAACTGACGCGCAGCCCGGTCGAAGAGCCATTCGCCGAAGCGTGTCACGCCGCCTGAAGGATCGGGCGTCGCCGCTGGCGAGCGCGTGCCACGCCGCAGCACCGCCTCGATGCGGGCGACCAGCTCGCGCGGGTCGAAAGGTTTGCCGAGATAATCGTCGGCTCCCATCTCCAGGCCGATCACCCGGTCGACCGGCTCGTCGCGCGCGGTCAGCATGATCACCGGCCGCGTCTCGCCACGCGCGCGCAGCCGCCGGCACGCCGCCAGGCCGTCTTCCCCAGGCAACATCAGGTCGAGGATCAGCAGTTGCGGCTGGTAGCGTTCGAGAAAGGCGTCGAGCTGGCGCGTATCGGGCAACAGCAGGGTATCGAAACCGTGCCGGCCGAGATAGGTGGCGAGCAACTGGCGCAACTCGGCGTCGTCGTCAATGAGGAGAATTTTTTTCATGGTCGTGGCGGCTGTAGCGATTGTCCGCATTCTATGCTGTCGACGGCCGTGCTCCGGCCGAAAGAAACAATTTGCAACGCCACGCCACGGCGATGAAATCGTTTGCAATGCCGGCCAGGACACAATGGCGGCATCGCGAAAGGGCAGACCACAGCGCTGATCGCGATCGATCAACCCCACTGACAGGAGTCACCCCATGAAATCGAAATTCTCGCCACGTATTCTCGTCACCGCACTGGTCCTGGCGCTCGGCGTCGGCGGTACGGCGTTCGCCATGAGCCCGGAACGCTGCGGCGCGCCCGGTGGACGGATGGAACAACGGATGCAATACCATCAGAAGGAGATGTCGCGCCTGCACGACGACCTCAAGCTGGACGCCAAACAGGAAGCGCTCTGGCAGGAAGCCGAGCAGTTCAGCAAGGCCGGCATGCGCGATATGCGCGAGCAGATGCGCAAGCACCACGAGGAAGTCCTGGCCAGCGTCAGCAAACCGGGTGCCGACCTGCGCGCCATCGTCAAGCAGATGGATGAACTCAGGGATGCCGGCCGCAAGCAGCGCGAGGCCGGTCGCGACCGCTGGCTGGCGGTCTACGACAGCCTCGACGCCGCGCAGAAGGAAAAAGCGCGCCTGTTCTTCAAGAGCAAGATCGAACGGATGGGGCCGGGTGGCCACTTCGGACCAGGTGCTTCCCGTCCTCCCCGTGGCCCGGCTGGCGACTGAGCGACAATGTCCCCCGCTCCCTCTCGCGGGGAGGGAGCGGGGGAAGATGGCGATGTTCCAGCACAGCCACTCCGGCAGCGATGATCGTTGCGGGGCCTCAATAAAATCATCCGGATCGCCAGCTTGACTTTGACCTCATGATGGGTAGCATGGCGACTCCTTTCATGCAACCTACTTTGGAGAATCAGATGAAACTGAATATCAGCGCAACGTTCCTCCTGCTGTCCATGCTGGTCAGCGGAGCAGCTTTTGCCGATGCCGATGACAGGAAGTGGATTTCTCAGTGTATCAAGGACAACAAGGGCGAGGGCGCCACCGCCGAGGTGGTCCGCAAGTACTGCGTATGCATGAATGACAAGATGGACGAAAACGAAACCCGCTCCATCTCCGTATGGGAAAAGGCCAACCCCAAGGCGATGAAGGATTGCGAGAAGCAGTCCGGCTGGAAGTAACTGACCCAGCGATCGGGTGATTTCAGGGCCGGGGAAACCCGGCCCTTGCATTTTGTGGTTGGGAAAATGGACCACTGCAATCCCGGCGGTGACGGCCGGGGTCCGTATTTTCATGGATGGTCATCCGTATATGTGCGGATGGCTTCGCCACCCATCTCGACTAAACTCGTTCTACATGGCAGGTGTCGTTAGCCGCCGGGTACGAGCACAGGCACCTCCACGCGCCGCGCCAGTCGGGACGGCCACCTCAATCAACGACAAGACAGGTAAGACCATGACCCATCTTCAAACCGGTCATTCGGCCGTCAAGCATCGAGCCGCGAAGTGTCGTGGGATGGCGGGCCGTCGACAGAATCGGCAGGCGCCAATCGCCGTGCTTTTCATCGGCATGTTGCTGCTGCCCTTTGCCCAGGCCTGGGCCCTATCGTTAGACACCGGTTCCCCGGACGTCAAGCTGGTCTGGAACAACACACTGCGCTACAACTTGGGCATGCGCGCGCAGGGACGCGATCCGCGCATCGCCGACAATGCGGTGTTCGACCAGGGCGATGCGATCTTCGACCGGGGGGCCGCGATCACCAACCGGATCGATTGGCTGAGCGAACTCGACCTCGTCTATAAGGAACGATACGGCCTGCGGGTCTCGGCCGCGGCCTGGTACGACACGGCCTACGGCGACCGCGGTCGCAGCAACCCGTACGCCCAGGGCATGGATGTGGTGCCCAACAGCTACGTCAACAACAAGTTCACATCCTATGTCAAGCGCTATTACGCCGGCCCGTCGGGCGAGCTGCTCGATGCCTTCGTGTACGGGGTGTTCGATGTCGGCGATTCGGTCTGGAACGTCAAACTGGGGCGGCACGCGCTGATCTGGGGCGAATCGCTTTTTGGCAACACGCACGCGATTTCCTTTTCCCAGGTGCCTAGCGACGGCATGAAGGGGGTAACCAATCCGGGCGCGTCGGCCAAGGAAACGGCGCTGCCGGTCGCCCAGATGTCGACCATCGCGCAAATCAATCCCGAGCTTTCCTTGCTGGCCCAGGTCGGGTTCGCGTGGGAACCCACCCGCATACCCGAGGGCGGCACCTATTTCGGCGTCGATGTGGTGAACAAAGGCCCGAACGTGAACCGGCTGTCCCCGATCGAAGGCAAGGCGGGCGATCTGGGACTGGGCATCAAGTTGAGCCCCGAGTGGCTCGACGGTACGCTGGGGTTTTACGCACGGCGCTTCGACGACAAGAACGGGTGGCTGGCCCAGGACGCGGGCAACGGACGGACCCGGGCGGTATACGCCCGCGACATCGATCTGCTGGGCGTCGCGCTGGTGAAAAGGATCGGTTGGGTGCTTGCTGGCGCCGAGCTGTCCTATCGGTTCGATGACCCTCTGAACAGTACCGGTTCGGCGGGACCCGCGGGCGGCTACGAAGGTGCCCGGGGCAATACCTGGCATGGCGTGCTCAACGGCATCGTCAGCTTCAGCCCCAGCGCGATTTACGATTCTGCCTTCCTGGCGGCGGAACTGGCGTGGAATCGCCTCGACCGGGTGACCCGCAACCCCGAGCTGTACCTGGCGAAGGGCTACAACTCGGCCTGTGATTCCGACGCCACCATCAAAGGTTGTGCGGACAAGCAGTTTCTCAGCTTTGGCCTGTCCTTCACACCGGGATGGAATCAGGTCTATCCGGGCGTGGACATCAGCATGCCCCTGTTTGTCTCCAGAGGCATTAGCGGCAACGCTCCCTCCAACGGTGGCGGCGTCGAGGGCTTCACCGTCTACAAGGTCGGTCTGACGGCCAAGGTCTATTCCAGCCACCAGTTCGACCTGACCTACACCGGCTACGATCAAAAGATCAAAAGGGCGCCGGATTCCCCCCTTGGTTCCTACGTTCTCGGAGGGCCATTGCGGGACAAGGGCTGGTTGTCGTTCACCTATCAAGCCACCTTCTAAACGCACCCATACAGGAAACGCCATGAACCGTCGTGCGACCCTCTTCTTCATCGTCGTCGCCTTGCTCCAGACCGGCATCGCTCGAGCCGAAGTCAGCGCCAGCGAGGCCCAGCAGCTCGGCCAGAACCTGACGCCCTTCGGCGCCGAACAGGCGGGGAACAAGGCCGGCACCATCCCGGCCTACACCGGCGGGTTGCCAACCAACACCACGCCGCCCGGCTTCAAGCCGGGCTCGGGGCGCTGGAGCAATCCGTACCCGGACGAAAAACCCCTGTTTGTCGTGACCGCCCAGAACCTCGAGCAGTATCGGGATGCCTTGAGCGAGACCGGCAGGGAACTCTTCAAACGCTATCCGAACTACCGCATGGATGTCTATCCCAGCCACCGCAGCGTCGCCTATCCGGCCTGGGTGCTGGAGAACACCAGGAAGAACGCCACTGCCGCCAAACTCGCCAAGGACGGCGTGGCCCTGGAGGGAGCCTATGGCGGGATTCCCTTCCCCATCCCCAGGAACGGCCACGAGGTGATGTGGAATCACCTGCTGGGCTATACCGGGGTGGCGTTCGATGCCTATGCGACCCTGTGGTCCGTGGATGAATCGGGCAACGCCACGAAATGGGCAGGGCATTTCACCTTCCAGAACGACTACTACAATCCGCAATCCAACGCCGAGGAGCACAAGAAGAACGGCGCCTACTACTACCAGCACGTCTACAACTGGAGTGTCCCCGCCAATGTGGCGGGTTTCTCCGTGCTCGATACGCAAACCCTCGATCCGACCATCGAGCCGCGCCGCATCTGGGACTACGACCCGGCCACCCGCCGCGTTCGCGAGGTGACCGGTTTGCCGCCCGATTTGGGCTTGGGCTCGCTGGGCAGTCTGGTCACCTTCGACCAGGACAACCTGTTCGCCGGTCCGCTCGACCAGTTCGACTTCAAACTGCTCGGCAAGCGGGAAATGCTGATTCCCTACAACGATCACGCGCTCTTCTTTGAAACCACCGCCAAGCAGATCCTTACCCCTGGTTACTTGAATCCGGACTTCGTGCGCTGGGAGTGGCACCGGGTCTGGGTCGTGGAAGCGACGATCAAGCCGGGCATGAAGAATCAGCACCAGCGCAAGGTCCTTTACCTGGACGAGGACTGGAGCGGCGCCGGCATGAGCGACGAGTATGACGCCGCCGGCAAACTCCGGCGGGGCCTGTTCCGGCCCGCGATGCCGCTCTACGATGTCCAGGTGCAGATCCCGCGCAGCTACTGGGGCTACGACCTGGAGAAAAGAATGTATGCCCTTGACCAGCATTTCGGCGATGCCGGCCAGTCCTTCCAGCCCAGGCCGCAGGCGTTTCCGAAACTTAACTTGAAGCCCGATGCTCTGGCCCGGAGAGGTGTGTTTTGATGGTCCCTCGACGCAATCCTCACGGCGGGAAGGTGAAATAGGCCAGGCGCCTTTCGTCGTGGGATCGGAGCGACCGCCACGCTACCTGCGCCTCGGCTATTCCTCGACGGCGCGGGGCATCGTTCGCTTTGCCCCGCGCCGTCGAATCATTCTCCCGCTGCCTGCGGTGGCAAGGGGAAACGCGTTTTGAATGCCGCTTGCGGAGGGCGCTATGCGTATTAAGTGGCGCATGATGGTCGTACTGGCCTTGTTGCTGCAACAGCCGGCCCTCGGGGATCCGGCGCCAGGCATCGCGGGTGGCCGGGAGCCCCGATTCGAGCACGTCACCATGGAGCATGGTCTGTCGAATGGCAATGTGGAAGCCATTTTTCAGGACCGACAGGGTTTCGTCTGGTTCGGCACCGGCGCCGGACTGGACCGCTACGACGGCTACCGGATCAAGACCTACCGGCCGGACCCGGACAATCCCCACAGCCTGATCGGCAACGCCGTGCACGACATTCTGGAGGATGCCGGCGGCGCCTTGTGGATCGCCACCAACCAGGGCTTGAACCGATTCGACCGAGCGACAGAGCGCTTCACGCGCTACACGCACGACCCCGCCGATCCCACCAGCATCAGCGGCCACGAGGCCTGGCGGATGGTGGACGATGGCAAAGGCGGATTCTGGGTACTGACCACCGACGGTGGCCTGAATCGATTCGATCGACAAACGGGCCGCTTCGTCGCTTACCGGCATGACCCGGCCAACCCGAAAAGCTTGAGCGGCAACGAGGGGCGGGCGCTGCACCGGGATCGGGCCGGCAACCTCTGGGTGGGCATCCAGGGTGGCGGGCTGAACCGCTTCGATCCGGCCAGCGGCGGCTTCATCCATTATCGGCACGATCCCTCCGACCCCAACAGCCTGAGTGGCGACGGCGTGTGGTCGATTTACGAAGATCGCCAAGGCCTTCTCTGGGTCGGCACGAACGGGAATGGCCTCAACAGTTACGACCCCAAGACGGGAAAGTTTACCCGCTACCGCTCGGAATCCAGTTTGGCCGACGGATTTGTCTTTGCGCTAACCGAAACCCGCGACGGCATCTTGTGGGTCGCCACCCTGAGCGGCGGCCTTTACAGCCTGGACCCGGAACGGCGCCATTTCACCCGCTATCTGCCGAACGCCGCCGATCCGACCAGCATCGTGCACACCCTGATCGCCCCGCTGCACGAGGACCGTCAGGGTGCTCTGTGGATTGGCTCCCTGGGCAAGGGGGTCAACCGCCTCGACCGCTCCTCCGCCAAGTTTCAGTGGTACCGCCATCGGCCCGATGATCCCACGAGCCTGAGCAACGGCTCGGTCTGGCACCTGCTCGAGGATAGTTCCGGCAGCGTGTGGGCCGGCACGGAAGGCACCGGGCTGAATCGCCTCGACCCGACCACGGGCAAATTCACCCACTATCGGCACGACCCGAAAGACCCCCGAAGCCTGATCGGCAGCACGGCATACAACATCTACGAGGACAAGAGCGGGGCGCTCTGGGTGGGTACGCGGGACGGCATCAATCGGAA
>NZ_JDSS02000007.1:50715-53217 GCF_000584955.1 Candidatus Accumulibacter vicinus
ACCCTCTGGGTGGCGACGAGTTATGGCGGACTGGCCCGTTTCGACCCCGCCAGCGGGAAATTCAAGGCCTATCGCCACGATCCCAACAACTCCAACAGCTTGGGAAAGGGGATCATCACGACCCTCAAGTGCGATCCGGCCGGTGGCCTGTGGCTCGGCTTGTGGGGCGGCGGGCTGAACCGGTTCGACCCGAAAAGCGAAACTTTTCGGCGCTATGAAAACGATCCCCGCGATCCCGCCAGCCTGAGCAACAACGAAGTCTGGTTCATTCACCTCGGTTCATCGGGAGAGGTATGGATTGGCACCAGCGGCGGCCTCAATCGCCTGGATCCTCGCGCCGGGCGCTTTACCGTCTACCGTCGGAAAGACGGCCTGTCGGGCGATCGCATCAACACCATTCTGGAAGACGACCGGGGACAACTCTGGCTGGGAACGGCGGACGGGGGGATCACCCGGTTTGATCCGGCAACCGGCACCACCAAAGCCTACGACGCCAGCGACGGTTTGCAGGGCAACCAGTTTCTCAACAGCTCCGCCTACAAGTCCCGCACGGGGGCGTTGCTGTTCGGTGGCGAGAACGGCTTCAACATCATCGACCCGGCGCACATTGCGACGAATACGCAGGTGCCACCCGTGGTACTCACGGATTTGCAGGTTTTCAACCAATCCGTTTCCGCCACGGACCAGGACTCGCCTCTCCAGCAGGCCATCACCGAGACGCGGCGCGTGGTTCTGGCGTACTGGCAATCGGTTTTTTCCTTCGAGTTCGCGGCGCTGAACTACCGCTATCCGCAGAAAAACCGGTACGCCTACAAAATGGAAGGTTTCGACCAAGACTGGAGGTACGTCGACGGATCCCGTCGCGTCGCCACCTACACCAATCTCGATCCGGGGACTTACGTCTTCCGGGTCAAGGCGTCCAACAACGACGGCGTCTGGAACGAAGAAGGAACCTCGGTCGAGGTTGTCATCACCCCGCCCTGGTGGGAAACGGCCTGGGCCAGAACCCTGGCAGTTCTGCTCACCCTGGGGCTGCTGGCCGGCGCTTATTACCTACGGGTTGGCGCCATCCAGCGCCGCAACCGGGAACTGGAGCTTCAGGTCGCCGAGCGGACCCATTCTCTCGCCGAAGCCAAGGAGGCGGCCGAAGCGGCCAACCGGGCCAAAAGCGCGTTTCTGGCCAACATGAGCCACGAGTTGCGCACGCCGCTGAACGCGGTGCTGGGCTTCTCGGAGCTGCTGCTGCGCGATGCCGCCGGCGGCCGGGAGCGGCTCTCGCCGGGCCAGGCGCAACACCTGACCACGGTCCACCGCAGTGGCGACCATTTGCTGACCCTGATCAACAACGTGCTGGACCTGTCCCGGATCGAGGCGGGGCGGACGACGATCAACCCGAGCGACTTCGACCTGCACGAGTTGCTGGCTGGGCTGCAGGGGATGTTCGCACTCAAGGCGGCGAGCAAAGGGCTGGCCTTGGAGGTCGAACACGAGCCAGGGGTCCCCCGGCTCGTTCGCACCGACGAGCTGAAGCTGCGGCAAATGCTGATCAACCTGATGAACAACGCGTTCAAATTCACCGAGCGAGGCGGTGTGACGCTTCGGGTAAGCGCGACTTTCCCGGCAGACGACGACCCGGAGATGAAGCCGGGCCGCGCGCTGCGCTTGACTTTCGAGGTGACCGACACCGGCGCCGGCATTTCCGACGCGGAACTGGCCGGGCTGTTCCAGCCCTTCGCCCAATCCGCCAGCGGCCGCAAGGCGGAGGAAGGTACCGGCCTGGGGCTGGCCATCACGCGCCAGTTCGCCGAGCTGCTGGGCGGCGGCATCGAGGCGCGCAGCCGCGTGGGCACCGGCAGCACTTTCGTCTTCACCATCGCCGCCCAGGAAGCGGCGAACCCGGAACGCGTGCCCGCACCGCAAAGCCGGCCGGTCCTGGGCCTGGCGCCGGGGCAAACGGCCTGGCGCATTCTGGTCGTGGACGACGACGCCAACAGCCGGCACCTGCTGGCCCAAGTCCTCGAGCCGCTGGGCTTTGCGGTCGAGGAGGCGAGTGACGGAATCGAAGCCATTGCGCTCTGGGAACGCTGGCGCCCGCATCTCATCTGGATGGACATGCGGATGCCAAACCTCGATGGGCGGCAAGCGACCCGGCGGATCAAGGCCGCGCCCGGCGGAGCCGAGACCCGGATCGTGGCCCTGACCGCCAGCAGCTTCGAGGAAGAGCGCGCGGAGATCCTGGCCGCGGGTTGCGACGATTTTCTGCGCAAGCCGTATCGGGCGACGACGCTGCTCGAGCTGATGGAGAAACATCTGGGCGTGCGCTACCTCTACGGTGACGATGGCGGAGCGGCAACGGAGCCGGCCCTGGACGACAACGCCCTGGCCGACGCCTTACAATCTCTGCCCGACGATCTGCGCGCCCGCCTGGAAGAAGCGGCGATCCGGGGTGAGATCGACGAGATCGACCGGCTGATCGCCGAGGTCGCCGGCCGCCACCAGGCG
>NZ_JDSS02000007.1:53242-57191 GCF_000584955.1 Candidatus Accumulibacter vicinus
GTACGGGTTGCCGGAGATGAGCACTGAAGCCCAATCGAAAGTGGGGTGAAATTGATGACGATGATCGCAAGAGTCTGCGCGGCCTTTTTGGGCGCGTTATTGGTGCTGTCCTCGGTCCTTGCTCGGGAGCCGGTCGACAACCCGGTCCGCACAAACGCTGGCCCCCGGATCAGGTTCGAACACCTGACCCCGGATGACGGGCTGTCGCAGGGCACGGTGGAAGCGTTTCTTCAGGACCGTCAGGGCTTTCTGTGGATCGGCACCTGGGATGGCCTCAACCGCTACGATGGATATTCTTTCAAGGTGTTCAAACCGAATCCGCAGGATCCCCACAGCTTGAGCGGAAATCTGGTTCATGCCATTCACGAAGATTCCCAAGGGACGCTTTGGATCAGCACCAACAATGGCTTGAACCGGTTCGACCGCAAAACCGAGCGCTTCACCCGTTACCAGAACGATCCCAAAAACCCACGCAGCCTGAGCCACAACGAAGTCTGGCGAACTCTCGAAGACCCGCAGGACGCTGCCCTGTGGGTGATAACGACCGGCGGTGGCCTGAACCGTCTCGACCGAAAAACCGGGGAATTCACTCGCTTCCAGCACGACCCGAATGATCCCGGCAGTATCAGCGCCAACGAGGGACGCGCCTTGTTCATCGACCAGCACGGCGTGCTCTGGGTAGGCACAAAAGGCGGATTGGACCGGTTCGACCGCAAGACCGGGAAATTCATCCATTATCGTCATGCCACCGATAATCCTCGTAGCTTGAGCCAGGATTCCGTCTGGTCGATCCATGAAGACCGCTCGGGAGCCCTATGGATCGGGACGCTCGAAAAGGGCGTGAATCGTTTCGACCCGACAACTGGTGAGTTTGTCCGCTATGGCCCCGATTCCGCCAACCCCGGACAGCGAATTAAAAAAGGCATTGTTTTCGCCATCTCCGAAGATTCCGCCGGGATTCTCTGGATAGCAACTTCAGTCGGTCTCTATCGCTCCAATCGGGAGCGAAACGAGTTTTTCCATTATCAGACCGATCCCAACGACCCGCATAGCCTGAGCAATTCGTGGCTCCTGACGGTTTATATCGATCGTCTCGGCGTCATCTGGATCGGCAACTGGGGTTCGGGATTAAACAAGTATGATCCAGGCGCCACAAAATTCAGACTTTACCAGCACAAGAACAATGAACCCAACAGCTTGCTCGCCAACGATGTACGGGCCATCCTGAAAGACCGGGAGGGAAAATTCTGGTTTGGCATGATGAGCGACGGTTTGAGCCGTTTCGACAGAGAAACCAATACCTATACCCACTTTCGCGCTAACCCGAACGTGCCTTACAGCCTGACCGACAACCAGGTGATGAGCCTCTACGAGGATCGGGCGGGCTATCTGTGGGTCGGGACGCACGACGGAGGCCTCAACCAATACGACCGCAACACCGGAAGGTTCATCGCCTACAAGCATGATCCCAAGGATCCCGACAGCCTGGGGCACAACGACGTACGTGGCATCGTCGAATCGGACGACGGCACGCTTTGGGTGGCCACCACCTATGGCGGTTTGAATGAATGGGATCGGCACACCGGAAAGTTCAGGCGCTATACGCATGACCCCAATAACCCCAACAGCTTGGGCGACGGAATCATCAGCGCCATGCGCGCGGATGCGAAAGGCGTACTCTGGCTCGGTCTCTGGGGAGGTGGACTCAACAGGTTCGATCCGCAGACCAAGACCTTCACGCGCTACAAGCGTCACTCCGACGAGCCCGGCAGCTCGAGCCAGAATGAGGTTTGGGCGATTACCGAAGACGCGCAGGGAAATCTCTGGGTCGGCACCAGCCAGGGCCTCGACAAGTTCGATCGAAAGACCGAAACATTTACCCGCTACGGCGAAACGGATGGCCTCGCGAGCAAGAATGTGGTGGGTATTGTCGAAGACAATCAGGGCGATCTATGGATCAGCACCCGGGGCGGCGGGCTGTCGCGATTCGATCCGCGCACGGGTTCGTTTCGCAATTACGACAAACGCGACGGACTGCAAGGCAATGATTTCTACGAAGCCGCTTGCCGGACCGATGACGGCGAACTCTATTTCGGAGGGGTCAACGGCATCAACGCCTTCTATCCCCAAGAGGTCAAGGATTCGACTTTCCTTCCTCCCATCGTGATTACCGGGTTCCAGGTCTTCAACAAGCCGGTCGTCATCGGCGCCGCGGATTCGCCATTGCAACAGGCGATCAACGAAACCGAAACAGTGACCCTTCGCCACGACCAATCGGTGTTTTCCCTCGAGTTTGCCGCTTTGAACTACCGCTTTCCCGACAAGAACCGCTACGCCTACAGGCTGGACGGCTTCGAACGGGACTGGAACCAGGTGGACAGCCGGCGCCGCTTCGCCACCTACACCAACCTCGATCCGGGCGCCTATGTCTTCCGGATCAGGGCGTCGAACAACGACGGCCTCTGGAGCGAACAGGAAAAGTCGATACGTATCGTGATCCTGCCGCCCTGGTGGCAGACCACCTGGTTCAGGGTTTTGGCGGTCGTTCTCAGCGTTGCGTTGCTGGCCATCGCCTACCGTCACCGCGTCAGCATCATCCAGCGGCGCAACCGCGAGCTGGAGCTCCAGGTTGCCGAACGCACGCGCGCACTGTCCGAGCAGACGAAATCGCTGGCCGAGGCCAAGGATGCGGCCGAGTCGGCGAACAAGGCCAAGAGCGCCTTCCTGGCCAACATGAGCCACGAACTGCGCACGCCGCTGAACGCCGTGCTGGGCTTCTCCGACGTGCTGCTGCGCGACGCCCGGGTCGGTCGCGAACAGCTCTCGCCAGGACAGCGGGAGCACCTGGCCACTGTGCATCGCAGTGGCCAGCATTTGCTCACCCTCATCAACAACGTGCTGGAGCTGTCGCGCATCGAAGCCGGGCGCAGCGTGGTGTACACCGTCGAGTTCGACCTCCACGAACTGCTCGCCGGGCTGCGGGGAATGTTTTCGCTCAAGGCCGAGGAAAAGGGCTTGACTCTCGATGTCGAGTTCTCCCCCGAAACCCCGCGCTATGTGAGTTGCGATGAGGTCAAGCTGCGGCAAGTGCTGATCAACCTGCTCGGCAACGCCTTCAAGTTCACCGAGCAGGGTGGCGTCCGCCTGACGGTCGCCGTCGTGGCGGGCGAGCCGACCGTCGCCATGCGATTGCGCTTCGCGGTAAGCGATACCGGCGCGGGCATCGCCGCCGACGAGCTCGAGCGGATCTTCGTTCCTTTCGTGCAATCGGCGGCCGGACAGCGGGCAACCGAGAGCACCGGCCTGGGCCTGGCCATCAGCCGCCAGTTCGTCGAGCTCCTGGGCGGCACGATCCATGCCGAAAGTACATTGGGCGTGGGTAGCACGTTCAGTTTCGAGATTCCGGTTCAGCACGCGACACAGGCGGCCGCGGAGACCGCGACCGAGAACCTGCCGGTACTCGGTCTGGAACCCGGTCAGCCCGCCTGTCGCATTCTGGTGGTGGATGACGACATCGATAACCGCCGCCTGCTGCTGAGCCTGCTGGAACCACTGGGTTTCGAGCTGGCCGAGGCCGGCGACGGTCAGCAGGCCGTCGACAAGTGGCATAGCTGGCAGCCGCAGTTGATCCTGATGGACATGCGCATGCCCGGCATGGACGGGCGCGAAGCGACGCGGCGGATCAAGGCCGCCGCATCGGGAAACGAGACCAAAATCATTGCTCTCACGGCCAGCAGTTTCGAGGAGGAGCGCAAGGAGATTCTGGATGCCGGTTGCGACGACTTTCTGCGCAAGCCCTTCCGCGATTCGGAATTGCTCGCCATGATGGCGGGGCATTTGGGGGTGCGCTATCTGCGTGGCGCACCCACGCCGCCACCGGTGGATGAGCAGACGCTGGATGCCGCCGGCCTGGCTGCCGCCCTGCGGAGCGCGCCGGCCGAGTGGCTGG
>NZ_JDSS02000007.1:57551-70059 GCF_000584955.1 Candidatus Accumulibacter vicinus
CCGAGGTGGACGGCCTGATCGACGAGGCCCGAGCCTTTGATCCGGCGCTGGCGAGTAGCCTGGCGCGCTTTGCCGACAACTTTGACTACGGCGGCATCGCCGCCTTGACGAGCGGCGCTGCGGAGCGCGAAGCGCAAGCACCGGAGAAAGACCCAGGCGCGGGCAGCGACGCATGACCGATTCACCCGGCGGCGCGGCAGGGTCCCTCGGACGAATGAAGCTGTCGCTTCGACGTTCGGAGTTGTGGCTGGTCACGGCACTTCCCTTCATGTTGCTGATCGTCACCACCGTCGGCCTGGTCAGCTACTTTTCCTACCGCGGGTCGGAGCGGGCGGTCGCTGTTCTTGCGGCAAGCTTGATGGCGGAAATCGGGGAACGGGTCGAACAAAGGCTATCCACCTTGTTTGACGACATGGAGCGCGTCACGATCGACAACGCCGCGCGAGTGCGGGCCGGCAAGCTCGATCCCGCCGACGCGTCCGCCGTCGTCGAGCAATTCTCCAGTCAGTTGTCGCAGTTTCCGGACGTGAACACCGCTGCGCTAGGCAGCGAGCAGCGGGACTTTACGGTGATCGAGCGCGACTCCGACCAACTGATCCTGCGCGAGTTCGACAAGACCCGCGGGCGCTTCGTCAGCCGGCGCTTGAGCGCGCAGGGTGAACGCGGCGAGATCACCGGCGTGATCGAGAACTACGACCCGCAACGCGATCCGCCCCACGATCCGTGGTACCTCGGCGCCATGGCGCGGCAGGGAGGGCCTTTCTGGTACCTGGCCGTCTCGGTGCCGGAAGGGCTCAACCAGCCGAAGCTGATGTTGATCAACTTTCGTGCCATTCTCGACGGCGCGCGGCCATTGGGCATCGCGGCCGCCAGCAGCTATCTCGGCGACATGAGCCGGTTTCTCGCCTCGCTCGGCATTGGCCGCACGGGCCAGGTATTCATCATCGATCGCCAGGGCAAGCTCGTCGCCTCGTCGTCGGGCGAGGCGCCGTTCAAGAGCATACGGGACACGAGCTATGCCGCGACGGCCGTCCAGGGCAGGCACCGCCTAGCCGCCGTCGACAGCGCGAATCCGCTCACCGCCAGCAGCGCCCGGGCGATCCTCGATCGCGTCGGCACCCTCGACGGCATTGTGCAGGCGGCGCAGTTCAGCTTCCCATGGAACGACAGCGAACACTTCATGCGGGTGATTCCGCTGCGGCGCGCCAATCTGGACTTGCTTGCGGTCGTCGTGGTGCCGGCGCTCGATTTCCTGTCCGAGGTCGATCAAGCCCGGCGGATGAGCCTCTATCTGGCCGTGCTGGCCGCCGCGATCGCCATCGTCATGGGCGCGTCGATTGCGCGCTGGATCGCGACGCCGATCCAGCGCCTCAATGCCGCCGCCAGGAGGACAACCCGCGGCGAATGGAACGAGCCGCTGGTCATCGACCGCGCCGACGTGATTGGCGAACTGGCGGAATCGTTCAACCAGATGTCGCAGCAACTCAAACTGTCGTTCGAAGCCCTCGATCAGCGTGTCGAACAACTTGACCGTTCTCGCGAGCGGCTCGAGGTGGCCACGCAGGCAGCGGAGATCGGCATCTGGGACTGGGATGTCGAGCAAGACGAGCTGGTGTGGGACGATGCCATGTACCGGCTCTACGGTCTGCGCAAGGAAGACTTTGGCGGTGCCTACGAGGCGTGGTCGGGCGCCCTGCATCCGGAGGACAGGGCGCGGACCGAAGCCGGCATCCAGGGCGCGCTGCGCGGCGAAAAGGAATACAGCGAGGAATTCAGGGTCGTCTGGCCCGACGGTTCGGTGCACTACATTCTCGCCGCGTCGCGTACCTACCGCGACGCCGATGGCCGGCCGTTACGCATGGTGGGCACCAACATCGATACCACCGCGCGCAAGCTGGCCGAAGCCGAACTCATCCAGTATCGCGACCATCTCGCGGAGTTGGTCGAAAAACGCACGGCGGAACTGGCGCAGTCCAATAAGGAACTCCTTCTCGCCAAGGATGCCGCCGAGGCGGCGAACCGGGCCAAGAGCGCCTTCCTGGCCAACATGAGCCACGAGTTGCGCACGCCGCTGAACGCGGTGCTGGGTTTTTCCGACCTGTTGCTGCGCGACGCGCAGGCCGGACGCGAACAGCTTGCGCCTGGGCAACGGGAGCATCTGGTCACCATACATCGCAGCGGGGAGCACTTGCTCACCCTGATCAACAATGTGCTGGAACTGTCGCGCGTCGAAACCGGCCGCAGCGTGGCCAATCCCGTCGAATTCGACCTGCCTGAACTGCTTGCCGGACTGGAACGCATGTTTTCGCGCAAGGCACGCGACAAGGGTCTGTGCCTGAGCGTCGAACACTCGGCGACGGTGCCGCGCTGGGTGCGTGGCGATGAAGTCAAGCTGCGGCAAATTCTCATCAACCTGCTCGGCAACGCCTTACAGTTCACCGAGCACGGCAGCGTCGGCCTGAAGGTCGACCTTGCGGCAGGTGAGTCGACGCCGGGTGACACCGTCCGCCTGCGTTTCGAGGTGGCCGACACGGGCATCGGCATCGCCGCCGACCTGCTGGACCAACTCTTCGTTCCCTTCGCGCAACTGGCGGCGGGACACCGGACATTCGAAGGTACCGGCCTCGGGCTGGCCATCAGCCGGCAGTTCGTCGCGCTCATGGGCGGCGCGATCGATGTCCGGAGCACGCCGGGCCAGGGCACCGTATTCGGTGTCGAGATCCTCCTCGAAGCGTTGGCGGACACCGCGGTGGTCGTGTCGGCTGCGAGCCAGCCGGTGCTCGGGCTGGCAGCCGGGCAGCCGAGCTATCGCCTCCTCGTGGTGGACGACGACGCAAACAGTCGCCGTTTGCTTTCCAGTTTACTGACGCCGCTGGGCTTCGCAGTCAAGGAAGCCGGCGACGGACAGCAGGCCATCGATATCTGGCAAAGTTGGCGGCCGCAGTTGATCTGGATGGACATGCGCATGCCCGGCATGGACGGGCTGGAAGCGACGCGGCGGATCAAGGCCACGGCAGCGGGACACGAAACCAGGATCATCGCGCTCACCGCCAGCAGTTTCGAGGAGGAGCGCCAGGAGATCCTGGCCGCCGGTTGCGACGACTTTCTGCGCAAGCCCTTCCGCGAATCGGAGATGCTCGCCATGATGGCGCGGCATTTGGGGGTGCGCTATGTACGTGGGGTGCAAACGTCGCCACCCGCGGAACAACAATCGCTGGATGCCGCGGATCTGGTCGACGCGCTGGGGGCAGCGCCGGCCGAGTGGCTGGAACGTCTGCACGGCGCCGCCGTGCGCGCCCAGATCGCAGAGGTGGACGGCCTGATCGACGACGCCCGCGTCTTCGATCAGGCGCTGGCGAGTACCTTGGCGCGCTTTGCCGACAACCTCGACTACGGCCGCATCGCGGCCTTGACAAGGCAGGTTGAGGTGTCGATCATTTCCGAAGGAGCACACAATGACCATTGATGACATGGGTTCTCAGGTTCCCGGCAGCATTCTCGCCGTCGATGACAACCGGGAAAACCTGCGCCTGCTGGTGCGGATCCTGTCAGACCGTGGTTACGTCGTGCGTCCGGTACTCGACGGTGCCACGGCCCTCGCCAGCGCCAACGCCGAACTCCCCGACCTGATTCTGCTCGATGTGCAAATGCCCGGCATGGACGGCTACGAAGTCTGCCGACGCCTGCGCGACGACCCTCGCACCGCGGCCATTCCCGTGATCTTCGTCAGCGCCGCGAGCGAAGTGTTCAACAAGGTGCAGGCCTTCGAGGCTGGCGGGGCCGATTATCTGACCAAGCCCTTCGAGAGCGCCGAGATACTGGTACGTGTCGAAGCGCATATCCGCCTGCACCGGCTCAAGGCGCGCGTCGAAGCGCAAAATCTTTCCTTGCAGGCGGAAGTGGCGGAGCGCAAACGGGCAGAGCAGGCTCTGCAGGACTTGAATCAGCATCTCGAAGCCGTGGTCGGCGAGCGCACCAAGGACCTGATCCGAAGCAACGGGGAACTGTATCGGGAAATCGAGGAGCGCATCCTGATCGAGAAGGCCTTGTGCGAGAGCGAAGCCCGTTTTCGGCGCCTGCATGAAAGCATGCGCGATGCTTTCGCCAGCGTCGATATGGCAGGCCACATCCAGGATGCGAATCCCGCCTTCCAGGAGATGCTCCGGTACGACCTCGAGGAACTGCAGCGCCTGACCTACGTCGATCTGACGCCACCGCGCTGGCACGCCAGCGAGGCGCAGGTCGTCAAGGAGCAGATTCTGGTGCGTGGCTATTCCGACATCTATGAAAAGGAGTACGTTCGTCGCGACGGCAAGGTGTTTCCGGTGGAGTTGCGCAGCTTTCTGCTCGCCGACGATGGTGGCGAGCCGATCGGCATCTGGGCCATCGTGCGCGACATCACCGAGCGCAAGCGCGCCGAGGCGCAAATCGAGTCTGCGCTGAGGGAAAAGGAAGTGCTGCTCAAGGAAATCCACCACCGCGTCAAGAACAACCTGCAGGTCGTCTCCGGCCTGCTGGATTTGCAGGCGCGCGAGATCGCCGATCCTGCGGCTCGCGCACTGCTCGGCGAAAGCTCGGCGCGCGTGCGCGCCATGGCCCTGGTGCACGAACTGCTCTACGGCGCGGCGGACCTGTCGAGCGTTGCCTTCGACGCCTTTCTCGACCGCCTGATCAGTCAGGTGGCGATCCAGCAGCATCGCCCGGAAATCGTCATTGGCCGCGATCTGGCGCCGGCAGCGCTGTGCATCGAGGCGGCGGTGCCTTGCGGCCTGATCGTCAATGAGCTGGTCTCGAATGCCTTCAAGCATGCCTTTCCAGGCGGCCGTGGCGGCCGCGTGGACGTCGCGCTTGAATGCGACGCCGACGGCGCGATGCGTATTTCGGTCAGTGACGATGGTGTCGGTCTGCCGCCAGACTTTTCCATTGCACACCAGAAAAGCATGGGCTGGCAGTTGATCGTCAACCTGATCGACCAGATCGACGGCGAGATTCTCATGGTTCCCGGAGAGCGCACCGTCTTCGCGCTGGTGTTTCGGCAAGAGCCGGGTTCCCGAAGGATCGGAAATCCAACGGCACCTCGATGTGAGCCTTGATCAGGACCCATGGGAAAAGGCCCCAGTGGCGCCGGGGGTGACCTTGCGCTATGATTGTCCAAGGTCGCGCGGGCTCGGCAAGGTTGCCGGGCGGGGGCGCGCGGCCTGACGATCCGAGCCGCACGCGGCACCCTGGAGCCCGATCGATGCAGCAGTCAGACAACACCGTTGCCGAGAGCGCGGTCGACCGATGCGAGAGCAAAGACCCGCTGCGTAGGCGCGGCGACTGCCGGTGGCTGCCGGGTCTGGCCGGTCGACGCGGACACGACAGGGTAATGTGGCGCAGCCTGCTCGCTTCCCTGCTGGTCGTCGCCGGGCTGGCGGGAGCCTTTGGCTGGTTCGCCTGGCAGAGCCGCGCCGACGAGATCCGGGCTATTCTGGCGCGGTCGCGCATCGGGCTCGATGTCGTGGACCAGAGCATCGGTGCTTCGTTGCGGCAAGATGGGCGCTTGTTGCTTGCCGCCTATCAGGCTTACGCGGATCACGGGCAGGGAATCAGCGCCGTCGCCCACCTGCTACGCGACGGTTTTCCGTTGATCGAGCAGGCGCGCGGTTATGCGATGCACACGACCGATGGACGCGTCCTTCTGGATTCGGGTTACCTGGCCGGGCTGGCTGACCCGGTGGCGCTCGACGAGCACCTCAGGTCGGCGACCCGCGAAGGCGTGCTCCATGTTTCGCGGCCGATGGCCGAAACATCGGGTCGCCGACTGGTCATGCTCAGTCGCCATTTCGCACCGCACGCCGGTCGACCGGCGGTGACGCTGACGCTGGCGCTGGCCATCGATCATTTTGCTCCTGTCTTGAGTTCGCTGCTCGAAACGCCGACCATGACGGTGGGACTGTTCCACGAGAGTGGCGACATCGTGCTGCGGCTACCCGAGCCCGAAAGAGACGACCGCCGGAATCTTCTCCTGACCGGCTCGCACCTGTCGCGTCATCTCGCCGGCGGCGACCGCTATTCCAGTCACCACGGCGTCACCGCTGCCGATGGGCGGGAGCAAATCAGCGCCGCCAAGACGCTGTCCGGCGACGGCGTCGACTACTCGCCACGCCTGGTCCTGGGAGTGACCGACCTGAGTAGCGAGGCACTGGCCGGGTGGCGCAGCGAAACGCGGCACGCCGGGCTGGCAGTCGCCACGCTGGCGCTCTTCAGTGTTCTCCTGATCTGGCTCAATTACGGCCGTGCGCTGCGCCAGGAGCGCAGTCGTCTGTTCTTGCAGGCGATCAGCGACAGTGCCGGTGTGGTCGTCGTCGGCGTCGACCGCGCCGGCCGCGTGCAGGTGTTCAACAGCGAGGCGCGGCGGCTCAGCGGTCTGGCGGGAAAGGACGTCATCGGCCGCTCCTATGACGAATTGCGCGCTGCTGTCGAAGGTCTGCCGATGCTGCTCCCGGCGCCGGGGACCAGGCCCGCTCCGGAGATCGGCGGCGACGAATGCGAGAGCAGCATCGTTTGCCCCGATGGCCGTCAGCGCCGCATTGCCTGGACCCTGACCGGCGCCACCGCGACGTCCGGCCCGGAAGCCTATGCCATCGCCTTCGGCCGCGACATTACCGAGAGCCGCGTCGTATGGCAAAATCTGCGTGCTACCGAGCGCAAACTTTCGCTGCACCTGCAGCAATCGATGCTGGGCGTGATCGAATGGGACGCCGACTTCCGTATCGTCGAATGGAATCCGGCGGCGGCCGGTATCTTCGGCTATACGCGTGACGAAGCGCTGGGTCGACAGGTCGACCTCATCGTGCCGCCGCAGGCGATGCCGGTAATCGAACCGGTGTTGGCGCAGTTGCGGGACAACAGCGGTGGCGCGCACATCACCAACGAGAACCTGAGCAAGCGTGGCGAAATCATTCTCTGCGAATGGTTCAATACCTCGCTGACCGATGCCGCCGGAGAAGTCGTCGGCGTCATGTCGCTGGTGCGTGACGTGATCGCCGAAAAGCACGCCGAAGAACGCGTGCAAAGCGCGCTGCACGATCGCGAGGTGCTGCTCAAGGAGATTTACCATCGCGTCAAGAACAACCTGCAGGTGGTCGCCAGCCTGCTCAGCCTGCAAGGTCGGGGCATCGACGATCCTCGCTTGAGCGAGGTGCTGGCCGACAGCGTCGCACGGGTCAAGGCCATGGCGCTGGTCCATGAACAGTTGTATCGTTCCGGGGATCTGGCGCGCATTGCGCTCGGCGGCTACCTGCGCAGTCTGATGGACAGTCTCGATCAGGCAGTGATGGCCAGTCGGCGCGGCATCATGTTGCGCGTCGAGGCCGACGACAGCCGGGTCTCGATCGACACCGCGGTGCCCTGCGGCCTGCTGGTCAACGAACTGGTGACCAACGCGATCAAGCACGCCTTCCCGGCCGGCGCCGGCGGCACCGTCGTGACGCGTTTCTCGGCCGACGCGGACGGCACGCTGACGCTGGAAGTGGCCGACAACGGGATCGGAATTGCCGAGGACTTCGACTTCCGGCGGAGTTCGTCACTGGGCTTGCGCCTGGTCGACTCGCTGACTGATCAACTCGAAGGTCAAATGAGCCTGGAACGTGCCGGCGGTACCCGCTATCGCCTGCGTTTTCGTGAAGCAAGCCAAACTAGGAGCGATGACAGCCATGACGGCTAAGCGGATCATGATTGTGGAAGACGAGGTGGTGATCGCGATGGACTTGCGCTACCACCTGGAGGCCTTCGGTTACGATGTCGTGGCGACGGCGGTGAGCGGTGCCCAGGCGCTCGAGCGGGCAGAGGCCAGCGAACCGGATTTGGTGATGATGGACATCATGATCAAAGGGCCGTTCGACGGCATCGCGACGGCCGAAATGCTGCAGGAGACGCGTCGCGTGCCGGTGGTGTTTCTCAGTGCGAACAGCGACGAGTCCACGGTGCGGCGGGCCCGCGCGGCCGGCGCCTACGGTTATCTGATCAAGCCGTTTCGGCCCGACGAGGTACGCGCGACGATCGAGGTCGCGCTCGTCAAGGCGCAGATGGAAACCCAGTTGCGGCGCAGCGAACAGTGGTTTGCCAAGACCTTGCACTGCATCAGCGACGGCGTCGTCGCCACCGACCCGGAGGGTATGGTGCGTTTTCTCAACCCGGTCGCCGAGCGTCTGACCGGATGGTCGCACGCGCATGCCTGCGGCCGGCCGGTATCCGAGGTCGTGTGCACGGTGGACGAAGCGAGCCGGCAGCCGGTCGACAACCCGATCGTCGCCGCACTGGTCGCCAGGGAACTCGTACAGAGTCGCGATACCTCGCTGCTGCTCGCGCGTACCGGTGGTGAAGTGCCGGTCGATGAGGGCGCGGCGCCTATCGTCGACGACGAGAACCAGTTGCTCGGCGCGGTGCTCGTTTTTCGCGACATCAGCCGGCGGCGCGAGGCCGAGCGCGCACTGCGCGAAAGCGAGGAGCGCTTCCACAGCGCCTTCGATCATGCCGCGGTCGGCATCGCTCTGGTCGCAATGGACGGGCGGGTGCTGCAGAACAACCGTTCGGTCGCCCAGCTTCTCGGTTATGGCGAATCGGAGCTGGCCGGGGTCAACCTCTGGCGCTTGAGTCAGCCGGAGGACCTCGATGCCGAACTCGGCTCCCTGCGCGCGCTGGTGAACGACGAGATTCCGGCGTTTCAGATGGAAAAACGCTTCCTGCGTCGCGATGGCGCTCCGGTGTGGACGCTGCTCAGCGTCTCGCTGGTGCGCGAACCCGACGGCTCGCCGCTGTACTGCATCGTCCAGACGCAGGACATCGGTGCCCGCAAGAGCGCCGAACAGCGGCTGGCCCAGATGGCGCGCCAGGATCTGCTGACCGGCCTGGCCAACCGTGCGCATCTGATCGACATGGCCGGTCACGCGCTGGCCCTGGCCCGGCGGCGCGACGATTCGCTGGGACTGCTGTTCATCGACCTCGACGGCTTCAAGGCGATCAACGATACGCTCGGTCACAAGGGTGGCGACCACATGCTGGTCGTCACCGCCAAACGCCTGCGCGCCTGCGTGCGCGATAGCGACATCGTCGCCCGCTGGGGCGGCGACGAGTTTGTCGTCGTCACGCCGTCGGCGAGCAGCGACGAAAGCCTGGCGCGTGTGGCCGCCAACATCCTGGAGGAACTCTCGAAGCCGGTCGAATTCGCTGGCGAGGAGAGCCGCGTCACCGGCAGCATCGGCGTCGCCGTCTTCCCGCGCGACGGCACGCAAGTCGCCAACCTCGTGGTCAGCGCCGACAACGCGATGTACCAGGCCAAGGAAATGGGCAAGAACCAGGTCTGCTTCGCCGGTCGCGAAAGTGCCCCGGCGCTGCTGCAGCAGACGCGCCTGGAAAGCCAGTTGCGGCTCGCCGTCGACCACGGCGAGTTGCGCCTGCACTACCAGCCGGTGGTGCACCGCGGACGCATCGACTCGGTCGAGGCGCTGGTGCGCTGGCAGCATCCGCAGCAGGGACTGCTGCCACCGGGCGATTTCATCCCGCTCGCCGAAAAGTCCGGGCTGATCCTGCCGATCGGCGCCTGGGTGCTGAAGACCGCCTGCGCGCAGGCGCGCCTCTGGCGCGACGGCCCGATGCCGCGGCTGCGCATGGCGGTCAACATTTCTGCGCGGCAGATCCGCGCCCCGGCTTTCCTGAGTTCGATCGTGGACGCGCTGGCTATCGCCCGGCTCGAACCCGAAGCGCTGGAGCTCGAGCTCACCGAGAGCTGGCTGATGAGCAATTTCGATCACTCGGTAAAAATGCTCGATGGCCTGGTGTCGATGGGCGTCCAGGTCACTGTCGACGACTTCGGCACCGGCTACTCCAGTCTCGCCTACCTCAAGCGCCTGCGCCTGAACCGCCTGAAGATCGACCGCAGTTTCCTGGCCGGCGTTCCCGGCGACCCCCAGGGCGAAGCGATCGTGCGCGCCATCATCTCGCTGGCTCGCGAGCTGGGACTCGAGGTCGTCGCCGAAGGGGTGGAAACCGAGAGCCAGCAGCGCTTCATGCTCGACCTCGGCGACTTGTTCCTGCAGGGCTATCGCCTCTATCGGCCGATCGCCCCGGAGGTGCTCGACCAGTTGTTTGCCGGCCCGGCGTCGTCCGCTAGCGCCGGCGATATTCTGTAGGCCGGCGATGCGCAGGAGCTTGTCGATCCGCGCGCAGCTGATCGGCTATTCGATGGCGGTGGTGGTCGTTGCCTCCGCCAGCCTGGGCGTTTTCGGATTCGTCGAACAATCCCGGCAATCGCGGCAGCAATTCCAGAGCAAGGCCGAGGCGCTGGCCCTCAGCCTGGCGCGTGGCCTGGACGACGCGATAGCCGAACACGACATCGACGCGATGCACCGTCAACTGGACGCCAAGCGGGGCGACGCCGACCTGATTGCAGCGCACGCGCTCGATACGCGGGGCAGGATCATCGCCGATCACACGGCAGACAACCTGGCCAGTGGTCAGCCCTTCCCCCGTGCCGACTGGCTGCTCGCGGCGGAGAGCACGGAGAGGGCGTTTGCCGCCGTCGATCGGGACCACATGCACGTGCTGGCGCCGGTGATCCTGGCCGACGGCAGGCGCGCCGGCTATGCCCACATGGAGTTCTCGCTCGTCGCGCTCGACGAACTCGCCAAGCACGCCCTGCTCGCCAGCGTCGGGGCGACGCTGTTCATCCTCTTGCCGGCGGCGGCGATGGCCTTCGTCCTGGCGCGTTCGTTTTCCTCGCCGCTGCGGCAGATGGTCGAGGCCGCGCGGGCGATCCGGGGCGGCCGTTTCGACACCCGTCTGGACATCCGGCGGGGCGACGAGCTGGGCGAACTGGCGACGACGATGAACGCCATGGCCATATCGCTCGGCGAAATGACCGAAGGCGAGCGCCGCGCGCGACTGACCGCCGAAGCGGCGAGCCAGGCCAAGAGCGAGTTCCTGGCGACCATGAGCCACGAAATCCGGACCCCGATGAACGGTGTGCTCGGCATGACCGAGCTGCTGCTGGCCAGCCGCCTGGACGCCGAACAGCGTCGTTTCGCCGAAGCCGTGCAGCGCTCCGGTCAGCATCTGCTGACCATCATCAACGACATCCTCGACTTCAGCCGTATCGAGGCCGGGCGGATGGAGCTGGAAGCGACCGATTTCGACTTCTGCGAACTGATCGAGACGACTGCCGCGATGTTCGCCCAGCCGGCTTCGGCCAAGAACCTGGAACTGCTCGTCGACCTGACGGACTGTGACTACCCGCTGCCCTTGAACGGCGATCCGCAACACCTGCGGCAAGTGGCCGCCAACCTGATCGGCAACGCGGTCAAATTTACCGAACGCGGGGAGATCGTCGTGCGCGCCAAGGTTCTCGGCGACAGCGACAGCCAGGTCAGATTCTGCTTCGCCGTCGAAGACACCGGCATCGGTATTCCGGTCGACGCGCAAGCCAGGGTGTTCGAGCATTTTTCCCAGGCCGATGGTTCGACCACCCGCCGCTACGGCGGTACCGGGCTCGGCCTGGCCATCTGCCGGCGCCTGGTCGAACTGATGAACGGCAGCCTCCATCTGGCGAGCCGGCCGGGCAAGGGATCGTGTTTCAGCGTCGAACTGAGCCTGCCGAAAGCCCGGGAGCTGCGGCCACCGCTCCTGGTGGTCGACGATCTGGCCGGCAAGCGCGTGCTGATCGCCGGCGACCACCGCGCCACGCGCGAGATCCTGCAGCGCCAACTCGAAAAATGGGGCCTGCGAACGACTTGCACCGAGAGCGGGAGCGGCGCTCTCGACATCATGAAACAGGCGGTGGCGGCCGCCGACCCGTTCGTCCTGCTCCTGGTCGACGTGTCGTTGATGGACATGGACGGCCTGCGCTGCGCTCGGCAGATCAAGGAACAGCCGGCGCTGAGCGGCACGCGCAGCATTCTGCTGACTTCGTCGTCGCGTCCAGCGAGTGCCGCGCAACTCGCCGAAAGCGGCGTCACACGCCGACTGTACAAGCCGTTTCTCACCCGCCACCTGCTGATGGCGATGCGCGGTGCGCTGACCTCGGTGGAGGACCTGTCGTCGTCACGTCCGGCGACGACGCCCGCGGCCCCCCCCGTTGCCGCGCCGGGCGTCGCCGCGTCCGGGCTGCGTGGCCGCGTCCTGCTGGTCGAGGACAACCCCGACAGTCAGGAATTGCTGCTCATCATGCTGACCCGGCTCGGCGTGCAGGCCGAACTTGCGGTCAACGGACGGGATGCGGTCGATCGCGTGGCGAACGGCGCTTTCGACCTGGTTCTGATGGATTGTCAGATGCCGGTGCTGGACGGCTACCAGGCGACGGCGGCCATTCGCCAGGGCCAGCAAGGCACTGCGGTTCGCCTGCCGATCGTCGCCCTGACCGCCAATGTGATGGCGGCCGACCGGCAACGTTGCCTCGATGCGGGCATGGACGACTACCTGTCCAAGCCGGTCAGCTTCGGCCAGCTGGCCGCGACGCTTGCCCGCTGGCTGC
>NZ_JDSS02000007.1:70084-72570 GCF_000584955.1 Candidatus Accumulibacter vicinus
GGCGGCCACGCCGGCGGCGACCGTCGCCGACGACGTGGCGGTCGTCCTGGCTAACGATGTCCTGCAGCAGATATGCGCCATCGATGGTGGCGGACTGCACCTGGCCAACCGGATCATCGGCATCTTTCTGGACTCTTCCGCGGAACGACTGCCGCGGCTGCATCAGACACTGGCCGCCGGCGATGCCCCGGCACTCACCTTCGAGGCGCACGCGCTCAAGTCGAGCGCCGGCAACGTCGGCGCCCGGCGGCTGCAGGGCTTGTTGCAGCGTCTCGAGACCTGCGGCCGCGAGGCGCGGCTGTCCGACGCGCCGGGCTTGCTGGCCGAAATCGACGTCGCCCATGCGCAGGCCGCGGCGGCACTACGACAATGGATAAAGGAGCAGGTATGAGCAAGCAGGAGATCCGCATCCTGGTGGCGGACGACGACCTGACCACACAGTTGCTGGCCCGGGCGGCTTTGGAGAAGTCCGGCTTCACCGTATTCAGCGCCGGTGACGGAATCGAGGCCCTGCGGCTGTTGCAGGAAACCCGTTTCGACATGGCCATCCTCGACGTGGCGATGCCCGGTGCCGACGGTTTCGAGGTGTGTCGTGCCGTGCGCGATCAGTTCGGACCGAGCCTGCCGATCGCCATGCTGACCAGTCGGGACGACACCGCGTCGATCGAAAAGGCTTACGACTGCGGCGCCACCGATTTCATCCCCAAGCCCTTGAACTGGACGCTGCTCGGCCACCGCATGCTGTATCTGTGGCGAGCCTCGCGCAACGTGGTCGATCTGGCTGCTGCCGGGGCACGCAACCTCGCCGTGCTCGACGCCCTGCCGCACCTGTTTTTCGAGCTCGACGCCGAGGGGCGCTTCGTCGACTACCGCGCGCCGCGCGGTGATCTGTCGGGCGCGTCGCGGGGACGCCATCTGGGGCGCAAGGTTGCCGAAGTGCTGCCGGCAGATGCCGCCGAGGTCTGCCTCGCCGCCGTGCGTGAAGCGTCGGAACAGGGCTTGTCGCTGGGTCGGCAGTATCGTCTGTCGGGCGCGGATGGCGATTCGTGGTTCGAGCTGAGCGTCTCGCGCGTCCCCGAAGCCGCCGGCCGGGCGCCGAGCTTCATCGTTCTCGCGCAGGACGTGACCACTCGGAAGAAGACCGAGCTCAGGCTGCAACAGACGGCCGGCATCTTCGAGAGCGCGCGCGAGGGGATCATGATCACCGATGCGGCGGCGACCATTCTCGACGTCAATCCGACCTTCACCGAGATCACCGGCTATCGCCGGGAGGAAGTGCTGGGCCGGCCGGCCAGCCTGCTGCGATCGGATCGCCAGGAAGCGGGAGTCTTTTCCGCGATGTGGCGCGAGTTGAGCGAGCAGGGACATTGGCAGGGCGAGTTGTGGAACCGGCGCAAGAACGGCGAGATGTACGCTGTGGCGCTCACCATCAGTGCGATCGGCGAGCGCGACGGCGGCGATCGCCAGTACGTCGGACTGTTTTCCGACATCACCCGGCAGCCCGCGCGAGCCGCCGACTACGACGCCGGGGACGACCGCGCCCTGCCCGCCCTGCGCGTTCTGCGCCACGACGAAGGCCTCGAGCGTTTGCGCCAGGCGCTGGCCGGCGGCGAACTCGTGCTCCATTACCAGCCGCAAGTGAACATGCGGACCGGCGAGGTGGTCGGCGTCGAGGCGCTGCTCCGCTGGCAGCACCCGGCGCGCGGCCTGCTGATGCCGGCGGCCTTTCTGCCGGCGACCGACGGCCACCCGCTGGCCGTCGAGCTGAGCGACTGGGTGTTCGCCTCGGTGCTGTCGCAGATCGAAGCCTGGCAGGCGCAAGGACTCGATCTGCGGGTCAGCGTCAACGTGCCGGCGGCGGTCCTGCTGCAGGCCGGTTTCGCGGCGCGGCTGGCCGAGCGTCTGGCGGCCTGTTCCGGCACGGCGGGCCGACGTCTCGATATCGAGCTGCCGGAGGCCGGCGCGCTGGGCAAGGTCGCGCATTGCGCCGCGGTGATCGCCGACTGTACCGCGCTGGGAGTCGGCTTCGCGATCGACGATTTCGGCACCGGCCAGGGCTCGCTGGCTGACCTGAGACGATTGCCGACCGTCGCTCTGAAGATCGACTGCAGCGTCGTCGGCGACCTGCTGCTCGACCCCGCCAATTTGGCGACGGTCGAAGGGACGCTGGGAATGGCGCGCGCCTTTCGCCTCGAAGTGATCGCCGAAGGCGTGGAGAGTGTCGAGCAGGGAACCATGCTGCTGCGCTTGGGTTGCGAGCGGGCCCAGGGCTACGCCATCGCTCGCCCGATGCCGGCGAACGAACTTTCCGGCTGGCTGCGCAACTGGCGCCCGCTAGTCCAGTGGGCGAACTGCCCGCCGCTCGGCGGCGATCTGCCCCTGCTTTATCCGGCCGTCGAGTACGGGGCGCTGCTGCGGGCGCTCGACGCGTATTGCCGCGATGCGCGGCCCGATGCGCCGCGGCTGCAGGCGAGCGATTTCCGCTT
>NZ_JDSS02000007.1:72925-87083 GCF_000584955.1 Candidatus Accumulibacter vicinus
GGCTGGCGGCGACCAGCCAGACCCGTCGTGCCGAGGCGCCGGCCTTTCAGGCGATGCTTTCGGCGCACGGCCGGCTGCACGCCGAAAGCATCGCGGTCGTCGGCTTGCAGGGGCAGGGTCGCCGCAGCGAGGCGGCGGCGCGCCTGGAGCTGGTCCGCACGCTGTACGACGACTTGCTGGCGGCGGTAGCGGCCTGCATCGAGGAGGCGGCACCCTGAGGCCGAAGCCTGCCGTTCGCCGCCGCGCTGTCGCCGGCATCGCCGGCCTGCATTGCCAGCAGGCTGGAGACGATCTGCAGTCGGCGGTCTCGTTCAGGGCGCTGACGAGAATCACCGGGATCATGCCAGGGCCTCGCTGTCGTTTCGGTCATTGCTCGCTCCGCAGATCCTTTTCGATCGCTTCGTAGTCGAAGCGGTCGGCCTGCCGGCGCATGTCTTCTGCCCAGAGGGGATCGATTTCCGCTACCCGATCGATCAACCTGTCGATGCGTCCGCTATCCAGAGCGATCGACGCGTCGAGCAGTGCTTGCCGCAGATCTTCAGGCAACTTCCCGGCCCGCATCGCCAGGTCCAGCCTGACCTCGGGACTTGGCGCCGCAGGCGCCGCTGGCTTGCGATAGACGTAGCGCGCGCCGAGATGGCGGGCCAGACAATCGAACAGTTGTCGCGGCCGATAGGGTTTGTGCAGGATCTCGTCGACGCCGGCGCTCAGCATCTCCCGATGCTGGTCGATAAACACGGAAGCGGTCAGGGCGACGATCTTGACCTCGTCGCCACCGGCCAGCGCCCGGATGCACCGGGTCGCCTCCAGCCCATCCATGACCGGCATTCGCCTATCCATCCAGATGAAGTGCGGTTGCCACTGCGCAAACACTTCGACGCCGCGCTGGCCGTCTTCCGCCGTGCGCACCTGGAAGCCGGCATCGGACAACAATCGGCTGAGGAGCAGGGCGCTTTCCGGCTGGTCCTCGACGATCAGTATCCGCCACGCCGGCTGGCCGCTTTCCAGACCCAGGACTTCTCCCTCCTGGTCGAGCGACGCGGCGATTTCACGTGGCGTTGCCGGGTCGACCGGCAGGTCGATCCGGAAACGGCTGCCGAGGCCGGGCTGGCTGCTCACGCTGATCCGCCCGCCCATCAGTTGCACCAATTGCCGGGAGATGGCGAGCCCGAGACCGGTGCCTCGCTGACTGGACGCCTGGCCGACCTGCACGAAGGGCTCGAAGATGCTTGCCTGATCTTGCGCGGCGATGCCGGGGCCGCTGTCTTCGACCTCGATCGACAGCCACGGCTGGGAGTCGTCCGGCAGGCCATCCAGACGCAGGGTGATCGTCCCTTGCTGAGTAAACTTGATCGCGTTGCCCAGCAGGTTGACCAGGACCTGCCGCAGCCGGACCTCGTCCCCCCGAATGTGGCGAACGACCCGGGCGGACTGCTCCAGCCGCAGTTCGAGGCCCTTTTCGTGCGCCCGTTGACTCATCATGTCGACGATCTCATGCACGCTGGTGCCGAGATCGAAGGGCGCGATTGCCAACTGGATGCGGCCGGTCTCGATCTTCGCCATGTCCAGGATGTCGTTGATCAGCCCCAGCAGATATTCGCCGCTGCGGTTGATGATCGCAAGATGCTCGCGGTCGCGGAAGGTCGTGCCGGTGGCGGTTTCGCCGTCTCGGCGCATCAGCGCCGAGAAACCGAGGATGGCGCTGAGCGGTGTGCGCAACTCGTGGCTCATGTTGGCCAGGAAGCTGCTCTTCGCCCGATTGGCCGCTTCGGCGGCGTCCTTGGCGTCGCGCAATCTCGCCTCGACGATTTTCTGCTCGGTGATGTCGTGCAGCGAGACGACGGCCCCGATCCGGGCGCCGCTGTGGTCGGTGATCGCCTGGCCGGAAGCGAGGACGACGAGCGCTTCGCCGCTTGCCGTTTGCAGCGTCATCTGCTCGTTGCGCACGATTTCGCCCTGGAAGGCGCGGAACAGCGGAATATCCTCCCGGCTCATGGGCGTGACGCCATCCGCCCGAAAGAGCCGGTAGTGTCGAGCCCACTGTTCGGAGGGCAGGTCCTCCTGCAGCATGCCGTGCATTTCGCGCGACGCGCGATTGAATACGGTGAGCCGGCCGTTTTCGTCGCAGGCGACGATGCCGTCGGAGATGTTCTCCAGCACGGCCTGAATGAAGACTTGCTGGCGCTGCAGTTCGGCGGTCCGTTCGGCCACCCTCTGCTCGAGGTGGAGATTGAGCTCGCGCAAGTCGTGCTCCACGCGCTGCAGTTCCGTGACGTCGATCATGGCGCCGACGATTCCTTCCACCCGTCCGTTGGGCAGCCGAACCACCGCCTTGTGAACGACGACGTCGCGGCGTTCGTGGTCGACACCGGTGACAGTCGTCTGATAGACCTGCTGGCCGCCGCTCGCCAGGAGATCCTCGTCGCGGCCATGCGGCAGGAAGGCGGGCGGGGTCGCTTTGGCCGCTTCGGCCGGGCAAGCGTCGCTTGACTGCCGCGATCTGTCGAGCAGGTCGGCAAAGGCTTTGTTGAAACGCTGATAGCTAAGCGAGACATCCTGGAAGAACATCGGGAACGGCACCGCATTCATCAAGGCCTGGACGAGAACGAGCTCCTTTTCGACTTTCGCCGACAAGTGGCGCTTGGTGCGCAGATTCCTCGCCTGCAGGACGAGCAGCGCGAGCAGGAAGATCATCAGCGCGACGGCGCCGACCGAGATCCTGGGATACGCATCCCAGATGGCCTCCGGGCGATTGATGACCACCGAGCCCGGGGGCAGGGCGCGGCCGGTCAGGCCGAAGCGATGCAGCTCCTTGTAATCGAAAATGTAGCGGTTTGGACTGTCGATCAGGCGCGGCAGGTCGGCCAGGGTCTGCCCGCTGTGCAGGCCGACAGCCAGGGTGGCGACGGCCATCCCCTGGTCCTTTCCGGAAACCAGCTTGCCGCCGACGATGCCATGGCCGAGAAAGAAGCTCCATGGCGAGTACATCGGTTGCACCGTGTTCCGGCGCAGGGCCGCCGCCGACTCGGATTCGGGAACGATGCGTCCCAGTCGGTCGAAGGGCCGCCCCATCAGCAGTACCACGAAATCCCCCGAGAGCGCCTGGAGATCGCGCAAGACCTCGTCGAGCAGGCGATGGGTGACCACTTCGATGGCGAACGGTTGTGCCAGCTCGGCGTTGGCCGCTTCGAGGGTGGCGAGGTTGGACGCGAAAGTCTGTGTTCCGTCACCGACGACAACCAGACGGCGGGTGGTCGGATGAAGCTTCTGAATGAGTTCGAGGTTGGCCGGGAAATCGGGCGCTTCCGAGACCCCGGCGACGCCGTCGACGCCAGCCAGGTCGCTCGAACGGATGTTGTTGACTCCGGCAAAGAGAATCGGCTTGCCGGGCCAAAGGCGATCGCGCTGCGCCAGCAGGAGCTGGTAGGCGGGGTCGTCGGTGGCGATCAAAAAGTCGATTCCGGTGCTGGCGTAGCGCTCCGCCAGACGCCGCGCCAGCTCGGCTTTGCCTTCGTTGTTCGGGAGCGGAAAGCGCAAGGCGTCGAGGTACTCGATGTACAGGCCGAACTCGGCGCGATGCTCACCCAGCCCGGCCAGGAGGCCTTCCTGTTCGCTGTCGGTCCACGGCAGGCCTTGATGGTAGGAATGCAGAACCAGCACGTTCCGTGGTTGATCGGCCGCCGTGGCGGCCATGGCCAGACCCCCAAGGAAGAGCCAGAAGCTCCGCCATAGCCAGCACGCGACGACGGCAAGGACGCGCTGGCGCGGCCGGCGCCGGTCGTGGGCGGCGGTGGCCTCAGCCGGCGCGCACCGCCGCCGCGCTGACGCTTCACCATTCATGGCGGGCTCGCCTGTGCTTGCCGCGCGTCGCTCTTCTCGTCGGGGGTAATGAAGGTCACCTCCTGGGCCTCGGGCGTGAAGGTCAGGGTAAAACAGGCGCCGCCGGGCGAAGAGACTTCGAGCCGGCCGTCGAGCTGGTCGGCGAGCATGCGCACCAGGTTGAGGCCAAGCGAAGACGAGGCAGCGGGTTCGGGCGGCAGGCCGCAGCCGCTGTCCTGTACGACCAGACGCAGCAGGCCCTTTGGCAGGCGCCGCAGGGAGACGCGGATCTCGCCCGTCGCCAGGCCCGGAAATGCATGTTTGTAGGCGTTCGAAATCAGTTCGGTGATGACCAGTCCGAGCGGCACGGCCGTTCCGACGCCGATGTTCAGATCGTCGATCTCGACCTTGATCGGGACCCGGTGCGACAGCGGATCGTAGGTTTGCATCAGATGGTCGACGAGCTGCCGGACATAGGCCGGATAACGGATGCTCGACAGGGTGGCCGAACGGTAGAGTTGTTCGTGTACCAGCGCGATCGAGCGCACGCGCGCCGCGCTCTCGGTGAGCAGGGCGCGCGCTTCGTCGCTTGCCCGGGCGCCCTGCATGGTGAGCAGGCTGGAGACGACCTGCAGATTGTTCTTCACGCGGTGATAGATCTCCTTGAGCAGCGTTTCCTTCTCGCGCAGCGCGCTCGCCAGTTCGGTCGCTGTCCGCTTCAGCTCTTCGGTCCGTTCCTCGACGCGCTCGGCGAGCTCGATCTGTATCCGTTCCTGGCGCCGCTGCAGGCGCAGCAGTTCCAGGTGCGTGCGCACGCGCGCCAGCACCTCCGCCGGATCGACGGGCTTGGTCACGAAGTCGACACCGCCGGCAGCGAAACCCTTGAGCTTGTCGGCGGTCTCGTTCAAGGCGCTGAGGAAAATCACCGGGATCATGCGCTGCTGCGGATCGGCCTTGATCTGCCGGCAGACCTCGTAGCCGTCCATGCCGGGCATGCGGACATCCAGCAGGATCAGGTCGGGCGCCTTGAAGGCCACCGAGCGCAGCGCCACGACACCGTTCGACGCCGCGCGTACGCGATACCCCTGCTCGACGAGAAGGGCGCTCAGCAGCTTGAGGTTGGCCGGCGTGTCGTCGACGACCAGGATTTCGTAGTTGGACGGATCGCTCACGGCAGGGCCTCGCTGGTGTGTTGGGGAGAGGAGAAAGTAGCGGCCGTCGCCGCTTGCGTTTTCTTCTTTGTCTTCTTCATTGCTCGCTCCGCAAGGCTTTTTCGATCGCCTGGTAGTCGAAGTTTTCGGCGTGTTCGCCCAGAACCCTGGCGAGGGCCGCGTCGCGTTCCCTCACCTGCCCGATCAGCGCGTCGATATGCGCGATGTCCAGGGTCACCAGGGCGTCCGCCAGCGCTCGTCGCAGCGCTGCCGGCAGGGTCGCCAGCGCTGCCGGATCGGGGGGGGGACCGGTACCGGACGCCGGTGCCGGCGCAGCCTCGTCGTAGACGTAGCACACCCCGAGATGGCGAGCCAGGCAGTCGAAAATCGTCGCGCTGCGCACCGGCTTGTGCACCACCTCGTCGATGCCGGCGGCGAGCATTTCGGCGTGCTGCTCGGCGAACACCGAGGCGGTGAGGGCGACGATCCTGACGTCGCCGCCGCCGGGCAGCGCCCGGATGCGCCGCGCTGCCTCCTGGCCGTCCATCTCCGGCATGCGCTGGTCCATCCAGATGAAGTGTGGTCGCCACTGCGAAAACGCCGCGACGCCGCGTACGCCGTTTTCGGCGATGCGCGTCTGGAAGCCGGCGCCTTCCAGCCAGCGGCGCAGCAGAAGGGCGCTCTCGGGCTGGTCCTCGACGATCAGGATGCGGTAGGCCGCCTGTCCCGGCTGCAGGCCGAGCACCTCGCCGCGCTCGCTCGCGGCGCGCGGCACCTCGTTTTCATCGGCGACCTCGAGCGGCAGGTCGAGGTGGAAGCAACTCCCCTTGCCCAGCCGGCTGCGGACGCCCAGGTGTCCGCCCATCAGCTCGACGAACTGCCGGGTGATCGCCAGTCCGAGGCCGCTGCCTTTCTGGGCGGCGGCCTGGCCGACCTGCACGAAGGGCTCGAAGATCCTCGCCTGATCTTCCGGAGCGATTCCCGGACCGCTGTCTTCGACATCGATCGACAGCCGCCTGCCGTTGCCCGCGGGCGTCAGCCCCAGACGCAGCGCCACGCCACCGTCGGGAGTGAACTTGATGGCGTTGCCGAGCAGGTTGATCAGCACCTGCCGCAGCCGGGTTTCGTCGCCCCGGATGAAACGCGGCAAATCGGCAGATCGGTCGAGCACCAGTGGCAGGCCCTTCTCGGCGGCGCGCACGCGCATCAGGTCGGTGACCTCGCGCGTCAGCGAATCGAGATCGAAGGGGGCGCTCGCCAACTGAATCCGCCCGGCCTCGACCTTGGCGATGTCGAGAATGTCGTTGATCAGCGCCAGCAGATGCTCGCCGCTGCGGTTGATGATTTCCAGGTTTTCGCGTTGCGCGCCGGCGGCCTCACGCCGCAGCAGCGCGGCGAAGCCGAGGATCGCGTTGAGCGGCGTGCGCAACTCGTGGCTCATGTTGGCCAGGAAGACGCTCTTCGCCTGGTTGGCCGCCTCGGCGGCCTCCTTGGCTTGCGCCAGTTCCGCCGTGCGCCGCTCGACCAGTTCTTCGAGATGGTCTCGGTAGGCCAGCAGTTCCGCCTCCGCAAGCTTGCGTTCGCTGATGTCCTCGACGATTCCTTCGAAAAAGCGCGCACTGCCCGTCTCGTCGCACAGCGTCGCAAGGTAGAGATTGGCGATGAACTCGGTTCCGTCGCGGCGCCGGTAGCGGTTGGTGTGTTGCGTCACACCGTTCGTCTGCCGTTGCTGCGCGATGATGAGCCGATGCTCCTGCGGGACGACGAAAAGATTCGCTGCGAAATCGCGGATCTCCTGCGCCATGGCGTCGGGAGAGTCGTAGCCGAAGAGGCCTGCCATGGCCGAATTGACTTCGATGAAACGGCCTTCCGGGGTCGAACGAAAGATGCCTACCGGGGCGTTCCAGACGATCGAACGGTACTTCTACTCGCTTTCCCGTAGCTCCTGCTCAGCGCGTACCCGCGGGCTGATGTCGACGGCCAGGCCGAGGAGTTCGGGCGTGCCGTCGGCGCTGGCAGTGCGCGTGAAATAGTTGTCGAAGTAGATGCCGTGCACGCACGAGGAGACGTACTGCACCGTGCCGTCGATGGCACATCGGATCTGGTCGCACGCCTCCGGGTAGTCGCGAAAGACCTCGAACACCGACTGGCCGACCACTTCGCCGGGCTGCAGCCCAAGGCTCGCCAGGCCCTTTCCCTCGCTCATCGTGAACACCCCTTGCGCGTCGATCTCATAGACTACCACCGGGGCATTGGTGATGACCGACCGATAGCGCGCCTCGCTGGCGGCGAGGGTCTGTTCGCGCTGCCGGATCGCCTGCGACATGCGATCGAGATCCTTGGCCAGGCTGTCGAGTTCCCTGATATTGGTCATTGGCCAGGGATGATCGTAGTCGCCGTCGGCGATGGCGTGTGCTTGCGCGGTGTAGCCACCGATCTGGCCAGCGAAAGCGCGTGCCAGCAGCGCGGTGGCGATGGCCGCCAGCAGCAGGGCGACCAGCGCACCGGAGGCCAGCACCCACAGCATGGACAGCACGGGTCTCAAGGCCTCGACGCGTGGCTGAGCGACGAGCACCATCCAGCCGATCTCCGGTACGCCGACCAGCGTGCCGATCGACAGCTTGCCTTCGAGATCCACGTCGTGGGTCGCGAAGCGCCCCTGCAGCGCATCGCCGACGATCGGCAGGCTGGCGAGATTGACCTGCTGGCCGCCGCCCGTGCGCTGCGAATGCGCGACGATCTGGCCGCGGCGATCGAGGATCATCGTCGTCGTCTCCGATTCGGTCGGCAGGTGGCTGACGAACTCGGAGAGCCCGTCGATCGCGACTTCGCCGATCACCACCTGTGCGCCCACCGGGACCGCCAGACTCACCACCAGTCGGGCGCTGACGGCGGACAGGAAGACCTCCGACCACACCGGCGTCTGCCGTTCTCGCGCTTCCCGCAAGACTCTCCATCTCGAGAGATCGATTCGCAGGAGGTCGTCACGTTGCCCACGTTGCGCCCATGGCAGGCCGACGGCAAAAACCGAGTCATCCGCGTCGGCGATGTAGATCGCCACAAACACCTCGCCCGTTCCGCAGTGCGCATCGAGCGGTTCATTCCAGAACGAGCCCGTCTGCCGGCCGCGCTGGCGTACATAATCGGCCAATCCCCCCAGTTCGCGTCCGGCGCCGCGCAAGTGCGCCTCGACCTGACCGGCGATGGCGCGTGCCAGCGCCTGATGACGTGTCTCGATCTCGCCGAGCACCCGCGGCAGCAGCATCCACCCGATCAGCGCGGCGACCAGCAGCAGCGGCAGCAGCGCCGCCAGCGTGAAGCGCAATGCCAGCCACAGCCGCAGTGGACGGCCGGCCGGCGAGAGCCTAGCGGATGACGATGAACTGGCCATCGCGCACCACCGTCATGTGGATCTCGCGTATGACGTCGCCGAATTCGTCGAACAATATCGGCTCCTGGACTCCCTGAAAACGGCGCACGCTTTGCAGGGTCGCTTTCAACTTCCTGGGGTCAGGTTGTTGCGCCAAGGCTTCCATCACGATATTGGCGGCGTCGAAAGCCATGGTACCGCTGAAACCGGGTTCACGACGAAAGCGTTCGCGGTAAGCCTGACGAAACGCCTGATAAGCGGGTGCCTTGCTCTCGCGATCGAAATTCTGCGCCACCATCACCCCTTCCACCGCTCTGCCGCCGAGTTCCAGCAATCGCTCGGTTCCCGCCCAGCCCGAGACGATGATTGGCAGGCGACTCCCCGCCTTGCGGATCTGCTGGCACAAGAGCGCGGTATCCATCGAGTTGGCGACGATCAGCACGCCGTCGGCTGGCGTCGCCAACAGGTTGCGCGCCACTTGCACGAAGGCCGTTTCGCTGCTCGACTCGAAACCGATGGCGCCGCGCACTTCACCGCCGCCCTTTTCGTAGGTCGTGCGGAAAGCCTCCAGCCAACGTTCCGTATACGACCGGTTGTTCAGGTCGTAAGCCGCCACCAACGGTCCCAGCGGGCGCTCCTTGAGATGGTACTCGGCGATCCGGGTGGCGGCCTCGGCGGTGGACATGTTCACTCGATAGAGGTAGTCGTCCTTGCCTGTCAGTTCGTCGGTCGTCGCGCTCGAGCTGACCATCACGACTCTGGCATCGTCGACGATGGGCAGGATGGCTTTCGCGACCGTGCTGGTGACCGGGCCGACGATGGCCACCACGCCTTGGTCGATCAGCTCGCGAGTCACGCCCTGCGCCGTTGCCGTGTTCTGCTGGTCGTCCCGGATCAGCAGTTTGACCTCGTGCCCGGCAACGCCACCGGCCCGGTTGCGCAGTTCGACGGCCAGCTGCACGGCATCGCGGGCGGCGATGCCGAGGTCGGCGCCGCGCCCGGAAATGCCGCCGACAAAGCCGATCGGGATCGGTGTCGGCGGCGAGCACGCGAGCAGGAAGAGGCTTCCCAGCAGGCTTCCAAGAAGGATGCCGGCGCTGGCGCGAAGCGCGGCGCGCACCCGATTGGTCTTCAGTGCGGGTTTCATCGTCGAATGTTGCTCCCTGGTAGATAAACGAACTCCGCTTCGACGGTGGCTCCGCTGCCGCCCCGTCGCGTTCTCGCTGCGCTCCGACGACCGCCGCGCCAGCCGCGCGGCAGCACCGTTCCGCCCGCCGGCTGCCGCTGCTCACGCGGCACAGCCGACTCCCTGCCGGTCGCCGGACGGCGACATCGCCGCGTCAACCAGGGTGGCGATGCCACCATAGTCGAAGTCGTCGGCGCGGCGCGCGAGATCCGCCGCCAGCGCGGGGTGGACGGTGGCGATGCGCTCGATCAGGGTCGCCACGAGTCCCATTTCGGCGCGCACTGCCGCCCGCTCGAGATCGCCCAGCCAGTCGTCCGGCAGCGCCCGCAGGGCTTCGAGCAGGGCGTCCGGGTCCATTGGGCGCGGGCTGGTCGGGGCGTCGGCCGCTTCGTCGAGGACGTAGCGAACGCCCAGATGACGTTCGATCGCGGCCAGCAATTCGGCCTCGCGAAAGGGCTTGGCGAGGAAATCGTCGCAGCCGGCGGCCAGGATGTCGGCCCGTTCCTCCGCGTAACTGCTGGCGGTCAGCGCCAGAACCTTGGTTTCCCGGCCGCGCGCCGTCGCCTTGATGCGTCGCGTCACCTCGCCGCCGTCGACGCCGGGCATGCGCATGTCCATCCAGATCAGGTGGGGCTGCCAGCTTTCCCACAAGCGCAGCGCTTCCTGCCCGTCGCCGGCTTCCTTTACCGCGAAGCCGAGCGGTGCCAGCACGCGGACCAGCAGCCGCCGGTTGTCGTCGTCGTCATCCACCACCAGCAGGCGATAGACCGGCTGACCCTCCTGCAGCCCGCGCACCACCCGCTTTTCGGAGGCAAGCACAGGCGTCGGCCGGGTCACCGCGGCCAGCGGGATATCGAAAGTGAAGACGCTGCCCTTGCCAACGGTGCTGCGCGCCTCGATCCGGCCACCCAGCAGGTCGACGAAGTGGCGGCAGAGCGCCAGCCCCAGTCCGCTTCCCTCGGCCGCCTGGCGGCCAGTCGCGCTCTGCGCGAAGGCCTGGAACAGGCCAGGCAGTTCGTCGGCGGCGATCCCTGGGCCGCTGTCCGCGACGGCGAAGCGCAGGCGCGCTTCACCGGTCGGTGCGCCTGGCGCTCGGCCGTCGTCGGCCGCCGCTGGCGACGCCAGGTCCACATGGAGCGACACGCTGCCGCGTTCGGTGAACTTGCAGGCGTTGCCGATCAGGTTGATCAGCACCTGTCGCAGTTTCACTTCGTCGGTGCGGATCTGGCGTGGCGTTTCCGGGGCGCGCGTGCAACGCAGCGCCAGGCCCTTGTCGCCGGCCTTCAGGGCGAACATCTGCTGCAGCCATACCAGGAGGTCGTCGAGGTCGCACTCGCCGAGGTTCACCACGCTGCCGCCGGTCTCGATGCGGGAGAGTTCGAGGACATTGTTGATCAGCGTCAGCAGGTGCTCCCCGCTGCGCCGCACGGTCATCAGATGCTCGCGCTGGGTCGCGGAAAGTGGCTCGCGTCCGGCCAGCGCCTCGCGCAGCAACAGGCTCGAGAAACCGAGCACGGCGTTGAGCGGCGTACGCAGCTCGTGACTGATGTTGGCGACGAAGGCGCTCTTCGCGCGGCTGGCCGTCTCGGCCAGATCCTTGGCGCGCTCCAGATCGAGCGTGCGTTGCCGGACCAGTTCCTCCAGATGATTGCGGTAGACCCGTAGTTCGCTTTCCGTCCGCTCGCGGGCGGTGACGTCGCGCACCAGCGACATGACTCCGACCACCTGGTCGTCGTCGTTGGTCAGGGCCGTGTTGAACCACTCGCAACTGATCACCCTGCCGTCGCTGGTCAGGTTCCGGTTGTTCGAGTAGGTGCCGCCGCTGCGTTGCAGCAGATCGGCCCATACCGTATCGATGACGGGCAAGACTTCGCGCGGCAGAATGAGGTCCTTGGCCGCGCGGCCCATGGCTTGTGCCCGCGTGTAGCCGAAGATGTGTTCCGCCGCGGGGTTCCACTCGGCAACCCGGAAATCGGTGTCCCACTCGATGATGCCGACGATCGACTGTTGCAGGTGCAGCGAAAGCTTGCGCTCCGTGCGCTGCAGGGCGATCTCGGCCTGCTTCCGGGCGCTGATGTCGACCACTACCGAGTCGATCCAGGCCGGCCGATCGTCCGCTCCATAAGCGGGCCGGCCGTGGTCGCCGACCCAGCGCAGGCCGCCATCGGCATGGCAGATCCGGTATTCGAGCACATACGGACGGCGTTCGGCGACCGCCCGCCGGATTTCCTGCGCCACTCGCCGCCGGTCGGCGGGCAAAATCAGCCCCGCCCAGGTGATCGCCGTGGCGCCGGTGAAGCGGGCGGCGGAGTGGCCACTGAGCCGGCTCACGCCTTCCGAGACGAAGTGCAGATGAAACGGCGGCCGCAGGTCGCCACGGTAAATGACACCGGGAACATTGGACACCAGTACGCGGAAGCGCTGCTCGCTCTGCGCCAGTTGTTCGGCGGTTCTGCGCAGATCGTCGTAAGCCGCGGCAAGCGTGCTGCGCATCGCGTTGACGGCGTCCACCACGGTATCCAGCACGTCGGGGCGCCAGCGGCCGCGGAGCGGGCGTTCGAGGCGCAAGGCCGGGCCGGCGAGGCCGGTCGCCTGCATGTCGTCGGCAAAGCGGGCCAGCCGGGCGAGGTGGCGCGTCACCATGTTGCGGAACAGCCACGATACGAAACCGGCGACCAGCGTCGTCTTGACGGCGTTTTCGAAGAGCACCAGCAGCAGCTTGTCGGCAACTCTGGCCAACACGTTGTCGGCGCTCGCCACCAGTCGCAGGCGGCCGATCGGCACCGGCTTGTCGCGGTACAGACGAAGCAGCTCGACTTCGCTTTCAATCGTCCGCTGCGAGTGCGGGGCACCAGCCGTCCAGCGTGGCTGGTCGTTCACCGTGATCGCCAGATACTCCATGTCGCGCAGGCGCAGAAGGCCGTCGAGCTGCGCCTGGATCTGCCCGTCGTTGGCCGTCCACACACTGTCGATCAGGACGTTGAGATAGCTCTCGCGAATGAAGCTGAAACTTTCCTCGATCCGGTCGATGTCGTTCCGGTAGTCGGCGTAAAGCTGAATCGCCGTGATGACCGCCGTCACCACCGAGCTGAAGATCACCATGGCCACCGTCAGGCGGCGTCCCAGCCGGTCGACGCGTTGGCTGGGCGGTGTGCCGGCGCCGCTTGCCGGCGAGACTTCGCGGGCCGCGCTCATCGCTCAGCGGTCGATCTTCCGGCTCGCGGCCGGCAGCAGCGTCTCGCGCAGAATGCGCTGGTAGGTGCCGTCGGCCTTCATCTGGCGCAAGGCGGCCACCAGCGGCGGGACCAGCGCGGCATGCCGCTGATTGAGGTAGATGAACATCTCGGCGCGCGCCAGCGGCGGTTCGAGCACCTGCACCGCGACCGGCGCCGCACGGGCCGCCTGCAGTCCCTGCCAACGTTCCAGCAGGACGGTTTCGGCCCGGTTCTGCTTGAGAATCTCGAACAGGCTGGCGATCGAAGACGCCCGCACCGTTTCGCGGCTGCGGGTGACATGACGCTCGAAGATCTTCCAGCCGCTGACGAAAGCCACGGTGCGATCCTGCAGGCTGGCCCAGTCGTCCGTACGGAAAGGGCTGGCCGACGCCGGGATGAAGGCGACGAACTCGAAATCCATCGTCTTTTCGGGGACGCGGACGAGGTGGGGATACTGGGCTTCGAAACCCGAGGCGCGGGAGAGATCGAGGTCGTCGACGCCGGAGTCCACATTGATCAGGGCCCGTTCGGCGGGAACTGCGCTGATCTCCAGGCGGATGCCGATACGGCGAAAGGCTTCGCGCACCACCCGCTCGAGGAAACCCGATCCGTCGGCGGTTCCGGCGAGCGGTGGCGCCAGCGCGTGCACCGCGGTGAGTCGGCCGGCGGTTTCGCCATGGCCGGTGTTGAGGAGCAACAGCGCCGCCAGCGCGGCGACATAGCGCCAGCCGTGGTTCATCTCAGTTTTCCTCATGGGTCGTCGCGGTCGCCAGGGCCTGCGCGGCCAGACCGGCGACGCTGCCGTAGTCGAAGTCGTCCGTCAGGCGCCGCAAGGCGGCCGCCAGCGCCGGGTCGACGGCGCGAATGTCGCCCACCGAGTCGGCGATGGCCACCATGTCGCCGCGGATCGCCGCTTCCTCGAGCTGGCGCAGGGTTTCGCCGGGAATCGCCCGCAGGGCGGTGGCCATCTCCTCGGTCGTCAGCACCGGTGCGGCGACCGTCGTGGCGTCTTCGCCGCGCCGGTAGCGAACTTCCAGGTGACGTTCGATCATGGCCAGCAAATCCGGCTCGTGGAAGGGCTTGCGCAGGAAATCGTCGCAGCCGGCGGCGACGATCTCGGCCCGTTCCTCCTCGAAGCTGCTGGCCGTCAAGGCGATGATCCTGGTCTCCTGCCCGTGCGGCAGGGACTTGATGCGCTGCGTCGCCTCGCGGCCGTCCATCCCCGGCATGCGGATGTCCATCCAGATCAGTTGTGGTCGCCACTCCTGCCAGACGGCAATCGCCTGCTGGCCATCCTCGGCTTCCCGGATCTCGAACCCCAACGGCACCAGCAAGCGGGCGAGCAAGCGGCGGTTGTCGGCGTCGTTGTCCACCACCAGGATGCGGTAGCGCGTTTCGCCGGGCAGCAGGCCGAGCA
>NZ_JDSS02000007.1:87428-89691 GCF_000584955.1 Candidatus Accumulibacter vicinus
GGCAGATTGTCGGCCGCCGCCGCCGGGGCGGGCGGCGCCGCGACGCGCACGGGAATCTCGAAGCGGAAAACGCTGCCTGCGCCGACGGTGCTTTGCGCGCTGATCCGACCGCCGAGCAGTTCGACGAATTGGCGGCTGATCGCCAGCCCCAGGCCGGTACCTTCGGGCGCGCGGCGGCCGGCGGCGAACTGGGCGAAGGGCACATAGAGCCGCTCGAGGTCAGCCGCGGCGATGCCGGCGCCGGTGTCGGACACCGCGCAGCACAGGCGGCGCGCCGTGCCCCTGGCGTCCGGCAGCGTGACGTCGACGTCCACGCGGATGGCGCCGCGTTCGGTGAACTTGAAGGCGTTGCCGATCAGGTTGATCAGCACCTGGCGCAGCTTGACCTCGTCGGTGACGACGTAGCGTGGTGTGGCCGGCGAATGCACGACCGCGAAGCGCAGCCCCTGGCGCGTGGCCTTGAGGGCGAACATCCCCTGCAGGCCGGCGAGCAGGTCGTGGAGGTCGAAGTTCACCAGGGTGGTCACGCTGCGGCCGGCTTCGATACGCGACAGCTCGAGGACGTTGTTGATCAGCATGAGCAGGTGTTCGCCGCTGCGGCGAATCGTCGCCAGATGCTCCATTTGTCCTGCCGAGAGCTGTTCGCGGCCGGCCTGGGCATCGCGCAGCAGCAGTTCGGAGAAGCCCAGGACGGCGTTGAGCGGGGTGCGCAGTTCGTGGCTCATGTTGGCCAGGAAAACGCTCTTCGCACGGTTGGCGCTCTCGGCCGCGTCCTTGGCCTGCTGCAACTGTTCCTGGGCACGCTTCTGCTCGCTCACGTCGTGCATCGACACGACAGCGCCGATCCGGTCGCCATTGGCGTCGATCATCGGTTGCGCCGACGCCAGCACGACGTGCGCTTCGCCGTGCCGGGGAGCGATGACCATCTCGACATTGCGCAGTCGTTCGCCGAGCAAAGCGCGGTAGAGCGGGATGTCCGTTGTCGCCATGCGCGTTTGTCCGTCGGCGAGATACAGGTCGTAACACTCGGCCCAGCGATCCGGCGGCAGGTCGGCCCGGTCGACGCCGTGCATCTCGCGCGTTGCCCGGTTGAACAAGGTCAGCCGGCCGTTTTCGTCGCAGGCGACGATGCCGTCGGCGATGTTCTCGAGGATCGTCTGAATGAAGGTCGTCTGGCGGCGCAGCTCGCTGGCGCGGGCTTCGGCGAGAACCATGGCGTGCTGCGCCTCCCGATTGGCGTGCACGAGCTCTTCGGTCCGGTTGGCGACCCGTTGTTCCAGTTCGTCGTAGAGGCGCGAGTTGTCGAGGGCGATGGCCGCCTGTGCGCAGAGGACTTCGAGCAAGGGCACGCGGTCGGCCGAAAAAGCGCCGCTCACCAGCTTGTTCTCGAGGTAGAGGACGCCGTTGACCCGACCGAGGTTGATGAAGGGCAGGCACAGCAGCGACTTCGCTTGCCCTTGGCGGATTGCCGGATCGTCGCAGAACGCGCCTGCGCGGGCGGCGTCGTCGACAATGACGAGGTCCTGGGTGCGCGCGACGTAGCGCACGATGTCGGTCGATATCCGGCCGGCCGCCGCCAGTTCCGCCGACCTGCCGAGTGCGGTGTGGCCTGCGCCGGCCTCCATCGCCGCGTCGACGACCCAGTCGCCGTTTCTCTCGACGATCAGATAAGCCTGTTGCGCGCCGCTGTTCTCGACGATCAGCGTCATCATCCGGCGCAGCAGCTCGGGCAATTCCATCGCGCGATAGAGCGCCTGGGAAGCCTTCAGCACCGTCTGCAGGTCGAGCGCGGCCAGCGTCGGACGCTTGCCGGATGGCTCGTCCGGGTGTCCGGCCAGGAAGGGATGGCGTGCCGCGAGTTGCTCGCTCTTCGCCCACGCCTGCCAGCGGCAGTAGGCGGCGTGCGCCTGTCCGATGTAGAGGTCGCCGATGCGCGTCAGTGCGCGGCGATAGTAGAACTCGGCGGCCAGTTCGCAGGCCAGCGCTTCCTCGCGCAGGTAGCGGCCGGCCGCCGCGCCGGCGATTGCCGCTTCGTAGAAGGTCGCGGCGTCGTCGAGGCGTCCCTCTATGGCGGCCGATTCGGCGCTCACCAGATCGAGCAGGTGCCGATAGTTCATCGGCGCCTGTTGCGCCGCCGCACGCAGGCGCGGCGTGAAATCGGCGATCAGGCGGTCAATCCGCGGGTCGGCGAAGGAGGGGTCGAGGCGCCTCGCGGCGAGCAGCGCGAGCAGTTCGTAGGCGAGAAAAAACGGCAGGACGAAGC
>NZ_JDSS02000007.1:90071-98663 GCF_000584955.1 Candidatus Accumulibacter vicinus
TCGCCGGCCGGCCGCGACTGGCGAAAAACGACGGCCAGCAGGACTTTCTGGAAGTAGAAGATGAGCAGGCACAGGCGGTCGTTGTAGTCGACCAGCGTCGCGAGCTCGCGGCTTTCGTCGAATGCCGAGCCTTGCAGAACGACCGCATCGGCGGTTTCGCCGAGCAGGTTGTGCACCGCCTGCTGCACCGGGCGGTGGTGGTTCAGTGCGACGACCTGGCCGATCCTGGCGATGACCTGCGCGTAGGCGTCCATCTTCGGGCGTAGCTCCTGCAAGGGCTGGCCGAGCAGGAAGCGGTGCATCGCTTCGAACTCCGCGCAGTAGGTGGCGTATTCCAGGTCGCCGCTTTCCAGGCCGCAGCGGTAGCCCAGTTCGAGCGGTGCGAGCGTGCCGGAGGCGTGTTCCTGCCAGTGCCGGATGGTCGCCTCGATGATCTGGTAGGCACGCGGGATGACGTTCGCCGCGCCATGCCGGTCGATGATCTGGCGGCTCAGCTGGGCGTACTCCCACGCCGCCGCGTAATCGCCGAAGAAGCCGACCAGAATCATGCCGTAGCAACTGTAACCGAAGGCCGACAGGCCGGTATTGCCGTGCTCGATGCTGGTGATGGCCATTTCGGCCGTGACCAGCGGCAGCCGGGCGGGGCTGAACTTGTAGACCGCCGGCACGAGCCGCGAGAGGAGCCGCAGTTTCAGCAGCGCATTCTGCTCGCTCATTTCCGGCCCGTCGATCAGCGAGGCGACGGCGCGTTGGCCGAGGTGTTCGCCGACGCGTGCCCGCCAGGTCTGCCAATGCCGCTCGTCGGGCAGCGCCGGAAAGTCGACGCCGAGCAGGCGCAGCGCTTCGAGGCCGGTATCCACCGCTTCCTGCAGGCGCGTTTGGGCCAGACGGCCGCTGACCAGGATTTCGTAGACCCTGATGCGATCGGCGACCGTTGCCGCCGCGGCCATGGCCTGGCTACAGAACTGTTCCATTTCGGCGAAGCGACCGAGCAGGAAAGCGGCCTCGGCGGCGCCGAGAAAGAGTGCGCGGCTGCTCGGACAGCCGTCCTGCCCGTGCTCCTCGGGCAGCAGCGCGATGCCCTGCCGGTAGTAGATCAGCGAGGCTTCGTAGGCGGCCGTGCGCTGGGCCTTTTCGCCGGCGGTTTGCGACAGGTCGGCGAAACGGTAGCGCTCGTCGCGCTCGACGACCAGCGAAAGGCAGTGTCCGATCTGGTTGGCGGCGTCGAAGAGCCGGTCGTCCGCGGTTTCGCCAGCGGCCGTCAGGGCGCGCGCAATCTGCAGGTGATACTGTTGCCGGCGAGGTTCCGGAGTCAGCGAATAGAAGGCCTGCTGGATGCGGTCGTGCGCGAAGCTGTAGTCGCCGGCCTGCTCGTTCAGCCAGCCGTCGTGCACGGCCTGGCGCAGGCGCTGGCGCAGGTCGGCCGGATCTTGCCCGAGCAGTTGGCCGAGCGTCGACGGATCGACGCGACTGCCGAGGCAGGCGGCGAAGGCGAGAAGCTGCGACAAGTCCGCCGGCAGGTAGCAGCGAATCTTCTCGACCAGCAGATCGACGACGTTGTCGGTGATTTCGAGGGCGTCGATGCGCGCCGTGTTCAGTCGCCAGGCGCCGCGCGAAGTGTCGAAGTCCCAGTAGTCGCCTTTTTCGAGCAGACCGAGAAGCTGGTGCACGAAGAACGGGTTGCCGGCCGTCTTCGCGTGCACGACGGTGGCCAAGGGGCGAGTGTCGGACGTCGTCTTGCCCAGCGCGTCGCCGACCAGCGCTTCGACCTCGTCCCGCTCCAGGTTGCGCACGCACAGACGGCACACGAGCTGCGGCGTTCCATCGAGTTCGGCGATCGCCATCGCGAGCGGGCTGGCCGGGCCGACTTCATTGCTGCGGTAAGCGCCGACGAACAGCGCATGGCTCAGCGTCGGGTCGCTCAGCAGGCTCTTCAGCAGGTCGAGCGAAGCCGCGTCGATCCAGTGCAGGTCGTCGAGAAAAACGACCAGCGGGTGCCTGGGGTGCGCCAGCGTGCCGATGAAGCGCCGCAGGACGTAAGTGAAGCGATTGACCGCCTCCTGGCCATTCAGATCGGGCAGCGGCGGCTGTGCGCCGACGACCAGTTCGAGATGGGGAAGCAGGTCGGTCATCACCCGCCCGTTCGCCGACAGGGCCGCGCGCAGCGCCTGCCGCCACGGCGCCAGTTCCTTTTCCGGGTAGCGCAGCAGCCGCGCGACAAAGCCGTCGAGCGCTTGTATCCAGCCGGAGAAAGGAATGTCGCGGCGGTATTGCTCGAACTTGCCTTCGAGAAAGAAACCGTGCCGTTCGCTGATCGGCCGGTGCATCTCGCGCACCAGCGACGACTTGCCGACGCCGGACGGACCGGAAACCAAGAGCAGCGTCCTGGCGCCTTCGGCGACGCGTTTGAAGGTCGCCTGCAGGGTCGCGATGTCGTCCCGGCGGCCGTAGAGCTGCTCGGGAATCCTGATCTTGGTCGACGGGTCGCCGAGGCCCAGCGGGAAGTCGTCGATGGCCTGCCTGTCCCGCCATTCCGAGGCGCAGCGCTGGAGATCGTGGCGCAGCCCGGCGGCCGACTGGTAGCGCTCTGCGGGCGTCTTGCGCATCAGCTTGCCGATGATCCGGGCGATCGTCGGCGGGAGCGCCGCGTTCAGCGTGCTCGGATCGGGCGGCTCGAACGCCAGGTGGGCGTGGACGATTTCCAGCGGGTCGTCCGAGACGAAGGGTAGCTGGCCGGTCGCCAGCCGGTAGAGCATCACGCCCAGCGAATAGAAATCGGTCCGCTGGTCGACGCTACGGTTCATCCGCCCGGTCTGCTCGGGGGCGATGTAGGGCAGCGACGCGCTGAATCGATGCGCCGCGGCGCAAGTCTGCGTCGCTTTGGACACGACAGTGGCCGTCGTGAAGTCGAGCAGCGTGAGCTGGCGGCGGTCCGGGAGGTAGAGGAAGTGGTGCGGATTGATGTCGCCATGCACGATGCCGGCCGCGTGTACGCTGTCCAGTGCGGCGACGGCCTGCAGGGCGATGCGTAGCAGCAGGTCGATGGTCGCCGGGCTGTCGGCGAAAGCGTCGGCCAGCAGTTCGCCGCCTGGGTCGTCGAGAATCAGCTGTGGCTCGGCGGCGTCTTCGTCGAAGCCGAGCAAGCCGACGATGTGCTCGCCGGTCAGCCGGGAAAGAATTTCTGCCTCGTTGCGCAGGGCTTCCGTGGCGTCGTGGTCGGCCTGTTTGACGATTTTGAGCAAGACACGCCGGGCATCGGACAATCGGCGGGCGCGCCACAGCGTCCGCGTCGCGCGCTCGTCGATGACTTTGATCTTCTCGTACGCGCCGGCCATCCTGTCACCCCTATCCGGCTGGTCCGGCGCTGCTTTCGCCGGGCGAAAAGGTTGTGCCGATCATGCCGGCAGCTCGGCGCTCGGCCGCTCGGCGCCCTGCCGCTCGGGGGCGCTGAGCGGCAGGGTGAGCCGGAAGCTCACCCCTGGGCCGCGGTGATCGAGCAGGCGGATCGTTCCGCCCAGTGTTCCGGTGACCAGGGTGTGCGTGATGTAGAGTCCCAATCCGCTGCCGCCGCTGCCCAGCCGGGTCTTGATGAAGGGCTCGAAGACGCGATGGCGGATCACTTCCGGAATGCCGGCGCCATTGTCCGCGTAATCGATCTGGACCTGCGTTGCGTCGAGCGCCACGGCGCGGATGTTGATCAGTCCGCTGGCCATGTCGACGAAGCCGTGCGTCAGCGAGTTGCCGACCAGATGGGTGATCACTTGCTCCAGAGGGCCGGGGTAGCTGTCGAGCACCAGCTTGTCCGGGATGTCCAGGTCGACCCGGTGGGCGGCGCCCGCGAACTGCGGCTGCAGGGCGAAGAGGATCTGTCCGATCGTCTGGCGCAGGTCGAAGCGGCGGCGGCGCAGACTGCTCTGGTCGACCACGATCTCCTTGAACTGCCCAATCAGGTTCGCGGCGCGGGCGGTATTACGTTCCAGCAGGTCAACGGCTTCCCGGCAACGGTCGAGAAAGGTGTCGAGCTGCGAGTGGCGAAGCATGCCGGCGTTGACCGCGGTGGTGAACTGGCGCAGATGTTCGTCGAGCGCGCCCGCCATGGTACGGGCGTTGCCCAACGGCGTATTGAGTTCGTGCGCCATGCCGGACACCAGATGGCTCAGGGCGGTGAGTTTCTCCGACTGCAGCAGTTGTTCCCTGGCTTTGTCCAGCTCGGCAGTGCGTGCCGCCACGCGTTCTTCGAGCCCCGCGCGATACTGCTCGAGCTGTTCTTCGGCCCGCTTGCGGGCGGCGATGTCGGCCTGTGTGCCAACCATGCGCAGCGGCTCGCCGGTCGTCGCGCGCTCCATCACCTTGCCACGGTCGTGAACCCATTGCCAGTCGCCTTTCTGGGTGCGCATGCGCAGCTCGATGTCCACTTCGGGCGACTGGCCGTCCAGATGCGCCCGGACCGCTGCTTCCGCCGCCGCCGCATCGTCGGGATGCAGCCGTTCCTGCCAGGCGGCATAGGACGCCGCGAACTCGCCCGGAGCATAGCCCAGCATGGTGTACCAGCGGTCGCTGAAGAACGTTTCCCCGCTCTGCAGGTTCCAGTCCCAGACGCCGTCGCTGGTCGCTTCGATCACCCGCTGCAAACGCTCTTCGCTGACTTGCAGGGCGTGATGGGCTTGCGCCAGGTCGGCGGTGCGCGCCTCGACACGCCGCTCGAGTTCCTGCTGCAAACGCCGCAGCTCCAGGTGCGTCTTGACTCGCGCCAGCACTTCCGCCGGCTCGAAGGGTTTGGTGATGAAGTCCACGCCGCCGACGGAAAAACTCTGCACCTTGTCGGTCGACTCGTTGAGGGCGCTGATGAAGATCACCGGTATGGCGCAGGTGTGCGGATCGGCCTTCAGTTGCCGGCAGACCGCGTAACCGTCGAGCTCCGGCATGCGCACGTCGAGCAGGATGAGGTCCGGCGCCTTGGCGTGGACCGAGCGCAGTGCGAGGGCGCCGCTCGATGCCGGACGGACACGGTAGCCCTGTTCGGTCAACAGGGTGGCGAGCAGCTTGAGGTTGGCGGGCGTGTCGTCGACGACGACGATTTCCGGCGCCAGTTCGCCGAGCCTGGAAATCGATTCGGCGGCGAGGGCCGTCATGGGAGTCGGAAGGCTTGTCATGGTAGTCATTGGCTCATCTCTTCGTTCACAATCCGGTTACAAAGGCAGGTCGTTTGGCAAGCCGCGCCGGCAGTCGGCAAGTCGCCTCAAGTCTTGCCGATCAGGGCTTCTTCGATCAGCTCGTACTCGAACTGGTCGGCGCGCTGGCGGAGGAGCTCGGCAAGCGCCGCATCCTCGTCCGCCACCTGGGCGATCAGGTCGTCGATGCGTTGCGTATCGAGTGTCACCATCGCTTCGGCCAGTTCGTTCCGCAGGGCGTCCGGCAGCGTCGCCAGCGTTGCGGTGGTCAGCGCCGTTGTTGCGACCGGAGCGGCCGCTGCCGACTCCTGGTAGAGGTAGCGCACGCCCAGGTGGCGGGCCAGGCAGTCAAATATGCTGCGTAGCGGATACGGTTTGTGGACCACGTCGTCGACTCCCGCGGCGAGGATTTCCGCCTGCTGTTCCGGCAGGACCGAGGCCGTGATGGCAACGATCTTGACGGTGCGGCCGCCCGCCGCCGCGCGAATCTGCGCCGTCGCTTCCGGGCCGCCGAGGACGGGCATGCGCCAGTCCATCCAGACGAAATCCGGGTGCCAGGACTGGAACGCTTCGACGCCGCGCGCGCCGTCTTCGGCGATCCGTACCTGGAAGCCGACGCTCTCCAGCAACTGTTTGAGCAGCAGGGCGTTTTCGGGCTGATCGTCGACCACCAGGATGCGATGCTCGGGCTGGTCCGGTTGCAGGCCGACGATCTCCTGCGCCTGGCGAACGGCAGACGACGACTCGAGGTCGTCGACGATTTCGACCGGCAGCTCGACCTGAAAGCAGGTGCCGCGTCCGACTCGGCTGCTGATGCCGATCCGGCCCCCCAGCAATTCCACGAACTGCCGGCTGATCGTCAGTCCCAGACCGGTGCCTTTCTGCACGTCGCCACCCATCACCTGCACGAAAGGATCGAATACGCGCTCCCTATCCTCGGGCGCGATGCCGATCCCGCTGTCTTCGACCTCGATCGACAGGGTAGGACTGCTTCGGTCGGTGAGCATCGCCAGACGCAGTACGATCTCGCCGTGCGAGCTGAACTTGATTGCGTTGTCGATCAGGTTCATCAGGATCTGGCGCAGCTTCGTCTCGTCGCTGAGGATATGGCGAGGCACGCTGACCGACTGGTCGAGCCGTAGTTGCACGCCCTTGGCGCTGGCGCGCAATTGCGTGGTGCCGACGATTTCGCCGACCAGGGTGAGCAGGTCGAACGGCATCCGCTGGACCTGGACGCCACCTGTTTCGATCTTGACCATGCTCAGGAGGTCGTTGATCAGGTTCAGCAGATGCGCGCCGCTGCGATGGATGATGTCCAGGTTTTCGCGTTGCGACGCGTCGAGCCGGCGGTCCTTGCGCAACAGGTCGGAAAAGCCCATCACGGCGTTGAGCGGTGTGCGCAGTTCATGGCTCATGTTGGACAGGAAAGCACTCTTGGCGCGGTTGGCGGTTTCCGCGAGGTCGCGCGCGAGGACCAGATCGCGCGTGCGGTTGGCGACCCGCTCTTCGAGGTTGAGGCGATACGATTCCAGTTCCGCTTCCGTTCGTTTGCGCTCGATCACCAGGCTGGCCGTTTCGGCGGCGAACTCCATCAGGTGCAGGTCGTGGGCGCCGGGGGCGCCGGCAGTCCGATGGTAGATGGCGAAGATCCCCAGGAAATCGCCGTTCGTCGCGCGCAGGGGCTCGCCCCAGCAGGAGCGCAGGCCGGCTTCCCGGGTCACTTCGGCGAGCGCTTGCCAGTCCGGGTGGGTGCTCACATCCTCGACGATCATCCGCGTCGCGCTGAAGGGAGCGGTTTCGCCGGGGCCGATCTGCGGTGCGAAGGCGATGCCGTGCATGGCCCGGTTGTAGGATTCGGGCAGACTCGGCGCGGCGCCGTGCAGCAGATGCCGGCCTTCCGGGTCCAGCAGAAGGACGGCGCACAGGGCCGCCGGGTCATGTTGCTCGATCAGGCCGACGACATGGGCGAGCGTGGCGCCCAGGGGCTTGCCGGAGGTCAGCGTCTCGAGAATCTGCCTGCGGGTTCGCTCCAGGCCGGCCAGCCATTCGCGTTCGGTAATGTCTACCGATATGCCGATCAGAAACTTCGGCCTGCCCTCGCTGTCCGCGATGCCGATTTTCCGGGTGTGCAGGATCTTCGGTCCGAAGCGCGTCTCGATCGGTTCCTGCGGGATGTCGATCACGCCCAGTTCGGCGAGCACCTGCCTGTCCCTGGCGGTGAAGAAATCCGCTTCCTCCGGTGGAAAGAAATCGTAGTCTTTGCGCCCGATCAACTCCTGCCGCGAGTAGCCCAGCAACTCCTCGCCCGCCTTGTTGAGCCTGACGAAATGGAGATCGGCCGCGTCCTTGATGAACAGCATTGCCGGGATGTTTTCGACGACGGTTTCGAGGAAGTGCTGGCTGTCGTGCAGCGAGCGCTGGTCACGCTCGATGCGCAGCAGCAGGAGGGCGATGCCGCCGGCCAGCAGGAGGACGATGGCGATCGAGGTCAGCGTGCGCTCCCGGGCTTCGCGGATGGCCCGTTCGACCGGTTCGAGAATCGGCGCTTCGGCCAGGCCGACGACGACGACCAGCGGCACCTCGTGCAGGCGCTGCCAGGAATAGATGCGGTCCATGCCGTCGACATGAGAGGTCAGACGGGCGGTACCGCTGGTCGGGGCGTCGGCGCCGACGAAGGGCCGTTCCGGCGGAAGCGACATTCCCAGTGCCTGGTCGAGGCGGGTGCTGCGCGAAGCGAAGGTGCCGTCGAGGTAAAGGACGGCGACCACATCGTTGTCCGAAGACGCCGCCAGTTGCAGGGAGCTGGCGATGTACTGCGGGCTCAGCGAGACCACGATCACGCCGGCGAACTGTCCTTTCTGGCGCAGCGGGCGGGAGAACTGGATGGACCAGGCATTCGACGCGCGGCCGAGCAGCGGATGGCTGACGAACAGCCGGTCTTCGTCGCTCCGGGTGTGAACGGCGAAGTGCTCGCGATCGGCGAGGTAGATCGGTTCCCGGAGGTCGACGGTCGAACGGATGAGGTAGCCGTGGCGATCGATGAAGCCGATCTGATGCAGGGCGTCGGCAGGGAAGGTGCCGAGCACGCCCTTGACCGCGTCCTGAAAAGCGCGCTCGTCGCCGTCGCGCAAGGAATCGCGCAGGCGGATCACCGCGGCGTCGATGTGCTGCGTCAGAATCGACATCTGCCGGCTCACCGTTGCCGCCAACTGTGCCGACTGCTGTGCGACATGCGCTTGCGTGCCGGCGTACAGGCGCTCCTGCGATTGTCCGAGATAGCGCCAGACGAAGCCGCAGATGATGAGGGCCAGCGCGACGACGAGCGCGGCGGCCAGGTGGAGCCGGCTCAGGCCCGCGAGTTTCATGCGTTTGCCAGGCGTTTCACCGCCCGCCGCCGGGTGGCGATGCCCGGCGGGTGGTC
>NZ_JDSS02000007.1:99010-100959 GCF_000584955.1 Candidatus Accumulibacter vicinus
GCCAGCGGCCGGAAGCCGGGTGCCATGGCGGCCGTCTGGCCGCTGTGCCGGAGTTTCATGACCGTAGCGCAGCGGTCAGTGCGACCTGCGCGCCGGTCGGAAAGATGACCGCACCGCGGTCGATTTCGGCGGCGATCTTCGGCAGGATGTCGTAACGTTCCATGACGGTTCCTTCTGGCTCCGAGGACTTGGCGACGGGGTGGTCAGCGGTCGGCGGCGACCAGCGCCCCCGGGATCTGGTCGAGCGACAGCACACGTTCGGCGGCGCCGGCCTTGATCGCTTCCTTCGGCATGCCGAAAACGACGCAGGAGGTTTCGTCCTGCGCAATCGTCGCGGCGCCGGCATCGCGCATCTCCTTGAGGCCGCGCGCACCGTCGTCGCCCATGCCGGTCATGATGACGCCGAGCCCGTTCTTGCCGGCGAAGCGGGCGACCGAGCGAAAGAGCACGTCGACCGAGGGCTTGTGGCGATTGACCAGCGGTCCGTCGACCACTTCGACGTGGTACTGCGCGCCGTTGCGCTTGAGCATCATGTGCTTGCCGCCGGGAGCGATCAGGGCGCGGCCGGGCATCACGCGGTCGTTGGTTTTCGCTTCGCGGACCTCGATCGCGGAGAGCGAGTTCAGCCGTTCGGCGAACATCGCCGTGAAGCGTTCCGGCATGTGCTGCACGACGACGATTCCCGGCACCGTGATCGGCAGGCGAGTCAGGACGGCTTCGAGCGCTTGCGTGCCGCCGGTCGAGGTGCCGATGGCGATCACCTTGTCGGTCGTCTTGACCATTGCCGCCGCCCCGTTAGGCAGGATCACGTCGGCCGAATGCAGCGGCCGGTCGGTCGGCACAGCCAGGGGCGGCGGCGCCGGGCGCAGCAGGAGGCGGACGTTGGCACGCGCCGCGGCGCGCACGGCGGCGACGATGTCGTTCGACGAGTCCTCGAGAAAGCCCTTGAGCCCCGACTTCGGCTTGGTAATGATCGACACCGCGCCCGCGGCGAGGGCCTGCATCAGCGTTTCGCTGCCCGCTTCGGCAAGCGACGAACAGATGACCACCGGCGTCGGTCGTTCGGCCATCAGCTTGCGCAGGAAGGAGATGCCGTCCATGCGCGGCATTTCGATATCGAGAATGACCACGTCCGGCCAGTGGTGGCGCATCTTCTCCATGGCAAACAGGGGGTCGGAAGCGGTCGCCATGACCTCGATGTCGGCCGCCCGCGCCACCGCCTGGGCGACGACCTGGCGCACGACCGCCGAATCGTCGACGATCAGAAGCTGGATTTTCCTGCTCATGGCCGAGACCTCGGGTAGTCGGGCGTGTCACGCCTGGTCGGCATCCGGGGGGAGAGTTCAGTTTGCGGGAACAATTTGCTTGACTCCGGTTTTACGAGAAGGGTCGGGCAAGTCGGAGAGGGCATTGAAATTGAAGGGTCGCCAAAAATTGATAAGTAGATTATCATTTTTTGGCGACACGTCAACTTCATTTTGCCACTTTAGACTTTATCTTGCGACTTTATTGGCAAATCCGATAAACCGTTCAGCTCTGGGTCGAGGCGGGCAAGCTCGGCGCCTGGAAAACCCGCGCTGGCCACCGCCGCATTCCGCGTCAGGCGGTCGAGTCCTTGCGGCAGCGGCGCGACGCTTTGGGAACGGTCGAGTTTCGCCGCCCTGATCGACATCGGCCGGCACCCTCCCGATCTGCTGCTGCCCGGCATGGACGGTTACCGGATGATCCGTCACCTCCTTGACGTTGAGGATGGCGACGGCGACATCTCGCCGCCGAGCAGAAAGGTGAGGGATGGCGGCGGCCTGCGCCGCGTCGAGGGCGGCCGCGGCGTTGACCGGGCCGCCGCGTTCACCGGGCCGCCGGCCGGACGGGGGGGCGTGTTCTCGCGCATGGCTCGACCTTTTCTCAGAAGCGTTCGAAGTCGTGGCCGGCTGGCGCCGCGGTGGCGC
>NZ_JDSS02000007.1:101009-102739 GCF_000584955.1 Candidatus Accumulibacter vicinus
CGCGCGCTGCCTCGATCGCCGCGTTGAGCGCCAGCAGGTTGGTCTGATAGGCGATGTCGTCGATGATGCCGATCTTGTCGGCGATGGTCTTCATCGCCTCGACGGTGCGGCCGACGGCTTCGCCGCCTTCAACGGCCTGGCGGGCAGCGGTCGAGGCCATGCCGTCGGTGACCTTGGCGTTCTCGGTGTTCTGCACTATCGAGGCGCTCATCTGTTCCATGCTGGCGGTGGTTTCCTCGACCGACGCCGCCTGCTCGCTCGACGACTGCGACAAGGACTGGGCGGTGGCCGACACCTGGCCGGAAGCGTTCGAGAGGTGGTCGGCGGCGCCGCGCACTTCGCCGATGATTTCCGCGAGCTTGCCGATCATCGTCGTGATCGAAGAAGCAACACTACCGGTATTGTTGACCTGTGTCGTGAGCTTCACCGATAGGTCGCCCGTCGCCAAGCGCTGCATAGCATTGCCGATGACCGCCGGTTCCTCGCCGAGGTGTGACATTAACCAGCGGTAGGTAGCGAGCAAGGCGGCGCCGAGGACGACAATCGCCACCACCAACAAGCCATAGACGATATGCTCCAGGCGCTGAGCACGTTCCGCCGCGTGTTCACTGGCAAAAGCCGTGCGCTTATCAAGAAGGGTGAAAAACTCATCGACCGGCTTCATGATCTTCGCCTTGTTGAGGTGATAGTTGCGGTCGTGCATCATGTCGACGGCCTGTTCGCGCGAGACACTGCTGCTGTCTGCCACGGGACCGCTCTTCTTGTCACTAGAGGCGGCGCTCGTGGCATTGCGAATCGCCGTCATCGCCAGCGTTTCCGTCTTCACCAGTGCGTCGGAGTTCGCTTTCGCTTCCTCAAGCTTGGCAATTTCCTCGTTGGTGAAGCCTTCACCTCGCATCAGATCAAGCAGCGCCACCTGTTTGTCGTCGGGACGCGGGATACTGTCGGTGGCGGCGACGAAATCCCAGTAAATCCGCTCGTAGCTTTGCGGACGTGGCTTGTTCCCATTACGAATCGCCAGGATGTCGAGGTAGTGCTGTTCGTAACGCCGATCGCCAGTGAGAACAAAGGTTCGCGCCAGTCGCGTCAGGTCATCCGAAGACTGGCGAAGCTCGTCGGCAAGCAGATACGAGCGGTAACGCGATTGTTCAGCCCGGCGTACGTCCTGATACGCTGAATTGGCAAGGTAAGTAGAGACGACGATGAGACTCATCAGGATGGCCGTCACTCCCGCGAGCGCGAAAAAGGCCTGTTTGACGGATAGTTTCCTTTGCATTGTTTGTGTTTCCTTCTTATGTGGTCAGGCGCTGCTGTGGTGCGCTGCAGCGGCGGGGTGTTGAACTTGCAGCACCATACGGATGAACATGCTGCTCACGCTCTCGTTCGCTCATGCCCCGGTGTTCCTGGCGATACCGCTCCCCGCTTCGGCGGTGGTGACTTGTGCCAGCAGTGCGATTTCGTCGACCGACAGCACGCGACCGATATTGAGCAGGATGACGAACTTGCCGGCAACCTTGCCCATGCCGCTGATGAAGTCGGCGCGGATGCGGGCGCCGAAGGAGGGCGGCGGTTCGATTTCGCTGCCGGGGATCTCGATGACTTCCGAGACCGCATCGACCAGAATGCCGATGTCGTGGCGCAGATCACCTTCGCTGACCTCGACGATGACGATGCACGAGCGCTTGCCGACTTCGCTCTTCGCGTGGCCGAAGCGCGCCGACAGGTCGATC
>NZ_JDSS02000007.1:102749-102931 GCF_000584955.1 Candidatus Accumulibacter vicinus
GCGGCGGTTCGATCTCGCTGCCGGGGATCTCGAGCACTTCCGAAACGGCGTCGACGAGAATTCCGATGTCGTGGCGCAGATCGCCTTCGCTGACTTCGACGATGACGATGCAGCTTCGCTTGCCGACTTCGCTCCGCGCGTGGCCGAAGCGCGCCGACAGGTCGACGACCGGCACGACGGCG
>NZ_JDSS02000007.1:102941-103390 GCF_000584955.1 Candidatus Accumulibacter vicinus
CGATCTCGCTGCCGGGGATCTCGATCACTTCCGAGACCGCATCGACCAGGATTCCGATGTCGTGGCGCAGATCGCCTTCGCTGACCTCGACGATGACGATGCAGGTCCGTTTGCCGACTTCACTCTTCGCGTGGCCGAAGCGCGCCGACAGGTCGATCACCGGCACGACGGCGCCGCGCAGGTTGATGACGCCGCGGAGGAAGGGCGGCATCATCGGGATCTCGGTCAAGTTGCCGTACTCGATGATTTCCTTGACGTTGAGGATGCCGACGGCGAACATCTCGCCGCCGAGCAGGAAGGTGAGGTATTGCTGCGGCCCGTCGGCGGCGGCCTGGGCCGCGTCGAGGGCGGCCGCGGCGCGCCGGGCGACGGCATTGACCGGGCCGCCGGCCGGACGGGGGGGCGTATTCTCGCGCATGGCTCGACCCTTTCTCAGAAACGTTCGAAGT
>NZ_JDSS02000008.1:0-9891 GCF_000584955.1 Candidatus Accumulibacter vicinus
CAACCTCCGGCGCGCGTGCTTCCGCATGACGAACGCGATGTCTCGGCGCCGACGTCGATGATGTCGGCGGCCTTCATCGTCGCTCTTCACCCAAACTCGCTGTGCAGCTCGCGTGCCAGCGCCTGGCGTTTCTACAACGGTATAGCATGGTGGTGAAACAGTGTGATCGGGCCGTGCCACGTTCGGGTCACGGCGAATGGCCTGAGCCCTTTTTTACTCCAGTGAGGCACGCGGGGTTCACTCACGAATGCGAATCCGTTGAGACTCTACGATCCACAAGCGAGCGTCGGGCACTTCTGTCGCCAGCAGCTTTGTTGCGCCGCGCAAGAGCCCCAAAATGCTGTGAAGAGATTGCTGATCAGGTCGAAGTACCCAGATTCCATGATGATTCTTCGGCGGATAGGCGCGAATGTCGGCGAAGTCTAGATCCAGGGTAACAAGTACCCGCATTTCAGCTCTGCACGCGTCAAGAATTACCGAATCAACAGCACCACCAAGCTGTTCCGACAGAACGGTCTCCACGTCATAGTTCTCATCGCGCAGCAATTCTCCGGCCCAGCTCGGCAAGTTCTCGTCGAGCTTAAATCGGGGTTTCATCCTTTGGCGCTACACCGAAATCGGCACGATCCGTTCGCGAGCCAAGTCAGCCGCGTACGAAAGAGCGGCGGAAATGTGCACTGGCTTGAGCGATGGATACTGATCAAGGATGACCTCTACCGGCTCCCCATCGGCAAGGTTGTCGAGAACTACGGAGACTGGCACGCGTGTGCCGGCAAAGCACACTGCGCCGTGCATGACCTGCGGATTGGTAATGATGTGGGGCTTCCAGTCCATTGTGGCTTCGATAGCGGGGATGAGCCTCTCATATTAGCGCTGTTCCGCCCGGGTCGCACCAAGCAGTTTCGGCATTTCGGCAAACCTCGATCGTCCAAACGTCGTCTGCCACAACCTGCGCCAACGATTCGGTCAGCGAGGCGATCTCAAAATCAGAGAGGAAGGCACAATGGCTGGCAACAAATCATTGGTGAAGGTACCAGGAGTCATGTGCTTCCGAGTGGCGAGGCCCTGACGAAGGAGAAGACGCCGTTTCTCACGGCCGACGCAAAGGCAGTGCCGACGAAGTGATCGCATCGTTTCCGCGCTGCGCTGGTTTCGGTTCCGGGTATCGTCTCGTTCCGACACAGGAGGTACCTTCCAAGAAGCAATCAGTTCTCCTTGCGCTCGACAGCGATCCGGACATCCTTGGTGGTGTTCCTGTGATTGTTGGAACCCGTATTCCCGTGAGAATCCTTTTTCGGGTATCGCGAGGCAGGCGACAGCCTCGAGGTCTTTTTTCTAAGAGTTCCCGTCCATGAGCAAGGCGCCGGCTATCGCTGCGCTCGAGTTGGCCAGGGAGAAGATCTCAAGCGATGCGCATCCCGCTTGACGAGTCACTTCCAACGGAGAACTTGATGCTCTCTTCACTGGCGACAAGAATCTCCACTTTCAGCGGAATCTCGCCACACTCCCTATTCAAATAGGGAGTGTGGCGACCAGCCATCGCCTGGAGGCGCGCAGGTCATTGCTTTCTCAAGTCAGTCAGGTGGGCGGCGGGGTGGATGCTCGCCCGACGGGTTCCCATTGCCTGGCGACCGCCCTCAATCTTTTGGCTTGTGCAAGATCTTCAACACTACCGTACGATTTCGGCTCCTGTTCTGCCGGCTGTCGTTCGGGAAGGGCGTACCCGCGTCGCCCGTACTATGAGCGTAAAACAGCGTGGACGGCAACTCGGTCGACGAGCGCAGAAAGCCGATGACCGCTGCCGCCCGCGCGAGCCCAAGTGCTTGATTGTCCGATAGCGCCGCACCGGCGGGAAGGGGGATATCGTCGGTATGGCCGTGGACCTGGATCGAAATTCCGTCGACACTGGGCACCAACCGTTTTCCGATTGCCAATAGTTTTGTGCGCGCATCGAAGGTCAAGGCGGTACCGCGCCGAAACAGTCCCTCGTCAAAGCTCACCACCACGGCATCGCCCTCAACACGAGGCGTAACGCCGGGAATGTCCAACTCCAGCCTTCGAAGATCGGGCGGCAAGGACACTCCATCTCGGCCGCGCCCAGGCCTTGGGTCGGCTGAAGAGGAAGCCATCGCGGATACTGGCAGCGGATTGCGCTGAAATGCCGCGAGAGCGTCACGCACTTCATTGACCTGCGCCATGAGCTGGCGTGTGTCGGTACGAAGTCCGACCCATGCCCACACCGTAGCTCCCAGACACAGCCCGGCGAGGACCAAGCCCGGAAACCTCCCGACTCTCGCCATCGGACTTCGCTCAGCCCGCAGCCGCGCGAGACCAGCCGCCGCAGCGGCGCATCCCGGATCATGCCCTTGCGCTGCCGTCCAATATCGCTCGGCTTCGATAGGGTTGCCTTGCTGCGCACAAATCCGGGCCGCCAAATCGAGAGCCGGCACACGCTGCGGGCCATCGAACTCAAAGGCACGCAGCACGCCCAGCGCCTCCGTGTAACGACCCGCCCGCGCGAGTTCCCTCGCCCTGTCGAGAGCCGCTTCGGCGAGCAAAGCATCCGCCTGTCTTGCGAGTTGACGATCGACTGTTTCGACCGGGACCGCACTGTCCGTCATTGGTTGCCTACCTTTGCAGTCCGCCCTGAATCGGATACTTCTGCTGCTCTTCGCGGGGCAGCAGCTTGACCAATTGACGCACCGCGGACTGCAGCCCGCGCAGATCGTCTGTCCGGATGGCGTTGTTGCCGTCGGCCAAGAGTTGTCGCGCCTGGACCGGATCGGTCATTTGACCACTGTCCCGCTCCAGCCTGCGGAAGATGGCCACCCAATACCCCGGCTGCCTGCGCAGCACGGTTCCACTGAGGTTTTGAAGTTGGCTGAGTTTGGCGCGCACGATGTCGGCGTCACGCGCGTCAATGGCGCCGTCGATTTCGCGGACAAGTGCCAGGCATACCGTCTTCTCACCTGCGTCGCCGTAATCTCTGACGACATGGTCGATCTCCTTGCACTCGCTTCGCGCCTCGGCCACCAGGGCTGGCCACGCCAAAGCCCCGTCAATCTGGTCCAACGCAACCTCGAGGTCCAGCAAGCGCTTGTCCGCCTTGTCGGCGGCATCACGGTCGCAGGCCGCAGCCGACAAGGCCCCGCCAACCTCGGCCAACATGTTCTCTGACTCAATCTTCCTGAGGATTACCTTCACGTTCGCGTCGTCGTCGGAGTCAGCGGCGCGTTTGTTGGCCTCCTCCAGGCGCTTGCTTGCCTCATCTCGGCGCTTCCCGAGAGCAACCGGGTCCGGCGCCCTCAGCTCGAGTTTCATCTCGGCCTCGAACTCTTCGTCCAGCAGAGGGATGAAGGCCTTCGCCCGCACCAGCCGCGAGGCGTCGATCTCGACGCTCACCTCGACCTCGCTCCCGACCGGTACGTCCCGCCGGATCTGGTGTGCCGCGATGATGAGCTCGCCAATCGGGCGATCACGATCGGCCCGCGGGTGTTCCCCCTCGACGATCGGGATTCTTATCAGATCGCCTTCCTTGCCAGCGCGTACTTCGAAGACCGTGCGCAGGAAATTCCGATGTCGGGCCGGCAATGGCACACCCTTCCGGAGGAAGAACTCAACCTCGTTGTTGGCCAGTGCGATTCCGACGGAGTTGATCAGTGGCGGCTCCGTAAACACCGCCCCCACGGTGTAAGTGAACTGCTCGGGTTGTGCGTGCTGTCGCGTGCCCTGCGGGTCGTAGAGTTCGATGTCGAAGCGGTTCTGCCGGCCTTTTTCGGCCCAGACGGTGGTGAAGAAGACGCCATCCTCGGGTAACCCGATCTTGCCGGTACTCCAGCGGGGTGGCCCAGGATTGACCAGCTCGATCGAATATCCGGCAAGACCCGCACCGTCGCCCGCGACGACCCGTCCGGCCACGTCAGGCTCCAGCTCCGGTCCGACCGGCCGATACTCGAGTTGGACACCAAAGGTCCCTCGCTGCGGTGCCTGCAGGCTCTGTTCCAGCCTTTGCGTCGCGGCAAAGATCGCGGCCCCTCGAGCGACCACGGTCAAGGGGTCGATACTGAAGTCGAGTGGGATCCCCAAGCCCTCCCGTGGATCGGCCAATCGGTCACGGAAAAAAGGCGTCAGCGTCGGCCCCCCGACCAGCAGGACCTTCTCGATATTCGCGGTTCCCAGCTTCGATGCCGTCAACACGTTTCGGCACACATTGATCGACCGGGCAACGAAGGGCACCATCAGGCGCTCGACATCGTCACGCTTGACCTCGCAACGAAACTCGATCGGCTGACCGCGATCGTCGTTGCACAGAAAGTCGATTTCGACCCAAGTCGAGGCGTCGCGCGAGACATCGATCTTGGCTTTCTCGGCCGCCAGTTTCAGTTTGGCGACCGCACCCGCGTACTTCGCGTTGTGCCGTGAAAAATCGCGCAGTCGCTGCGTTCCGGCTACGGCAGGGATAAAGAGTTGTTCGACGATGGCCCAGTCGATCAGCTTGCCGCCGAGATGATTATCGCCGGCGTGATTGACTACCTGCATGGTGCCATCGACCTTCTTGATGATCGCCGCATCGAATGTCCCGCCGCCGAAGTCATAGACCAGCCAGAACTTGTTGTCGGCGGCGGCCTGAAAGCCGTGCGCGAGAGCGGCGGCAACCGGCTCCTGCAACAGCGGCGCGACGCTGAAACCGGCGAGCTCGGCGGCCCGTTTCGTCGCCTCGCACTGTGGCAGTTCAAAGGCCGCCGGAACGGTCACCACGGCCGAGGTGACCTCCTCGCCCGAGCGACGGCGAACCGTGTCCCGCAGATCCTTGAGTACTCCGGCCGAAAGCTCTTCCGCCCGCATCTTCCGGCCCGTGCGCGCAAAGACGTATTCGTGGGTGGTGCCCATCTGAAGTTTGAACTCCGAAAAAGCGTTTTCGCGGTCCTTTTCCGTTTGTTCCTTCGCGCGACGGCCGACGACGGTATTGCCCGAGGGATCCATCCACACCGCCGAGGGCGTGTATTCCAGGTTTTCATGATTCATGAAAACCTGCGTCGCGGTCCCGGAAAAGACCGCGATCGAACTGTTGGTGGTGCCCAGGTCGATACCGAAATCGATGGTTTGGCGTGACATGGCGTGCGTTCTCCTGTGCGATTCGTGGTTGAAACAAGGCTATCTACCGGGTGCCGCTTCCTCGGGCCGGGGCGGTGTGCCGATGATGACCTCGCCCATCTGGATCGTCTCCGACCGGTAATACACCGAGGGCCGGATCGTTTCGATGACCGTCTCGCGAGTGAATCCGGGTCGGGGCTCGAAAGCGATCGTCTTCAGGGCATAGATACCGCCCTCTGGAACCAATTCGCCGGTATGGTCGCGGATTTCGATACCTGCCTGCCGCAAGGCGTCCCATACCGACTGCAGGTGGCGATACGCCCGGCGCATCTCATCCAGCGGTTCGTCGGAATCGGGTTTGAGCATGCGCCCGCGCAGGCGCCACAGCCCGGTGCAGACATCCGCGAGCAGACGCTCTTGCGCCTTCAGATCCGGATTCGGGGGCGAGCCGACCGCTGGCGGATCGACAGTAGGCCGCTCGGACAGCAATGCCGCCGCCAGTCGTTCGAATCGCGCCGGCATATCTTCCGGCCAGCAGGGCGGGGCTATGCGAAACTCTCTTGGAAAACACATCTGCCGCAGATTTGTGATCATTACGCCGGTCTCCTCCCTTTCCCGGTGCTTGCCCTATGTCACGAATTTCCGGGGGGTTTGTCGCCCAATTTCCAGCCTGCTTTCATCAGAGCGGCAATCGGAGGAAATTGATTGGCCTTTGTGGTCGGCTTGGTTCCGTATTTCATCTTGAGAACCAGGATTTCAATACCGAAAAAAACCGGAATAACGATCCCTAACGAAATCAATGCGACGGGGAGCACGACCACTCCCGCTACCAATGCGATACCCCACGGCTCTCCTCTTTGAAGAAACAGCGCAACCCCGCTTAGATATCCTAAGAATAGAACCACAACGAATGTTTTTTTTAGAACACCCGCAAATCTTTCATGCAACTGGCGACATCCATTACACCGCGGAGCCATCATCGTCCGAATATTCCATGTCGTCCGCACCATGTTGTCTCCCCACTGTCGCGTACTCTTGACGTCGCCGTAAAGCTTGACCTCCACCTCGCAAGAGGGAGTGGGCGCCTGTTTCTTGCAAAACCAGCAGACTCCGTAATGTTCCTCTTCGGCGGCATTGCGCTCGCAGACTTCGATTTCCTCTTCAATTGTCGACCGCAAGCCGGGGCTTGCCGCGATCGCGTGGATCTGCTTTTCGAGTTCCAGACACCGCGACCACTTGCGGGTCTCATTGACGAAGACGGTCAGGCATCTGTCGGCGCAGGAAGCCAGTTCGTCGAGCAGGGTCACTCGAACCGTGCTTTCCGTCGGCAATATGGCACATAGAATGCTGGTGAGCCCCTTCGACTGAAGGAGAAGCCGCTCGGCAACGACATCCGCGGAACTTGGGGCCGCCTGAGCCTCGTTGCGTGCCGTGTCGATCAAAGTCATCAGACGCTTGCGGAACGGCTGGATCACGCGCGCCAGCGCGGCATCGATGTCGGCCTGGTCGAAGCCCGAGGCGCGAATCAGCGTCAGGTGCCGGTATGCTCGATCCGTTTCTTGACGTTCCAGCGCGGCGACGGCAAGTTGCGCATTGATCGTCAGCAGCATTTCCGGCAACGCCTGCCTGATCCGGCGCACGAGCCCCGTGGTCAGCCGCGGGTCGTCCAGGATTCGAACCCGAGCCGTCAGACGACCCCAGAAGGCTTCGTTCTGCAGCACCTTGCGCCACTGCTGCTGCGCGTCGAGCCAGAATTTGCTTTGCTGTTGCGCCGTTTCGCGAGGAAGCTCGTCGCCCAGGCGCTCCAGGTCGAGCGCCTGCAGATGGGCGAGCACCGCCAGATTGTGGGCCGACGCATCGTCATTCAACTCGCGCGTCGTCCACTGGCGAGCGGCTTCGGCAAGATCGCCCCGTGCCAGTGCCGCAAGAGCGGGGTCTCGGTCAGCACAACCCGCGGTCAGCGGCCAGAACCAGAACAGTTCATCGACCAGCCGTTGCTCCGGATCGGCCAGCCGCTGGCTTGCCTGGCGTAGCGCGTCTGTGTCGGGAGGCGGCTCGAGCGCCAGCGCCCCGCCGGGACGGATCGCCGAGCCGAGTTTTTGCATGGTCTGAAGGCGCTCCGCCTGACGAGCGATTTCCCGGCCACCCGCCTCCACGCCGAGACCAGTCACCCGGAAGGCGTTGGCCCGGTAGAGGTCAGCGCCGCAACGCGCCAGCAGAGCCACTGGAAACCGGGGCTCCTGTCCAGTTGTCAATTCAGCGTCCATCTCCTACTCCTCCCCACCGGGATCCCAATGCTCCCGACCACGAAAGTCTCGCCGCCGCTTAAGGGCAAATTCCTTTATCTGCAGGATTATCCAAATCAAATCGCTTGGTGATCGCATGCCCTTATAAGCGCTATCAGATAAGTTCTCCGATCTTCAGAAGGCTCCGGGCCTCGGCAAACCAGGCACGGAAGCACGGAGAATTTTTTTGATGACCGCTTACACAAGTCTGGGTTTCAGCAACCACCAGGCCTTCTGCCACTTCTAAGTGCTTGATTCTCCGTAAGGTCGTTCGCCTATAGATGTCGCAGCATGATCGTGTAAGTTATTGATTCTTTTAAGCGTACAGAGTTGTGTATAAGGGCATGGGTATAGCCGTAGTTACTCGAGTCAACCGGATAGGCGTATCTCAGAGATGGATCTCATGAGCACCCGTGGGGCGGAGCAAGCGATGAACTCATTCCAAGTCACCAATCGAGTAGCGCAGTGAGCCAACTGGAAGGCCTGCAGCCTTGTTCATCATGTTTGAGAACTTCGTTTCCGCGATCCCCTTGTACTTGGCGGCTTCTGCAACGTTACTCGGCCCTCCTTCACCATTTCTCCACATCTTGCTCAGCACTAGACACGGCCAGAAGTTCTCTTCGAACCCGGCGTCATTGCAAGCCTTCTGGTAGAGACCCCGCGCCGCGGCTTCATCCTTGGAAATGCCCGCCCCACGCCGCAGATGATCAGCCAACACTACGCAAGCGTCCGCCTTGGCTGCGTCACAGCCGATCTTGGCTTTAGTCACGACCATGCGACAGGCATTCTGGTCGCCACCCCGGCACTCGTATGTGAGTGCGCGCGACGCTTCAAGATCGGTGCTGGTCCCCATACGCAGTAGCTTTGCGGCATCGCTACAGGCTCCCTGGTTACCCCCCCAACAGGCCTTGTGTAGCGGATCGATGGCCCGTTCGAAGTCATTGGACGAGGACATCCCGTTTGGTCGCGCCCCACCGCGAAGCGAAACGCCCCAATCAAAGCAGGACTGAAGATCTGCTGCCCCACAGGCTTTCTTCGCTAACTCCCCGATTCTGTCTGTTGCCGCTTGACGAAATTGACCGTTTGGATGCCGCTTCAGAAACTCCTGCAAAGCCTCCGGCGTAGCCTTGTTCTGGGCGTCTTTCCAGTCCGAACTTTCGGACGAGCAGCCTCCCAAAACAAGCGGCACCGCAACCACCACCACAATTAGCTTACCAACAGTTCTCTTTGTCGCCCCGCGCATTAGACACCTCCTTTCGACGACCCATTGTCTCTGCGATCGAGCGCGCGCTCAGCGCTCGCCGCGCATGTATCAGATCCCCCTCGTGTTGCCGCGCCGCCCCTCTCCAATGACCAATACAGGCGAGTCCACCGAAAACAACCCAGATTTTGTGGCGACGCGTCGAAGCCAAATTTTGTCGGGTCTATTTTCGACTAATCGAATAGGACTTCACCACCGGCTGCTTATACAAGAGAGAAATATCAGTCACCTCATTTTCCAAGGCAAAGAGAAGTCTGAAATACAGGGTCCCCTTCTTGACGCTGGTTTTGACATACTCTCCGACGAGCCAGATGCTCTGATTGTCGTTTGACGATGATGGCGCGGTGACTCCGAGGGAAAGCGCTCTGTCCTCGGCCCCTTCCCTCAGGTAGGCAAGCGAGAAGTCGGCATTCCACAACGCGATATCGCGCGGCAGAGTCGCCCTGACCAATACCATGGCACCCTTCCACTTCGACGCATCTTTCGTTTTCCAGCTCACTCCGTTGACTCCTTCGATCTTGTCGGCGAAGTCGACCGACAAAATCTCGAACTTTGGCAGGGCTGACTCCTGAGCCGAAGCGTGGGTCGACGCAAGGAAGCCTAGACAAAAAACCAACCACATAAATCGGATGATGTTCAGGTAGCGCACGGGCTTCTCCTAAGTTTTATAATGTTGTCACACCAATAAGCGCTGATGAAAAAGTCCTTCGACCATCCGGCAGCGGCAGGACGAGGAATTCCGTCATCTGAATGTCGAAGAACCGTCTCAGGCCGCTTAAGAGAATCACGCACGTCGCTCACGCGCTGCCATGAGCCGTCTTTGTAACTCTCCAACCTTGGCACTGATATCGGGACCTCCGCACTCGGCATGAATAGGCCAATCTACTTTTTTGCTGGACGTCACGCTAATCCAATGCCCAGATTGCCATCATATGCGCCAGTTCTCGGCGAGAAGAAGCGAATAAGGCCAAACAACAAAGAAAAGTTGCTACGAATCCTACAGTTATATGACATAAACCATATGGTGTTTGCGTTTAGAGGCCCTGGCACTGATACAAAGCACTTGTTCATTCGGGACCGGCGCAAAAGCACTATCCGACCCTTGCGCCCTTGCGAAGACATTCCCCACCCTTGGCCAATAGAGGCAGAAGATTATATGTTTTATCGTTGAGCGCATACCCTAATACCCAAGTCCCGGCTTCACTCATAGCCTTATACACAACTCATTCAGCATGAGCAAAAAAGTGATCT
>NZ_JDSS02000008.1:9916-15597 GCF_000584955.1 Candidatus Accumulibacter vicinus
TCATATCGATATTTATGATGTCAGATGAGTTGTGTATAAGGCTATGGGCTTCACTAGCCACCGGATCTTAGGTAGGCGTTCTCTAAGTTATTTATTTTCCGCAAAAGCGTACGAGCATATATGTTGAAGCGTCCCAGTGTATGCCATTGATTCTCACGTGCGCGCTGAGTTGCATATAAGCGTCTGCCAATTACGGCATCACGAAAGTCCTCTTAACACGTTTTGAGACTAGAAAATACGGAACCCAAATGAGGGCTCCCAACACCTGCTTTGCCAAGACTATCCCTAGTACGCTTGCGACCGGCCCAGCATCGGCTCCGGTCGTCACTAGAAAGAGCGCTCCCTGGGCAACGATTCCAACAATCATAAATGCTATAATAGTTCCCGGAGCGTCGCGACGCTTGCCGAAGAATAAAACCGCCGCGTAGATGAGGAAGGCAGTGAGGCCGATATCACATAGCAGACTAATGATGAAAATGCCTTGATATCGCGTGGGAACGTCAGAGGCCTGCCCTAGGCTCGCAACGATGTTAATCACTGAGAAAATAACTCCGATAATCAAACCGATGGCGGGTAGGACGAGCCAACCGCCAATGCTCTCAGGAATGACGGTAGGGTTCTCCGCTGCTGGATGTTCACAAGGCGGGGAGGTTTCAAGACTGCGATTAAAGTTCTCACTTATCTGATTACCCTTTCTGTTTTGACCGCAAGACCGGGAAGAAAGCTATTATCGGGACAGCTTGGCCCCGCGGTGATTCGGATGCGATACTACGAGAAAGCCCATGTCTTATATGCGCTTCCGGATAAGTCTTCTGATTTATGCGGGTATACTTGTCACCCCAATATCTCGGAAGCCTCGCCATGTTCCGCAAAGCCAATGCCCCTCTCACCGACCACGAACACGGCCAATTCATCCAGATAGACCCATACCTTTATACATGAATCTACGCGCCATAGAAAATCAAGCGCTTGGAAGCTGCTTAAGGCCTACTAGTCGTCAAAGCCAAGAATTTATAAGGATGTAGTTTATTGGACGCGTACGTAAATTCGTCGTGTCAGCCGCTGCTGGGATCGCAACTCGATTTCGCTCCTTCCGCGGCGATACTGCCCCAGTCGTAACCCGAGCGAAGCGATAGCGGCTTGACGGCAATACGATAGTTACCGCTTTTGGGTGGTTTGACACACCCGGCAGTCGTATGACCAACCCGTGACAAAATAGTAGCGCCATCGGGCGCCGTCACCGTTAACTCGATGTCGTCGGTGCGGGGGCAGCCCGAGGCGGCGAACCAGTAGGATTGCCCCGCCTGGAGCCGGATGGTGCGGGAACCGGTTTCACGCAGTTTGTAATCGCCCGCCAAACGTACCAGGCTGGCGCCACTGCTTGCCGATCCTGGGTCGCTCTGCAGCGGCGCGGGATGGCAGGACTGGGCCGCCGCGGTGCCGGAAGCCACAGCCAAAAATACGCCGAATACGGCTATCAACACGGAGCTCCCGATGTGGAAAGCCATTTGCTTGCTTGCGGCCATAAAAGTCTCCTTTTCAGTGTGCCAAGACACGGTTTTAGGTGTCGATCCCAGACTATCCCGCGACGTGGTGCAGAAACCATCCCCGCACAGACGCACGCCCGGGCTGACTCGATTATTTACCGGCGGACCTATTTGCTCTCGCCATACAATTCGGCCGCCACCAGTTTGGCAAATTCCTCGTACAGCCAGCGCATTCGGATACCATCCTGGCCACCGGCGAGGCCACCCAGTGCATAGGACGCGCTCACGGTGAACGGCTCGGTATCGCCATTCGGACCGCGCAGCCGCACGTCGCCGGACACGTTGTCGTTTCCGGCCATGAAACCGAACAAAATGGCGGCCGCAGTTGAACGAACACGGAAATCCTTCACCTCGACGTCCAAGGAAGTGGGCGACGCGCTGTCCAGCATATTGCGGTGATCAACCTGGTTTCTGATCACCGAAGCGAGTTCCTCGGTCGAAAAACCCGGATTGTCGGCCGCTTTACTCTGAGCTTCCGGGCTCAAGCGAACGACGACCTTGCTGATGCGTTCGGACGAAAGCTGTGGCGTGGCACCAGAGCTATCGGCTTGACGTGAAACTCCAGACGCACAGCCGACCAAAGCCAGAGTCGCAGCGCTAAGCAGGATACAATGCAGGAAATGCTTCGACATCAGAATGATCCTTTCGAAAAAGACAGGCCCAGGTTTCCCCGATAACCCGTCGGCGGGCACAAAAATGTGCTGACCGGAGCCCGCGTTTTGCCACGTCAGCAGTAGAAGAGCGCCGCTCGGTTGCCGCTCGTCGTGCAGCGGTACAAAAACACTCCGGACTTCGTTGAAACATTGGTCAAGAGTGAGATTCATCATAACCATCCCGAACATCGGCAGCCTCGCGTCAAGGCGACGAAACCAATAGATGGTGATCGGCGACGGCGATCGAACGCCAGATCCGGCCAGAATGATCTTCGGTGACCAGGTCGGGCCGATCGACCATCACCAGGCCATCGTCGGAAATCTTGACTACTGCAGGCTGTTTGAACTTCAATCCGGCAAACTTCGTGAAGCCGATTTTGGAATCAACGTCAATGGAAACTCCGCTCGAGTTTCGCGCGTCGGGGTAGATGTCCATTAGCCCGGCCTTTCTCAGCAACCCGCCCAGACTGTATCTTGCGGGAATGGAGCAGGTTTCGCCTTTGATCTCGGCAACCGCATCGTGGTACAAATCACCGGTAAGAGGATCCGCCCTAATGGCGACTCCTTCCAGATTCACTGTCATACGTAGAGGATCAGGCTCGTGACGAATATTTTTATAAACGAGCACTTCGTCGTTTGGATCAGCGCTCTCCGGAACGATCAACTTCACCGCGCCACACCTGATCGAAAGGCCCTCCTTGCTGCCCGTCACGGAAATTCCGGAGGCCCCCTTGGGAAAAGTAAACGGCGATTTCCAGCGATACGCCGATTTACTCAATAGATCGTCCCGCTGCCGCTTGGCGTCCTGCGCGTGACGACCAGCTTGGTGCGCCGCGATAAACTCGTCAAGAGCGGCGGCGCTTCCTTTGGCAGTGGCCAGGGCGAACTCCAGATCCTCGAGTTTCTCGGTTGCGGGTTGACGAAACTGCCCTTCAGGATATCGCTTGAGAAAATCACGCAGTGCTTCCACGCTGCCCTTCTGCTGAGCAAACTCCCAGTCGGAGCTCTCCGAAGAACAAGCAATCACCAACGCCACCAGAGTCGCCAAAAACAAGCTGTGAATACCGAAATAGCGAGTTGTACGAATCGTCATTTTCATGGTCCGTTAAAATACCTCGGCGAACCGGGAGTAGAAAAACCGGGGAGGCTTCACAGATATTCAATTCCTGACAATTGCAATCCTACCAAGTCGATGTTAGTCGCGTTTATCGAGGTATCGGCGGCTAATACGCCGAGAGCACCGACGGTCATGCCGTTGTTAAGCATATCAATAAACGGTTGAGCCGCAGCTGGTGATGGTACGACACCGACGACGTTCGTATAGAGCAGGTTCACAACTTGTTGCGGTGTAGTGGCTCCTGCTGCGTCGATCGCAAGTGCATTCAATTCCTCATAGGTCATTCCACCGTCGAGGAAGGAAAGACCTATGCCTACGAACTGTTTGTTATGGACCGCGTTGGCTCCGAATGCTGCGCCAAGAATCTTAGCAACCATGCCGGCATTGCCGTCCAGATCAAACGCAAGCTTCGTGTCGGCGAATTGAAGGCGCTCTACTTGAGATAGGGTATCCTGGCCATCAGCCCCACCTTGCGCTTCAACAACAAGGGTGTTTCCCGTCCTCGTCACCCTGTAGTCAGAGTGATTGCCAGAATAAATTGCGGTATCTATACCTTCGCCACCAGCCAGGAAGTCCCTTCCCGGACCACCGGTTAGTCGATCGTTTCCAGCCATACCAAGGAAGCTGTCGCTGCCCGAAGTCCCAGTCAAAATATTGTTGCCCGCATCGCCAGTCAGAGTCTCACCTGCGGTGTCCTGAAACAGGCGATAGGTACCAGTGCCACCGGTAGGTGCTCGTACAGCAAGGTAATAGGTTGCGCTAGTGGTTGGCGTGTAGCGTAACAGTGAGTTCAATCCTATCCCACCGTCGTCATTGCTGACAGTAGAGAAGGTCCGTCCGTCACGCAAGACTAAGTATGGATCGGCCAATGTACCCTGGGACGTATCCGAGCCTTCCAAGTTAAACGTATAGGTCCTGCCCGCGCTCAGGGTCACGGCGAACCAGTCTTCATCGTATGGGACTTCGATGTTGCCGCCAGCGAACTGTCCTTCGGTCAGTCGCCCTGTTGTAGCGGTATTTGAGGGGTAATCGTCGGTTACTGCCACTGCCGATAGGCGATAGTTACCAATGAAATCGGAGTAGACCGTTCCTCCAGATAAATCAAAAATCAAACCTCTGCCGTAACCTGAATTATGTGCATCAAGGTAATAGGTTCCGCTGGTGGTTGGCGTGTAGGATATCCCCGAGTTGAATCCTATGCCACCGTCGTCATTTCTGTCAATCTGAGAACCTGTGCTGCTGCGCAAGGTTAGCGCAGGATCCCCCAACGCAAAACTTTGCTGGAGCGTCGACCAGCCTTCCAGTGCGAAATAATAAGGCGTGCCCGCACTCAGGGTGACGGCGAACCAGTCGGAATCGTCTTCACCTTCTATGTAGCCGGCCACCGAGCTGCCTACGATGAGTCGCCCTGTTGTGGCGGTCGTTGCGGAATAGTCGTCTGACATGATTCTATCTCCCCCCTGTGGTAAACATCGTCGCTGCAGAAATAAGACTCTTGAATTTCATAGTGATCTCCCTAAAGCCGGTGGTTTTAACCTTGTGATCGACAATAAATATCGGCGAACCGAGAGCGGAAAACCGAGGCCGTAACCGGCAGATAACACGAGAAAAGCAATTACTACACATCGTCCGGCGTTATGAGAGAGTTCCGTAGCGCTATACTATGCCCGGGCCGTTCCGCTGGAGCCTGCCTGCGCTCCTTCCCGCGCGCCTCTACTTTGGTTTGGCCTCGACCTTATTGGTGGGGGCACCCGGTGCTCCTATCATGTCCGCGATCGGCAGAAGCTTTTTGTGGGTTGGCGAGTAGCAATACAGGCCCCAGACGGTTGGCCGCGAAATTGTTTGGGTCAGATCGGCAGCCTTTATGATAATGCCGTTGAATCTCGAAGCACTCTCGTCGAAAGACAAACAATCGCCGTCTTCTATGACCCATTTGCGTCCTCCTATTACCGACAGATCGGCACCGAGCCAGAGCCGCCAGGTAATCACGCCAGCGGCATTCGCGAAGGTAAACGATTCCACAGAGGTTACTTTAGTAATGACTATGATATTGGTCGGCGCATGCGGCGACTCTTTTATGACTCTCGCTTGCCTTTCCGAATAAGTCACTGCCCCCCGGTGAATCCAGCCGGTCTTGCTCATGTCGGCCGTTGTTACGTGTATCCAGTCGTGAGCCGTCTTTTGGATGACCAGTGGCTCGGCCAAGGAAACGGTGGCACCCTGGCTTTTATCCGAAAATTGCGGATTGCTGCGCAATTTAGTAGACTTCGCCAGCGGATAGACGCTAACCCCTTTTTCGCTCTCGTCGTAGACGACCGAACGTAACCGTTCACACCCCCGCAAAAATTCACGCGCAGCGGCAAG
>NZ_JDSS02000008.1:15607-25977 GCF_000584955.1 Candidatus Accumulibacter vicinus
TCCTAAGGGGATACCGAAAACAATCGGCGCAAGGGTGTGGATCGGCGCGCACGCCATCATCATGGAAAACTGCAGCAGCATTGGCGAAGGGAGCGTCGTTGCGGCCGCTTCCGTGGTGACCAAACCCATTGACCCACATGTCGTGGTCGCGGGTAATCCCGCACGGGTGGTGCGAAGACTCGGCAATGATTGAGAGGCTTCTGGCGATCGTGGTCATGACCGGATTCCTGCTGATCCCCTGGGCGATTGAGCGTGGCCAGGGGATCTTCGCCCCGCTGCGAACCTATTCGATATTGAGCTTCGTCACGACGGTTCCGTATCTGCTGCTTCTCTCCTTCGACCCTTCGGTCATGTATCCTCCAGTTGCTCAGCATATTCGCTACCACGAGTTCAATGATTTGTTCCTGAAATATACCTTTGTTCAAGGGGTCGCGTATTTGTGCGTTTTCGCGGGATATCTGACTGCCGGACGTCTGTCCTTTGGCTGGGTTTCGTCCGCCGGTGTGCCCAGGGTATCTGCCCTGTCGGAAGGCACGGTCCTGAGAGCTGCCGTGATCGCTCTGCTGCTTGGCATGGCCCTGTGGATCGTGCAGGTGCAGCTTGTTGGCGGCTTGGAGTTTTTACTTCTGAACCTGGGCGACCGCACCAGTCTCACCGCCGGCCTCGGCTATTTATCCACCGCGGCCAACGCCATGCTCGCCTTCAGCGTACTTTTGATGGCCTATTCATTTCAGTACGGCAATGGCATCGGAAAAAAAATCTGTCTGGCACTTTTTTTCCTTATCGCGGCGATCAGTTATACCGCTTTCGGAGGCAGGAAGCATCTTCTGCATTTGCTCCTGATGCTGTTGTTGACCTGGCACTACAGCATCAGGAAAATAAACTCGGTCAGACTCTCCCATGTCGCATTGGTTGTTTTCGTGGCATTTTATTTCGTCAGCGTTCTGCTGCTCAGGCAGGGGGATGCTCTCGAGTATTATATGAATCGTCCGGGCGAACTGTTCGCAGATGTGCTGGACAACGTTAACATCTTCGTCACCCAATTGAGTTATGTCGATACCTATATGTTCATCATCAAGTATTTCGATCAGAACGACTACTGGTGGGGGCGCTCATACATCGATCTGCTGTACGCTCCAATACCAAGCACCTTCTTTCCTGACAAGCCTCCCGTCGATGATGGCGTTTATATCCGAAGTTTGATGGAGGGATGGAACGTGATCCCGCCAACGCCGTTCTGGAAGATGTACCCTTCCTCCACACCGCCGGAAACCATCGGTATTGGCTACGCGAGTGCCGGCTTGCTGGGTGTGGTGATCGGCATGTTCATCCTGGGAATGATCATTCGTTCCTCATATTCGTTCATGATGTCGAGAAGAACCTTTTTCAGCCTTTATGTTTTCTTGATGGTCCTTCTCAATTTCCAGTTGACGAATCTGCGACTCGCCCAGTTTCTGACCAGCTTCCTGATTGCCTGGTTGTTCTGTTCGGTCATGCTGCGCTACCGGAGGTGAGGCCGGTGCGATCCTTTTGCTTCGATCCCTTGACGGAAACGACATTTGCAATATGAAATGCAGGATTCTTGTCTTCAGTGATTATTACCTTCCGGGCTACAAGGCAGGGGGTCCGATCAAGAGCATTGCCAGCATCGTCGAAATGCTGGGGGATGATTTTTCTTTTTACGTGGTGACTTCGGCGAAGGATTTGGGTGAGTTGCAGCGATACGAGGGAATAAAACTGGGAGAATGGGTGAGGGTTGGCAAGGGTCATGTGTTTTATACCGACTCGGGCCTGCCGCCATGGAACGACCTGATGAAGTTGCTTGCCGGGAACTGGTCGTGTGTGTACCTCAACAGTTTTTTCTCCAGTCACACGATCAAGGTGCTGCTGGCACTGGGAATGCTTCGGAACAAGACCCCGGTGCTGCTCGCTCCGCGTGGCGAATTCTCGCCCGGAGCATTGAGCCTGAAACGAAGGAAGAAGCAGTGCTACCTGGCCGTCGCGAGATTGCTGGGGTGCTACGATCGAGTCTGCTGGCACGCCTCGACGCCGCGTGAGCAATCGGAGATCTCGGCGTATTTTCCGTTGCCTTCGGATGGCAGGCGTGGGCCGGGTCGGTTTTTCGTGGCCGGCAATCTTTCAACGAACCCGCAGGGGGTCGCCAACCCCCTGCCGGAGAAACAGTCCGGCCAATTGCGGGTGGCCTTCCTGTCGAGAGTGGCGCGCAAGAAGAACCTGCACTACGCGCTCAAGGTTCTCTCGGAGGCTTCCGGAAGCATCGCGTTCGATATCTGGGGGCCGCTCGAAGACCAGGCCTATTGGCATGAATGCCAGGCGATCATCGAGACCGCGCCGACGACTTTGCAGGTCACCCAGAAGGGGCCCATCGAGTCGAAGGATGTCGTCACCATGCTGGGCAGATACCATGTCTTTCTGTTTCCGACGCTTGGCGAGAACTTCGGGCACGTCATTCTCGAAGCCATGGCAGCGGGTTGTGCGATCCTGATCAGCGATGCCACCCCCTGGCGAGGCTTGCAGGAAAAGGGGTACGGCTGGGAGATCCCGCTTTCTCGGCCGGAATCCTTTGTCGCAGCCCTGAACGAAGCCGTAAGCTGGGACGCGGCAAGATTCGCGGAAGTGTCAACGGCTGCTCGAACTGCCGCCGCTGCATACCTGGAACACGCTGGAAACGTCGATGCGAATCGAAGCATGTTCGCCGCCATGGTGAATTTTTCCTCGGATGCTGCGTAGCGCGCCCTTGCCGACCCCGCTTGCCACCGGTTGCGCCGACCGGCCGGCCCGGCGCAAGGTCGACGCGATCATTGCGCCGGGCCACGAAGCCTGCGCTGACCGCAAGCATTTTCTCAACCCTGACTTCCAGAAGGAGCCTGACATGGCCGATACTCTCAAGAACCGCGTGGGCCGCGTGATCGCTGGCGGCGTACACGCACTCATCGACCGCATCGAGGATCAAGCGCCCGAAGCGATCATGCAGCAATCGATTCGCGAGGCCGATGCGGTGATCGACGACGTTCGCCATGAACTGGGTCTGGTCAGCGCCAACCGCCATCTCGCGCAGCAACAGCATGCGAACCTGAATGCGCAGCATGAGAAACTGGGCGGACAGATCGAGCAGGCCATGGTTCTGCAGCGCGAGGAACTTGCCCGCGCGGCGGTAGCCCGCCAACTCGACATCGAGGCCCAGATTCCGATCCTCGAGATGACACTGGCCGAGCTCGCGCGCCAGGAAAGCGAGTTCAAGGGCTATGTCACCGCGCTGCTCGCCAAGAAACGCGAGATGGAAGAAGCCTTGTCCGAGTTTCGCAAGAGCCGGGCCGCCGCCGCGACGCTCGCCGGCAGTGGCAGTTCGAGCAAGCCGACCGATCATCGAATGGATGCCGTCACCAGCGCTTTCGATCGGGTATACGAGCGGCAAACCGGGCTCGCCGGGACTGCCCGCACGGGCAGCCTCGAACAGGCGGCAAGGCTCCGGGAACTCGACGATCTCGTTCGCGAGAACAAGATCGCCGAGCGCATGGCGCTGCTCAAGGCGGGCAAGGCGTGAGTCTGTTCGTCGCGGCGGAGACGCTGCCCTTCGGCGTCGCCTTCGTGCTGGTCATCGTCATCGCCCTGCTCGAAGGCGTCGGCATGCTGATCTCCTTGAGTCCGAGCAATCTGCTCGATCAACTGCTTCCCGAGATCGACGGCGATAGCGGAATCGACCGGGCGCTCGGTTGGCTGCATGTCGGCAAAGTGCCTTCGCTGGTACTGCTGGTTCTCTTTCTCTCTGCCTATGCGCTGTTCGGCTACGCGCTGCAGATGCTGCTGCATGGCTTGCTTGGCTTCTACCTGCCGGCCTGGATCGCCGGAATCGTCGCGCTACCGCCCAGCCTGGCAACCGTCGGCAGCCTCGGCAAGCTGGCGGCGCGTATCATTCCTCGCGACGAAAGCAGTGCGGTCAGCGAGTTGTCGCTGATCGGCCGTGCCGGTGTCGTTTCGGCGGGCGTCGCTCGCCGTGGGCTGGCGGCGCAGGCGCGGGTGCGTGACAGCCAGGGGAGAACGCACTACCTGATGGTCGAGCCGGATGTGGACGATGAAACCTTCGACGAAGGAGCCCAGATTCTCATTGTCCGCAAGACCGGGGCGTCGTACCGTTGTATTGCCAATCCCCACCCCGCATTGCTTTAATTTGGAAGTCGCGTCAGCGACTCCCGAAATCACCGCTGAGGGAGAACCGAAAACATGAACAATCTGATCGAGCTTGCCGCCCTGGCCGGCATGGTGCTGATCGCCCTGCTGACCATCGGAATCATCTTCGCGCGCCTTTACAAGCGCTCGACCAAGGAAACCGCTTTCGTGCGCACCGGTCTCGGTGGCCAGAAAGTGATCATGGACGGCGGCGCCATCGTCTTGCCGGTTTTCCATGAGCGTGTCCTCGTCAACATGAACACGCTCAAGCTGGAAGTGCTTCGCCGCGAACGCGAAAGCCTGATCACACGGGATCGCATGCGCGTCGATGTGACGGCCGCATTCTTCGTGCGGGTCAAGCAGACCGAAGAGGCGATCAGTATCGCCGCGCAGACCCTTGGCGCCCGTACGATGAGCCCGGACGAGCTGAAGGCGCTGGTCGAAGACAAGTTCGTCGACTCGCTGCGGGCCACTGCCGCGACCATGACGATCCAGGAACTGCAGGACAAACGCCGGGACTTCGTCCAGGCCGTCCAGAACGCTGTCGCCGAAGACCTCGAAAAGAACGGCCTTGAACTCGAATCGGTTTCCCTGACCAGTCTCGATCAGACGGACAAGCAGTTCTTCAACCCGAACAACGCTTTCGATGCCGAAGGCCTGACCCGCCTGACCGAACAGACCGAAGCGCGCCGCAAGCAGCGCAATGACGTGGAACAGGATACCGAGGTCCAGGTACGCACCAAGAATCTCGAAGCAAGCCGCCTGAAGCTGACCATCGAGAAGGATCAGGAATTCGCTTCGCTCGCGCAGAAGCGAGAGATCGAGAACAACCGGGCCGAGCAGGCAGCGTTGATCGCCACACAGCAGGCCGAGCGCAGCCGCGAGGCCGAGGCGGCCAAGATTCAGGCCGAGCGGCAGGTCAGCGAGAAGCGCATCGAAGCCGAACGGGAAATCAGGGGCGCCGAGATCGACAAGAATCTGGCCATCCAGACCCGTGAAATCGAACTCGAGCGCAAGACGGAAATGCAGCGTGCCGAGCAACGAAAACAGGTCGAGATTGCCCGCCAGGACACCCAGATCGCCATCGCCACCAAGTCGCGTGAGCAGTCTGAAGCCGACGCGGCCGCCGACCTTGCCCGCGCCGAAGCCGTCAAGGCTGCAGAGGCGGTCAACACGGCACGCCAGGTGGCCGTCGCCGAGCGGGAAAAGAGCATCCAGTTGATCGAGGCTGCGAAGGAGGCCGAGCAGAAAGCCATCGGCGTCAAGGTGTCGGCCGCGGCCGAGAAGGACGCCGCGCTCGACCGCGCCGAGGCGGTGACCATCGAGGCCAAGGCACGCCAGGCAGCAGCGCTCGCCGAGGCCGAAGGAAAACGTGCCATCAACGAGGCACTCAACACCCTGTCTGCCGCACAGATCGATCTGCAGGTGCGCACCCTGTTGCTCCAGCAACTGCCCCGGATCCTCGAGCAGGCGGTTCGTCCGATCGAGAAGATTGACTCGATCCGCATCTTTCAGGTCAGTGGCCTGCCCGGTGCAGCGGCACAGCCAGCAGACGGCGGCAGCGGCGCGACGTTTCCGGAGCAGGTGATGAACTCGGCACTGCAGTACCAACTGGCCAAGCCGATCGTTGATGCCGTGATGAAGGATGCCGGCCTGTCCAACGACGGAATCAGCGGCGTTGCCCGCGCGCTGTCCGGAATGCTGGGCAATTCTGACAGCGCGTCATCGCAGGCCGGGAGACCGTCATGAGCTATCTCGTCATCGGGCTGATCGTTTTCCTCGGCGCTCATTCGCTACGCATCGTCGCTGGCGACTGGCGCGATGCTCAACTCGCCCGGCTCGGCGAAATGCGCTGGAAAGGCGTTTTCTCGCTCGTCTCGGCGCTCGGGTTGGCGCTGATCATCTGGGGTTATGGCCTGGCACACGTGGATTCCCCGGTCCTCTGGCTGGCGCCGCGGGGGACTCGCCACCTGGCCGCCCTGCTGACCCTGCCGGCGTTCATTCTGCTGGTCGCCGCCTTCGTGCCCGGCAGCCACCTGCAGGCAAAGGTCGGCCATCCGATGGTCGCCGGTGTCAAGCTCTGGGCATTGGCACATCTGCTGGCCAACGGCAGTCTGGCCGACGCGACCCTGTTCGGCGCCTTCCTCGTCTGGGCCGTGGCGAGTTTCGTCTCGTTGCGGCGCCGCGACCGGATTGCCGGACGGACCTACCCGGTGCGCGGCTGGGCCAGCGATGCGCTGGTGCTCGGCATGGGCCTCGTCGGCTGGCTGGGCTTTGCCTTCTACGGCCATGCCTGGCTGATCGGCGTAAAGCCTTTCGGCTAACGGAGGCTCTTGCAAACCTGCCCTACGTGAATTGCTGCCCCGAAACATTCGCCCTCTCGGAGCGATTCTTGCTGCTCAACCTTGCTCGAACAGAGACTTGAGCAGGCCTGATGGGCGGATGATGGATTGAAGCGTCCCGATGCAGATTTCGTCGTGCAGCGGGACCGGGACCGTTACGGTGGTGCCTGCTGTCCGCTTCTGCATGACCGCGTGGCGGCCACGCTGCCGACCACTTCGAAACCGTGGTCGCCGAGCAGCCGACACAAGTCCCTTCCAACCGCGACCTCAACCCGGGTGACGAACACCTCGTCATGGAGGCGGGTGGCGATCTCGGAGGAATCGGCCGTCTCGAAGAACAGCTCTATTGCCTCCTGCAGATTGTCGCATGCCTTTTCGATGGTGGCCCCTTGACTGGCGATGTCCAGTTCCGGGCAGATGGAGATGTACTCGGCCCCCTCACGTTCGATGATTGCCGTCAACTGCATCGTGCTGGCCATGGCCGCGACCTCCAGAAATGAACGCCGCATAGTCTAGCACCGCGAGTTGCACACACAATAATTTGCCCCGTATGAATGGGGTCACGCATTAGCCCCATATGTCTGTCGGGGTCTGGTTTTTGCCAACCACAAGAGCGGCGTCACCCATTAGCCGGCCCTGGTGAATAGGGCGAACCAATTTCTTTCGCGTTGTCGGCGCGACTGATGGTTGTCTGGCGCGGGTGTGGCTCCAGCGCCACGTTCGTAGCGTGGGTTTCGCGCGGCCATTGACGGCTGCTTCCACCACCCTCGGATGACCGGATCGCAACGAGAATACCGTGAGCATCAGTCCGCGCGGGAGTTTCGAGCCTTTGGCGAAGCCGCTTGCAGTCACCGGCGTCTATTGTTCCTGCTCGTCGCTCCGCCCCGGCGAATGTCGCGTTCAGTGATCGTCGCCATTGCGCCCCGGTCCAGGGCATCGCCAATCATCGGCCACACCTTCTGCAGCAGCTCGGCCAGAGCACAGCCGTTCAAGCCTTCGATTCGGATACGGTCCGTCGAAGGGTGTGCCGCGCCGCTCACGGCAAGGTGGGCGTGAAAATCCGCATCCAGGGTCACGCAGACGCGACGCTCCCGGCGAGCGTAGTCCAGAATGTCGCTGTCCGATGAGCGGGCCATGCCAATGTCTCCCGCGTGTAGCACGTCCCAGCCGACATCACCCAGCAATCGGACGGCGGAGCGAGGCAGTCCCTGGTCCGGCAGCAGCCGGATCAAGCCAGCTCCAAAGCTATCACCCGGTCATCGAGGTTCTGCGCGGCGAACTCCAGCGCCTGACGGACGTCTTCCGGTTCGAGTTCCGGATACTCGGCAAACAGCTCGTCCCGATTTGGGTATAGTGCTACGGCTTTTACTACCCGCCTGACCGTGAGCCGCATGCTGCGCACCGTCGGTTGGCCACCCAACATCGCCGGATCCCTGGTGATGCGATCGAACGTCTTCATCTCAGCCTCCTGTGACCAGGCCATTATAATGCCTCGATGGACATCGAATTCGACCCATCCAAGGCCAGGTCCAACCTGGCCAAGCACCAGGTCAGCTTCGCCCATGCCGAACAGGCCCTCCGTGACCCGATGGCTGTCACCATCGAGGATCCTGACGCACAGGGAGAACAGCGCTTCGTCACGCCATTGCGCGAGGTAGTTGCCGATGCGGCGAGCCAAGACGCCGAGGACAAGCCCATTACCGTGGCGACGCTGCGCAAAGTGCTGCGCGAAGAACTGCACACCGCCTAGCTGCGTTTAGCTCGTCCTGGCGAACGCGAGCACGACCCGGCGGGTCATCGCCGACTTTTTCTCGATTCGGGTGACGACGACGGCGCCGATCTCGGCCGTGTTGCCGACATGTGTGCCGCCGCAGGGCTGCAGGTCCACCCCTTCGATTTCGATGACCCGGACGCGGCCCAGCCCACGTGGTGGCTGCACGCTCATGCTGCGTACCAGGCCGGGATTGGCATCCAGTTCGGCCTCGGCAATCCAGCGATGACGGACCGGGCGGGCCTCGCCGACGAGGTGCGCCAGGCCGGCGGTCAGGGCTTCCTTGTCGAGCGGCTCCGTCATGTGAAAATCCAGCCGCGCATAGTCGCAGGTGATCGAGCAGCCGTTGACCGGGTGAGGGATCAACGCGCACAGCAGGTGCGTCGTGGTGTGGAAGCGCATGTGGCGCTGTCGGCGGTGCTCGTCGAGGCAGGCGTTAACCCGCTGGCCGGCGCTGATCTGCGCGAGCAGTTCCTCCTGGCCAGCCGCCGGCACATGCAGGATTTCGCCGGCCTGCGCCCCCTTGCGGGTGTCGACGATCTGCAGATCACTGCCGTCGGGCAGGATCAGGGTCCCGCGGTCGCCAGCCTGGCCTCCCCCCAGCGGGTAGAAGACCGTGCGCTCGAGTTGTACGCCGCGGTGGTCGATGCAAGTGATTCGTGCTTCACAACGGGTGAGCGTAGCGTCTTCGCGGAATAGTTCTTCGGTCATCGGTAGTTCCATCTGTGCGTCGGCAGGCAGCGCGCCGTGACCTACGGCAAGGGGGTGAAGGCGGGGGATAAACAACAGCGACCCCACTTTCGCCTCCTGGGGGCATCAAGACCGCAAGTGTTGGCTTCGTTCAACCGCCATCCGGATGCGCTGGATCGTGTCGCTGACTGGTGCTCGTCTTGGCACCTCCAGCCCCAGGTTCCGTGCGATCGTGTTGATCGTTGCCGGATTCAATGGCATGCCTCCCGAGTCTATGGCCGCGATGACTTCTTTGGCTCGCAGGATCTCTGGAGGCAACGGGGCTCGGGTTACAAACAACCCTTTCAGCCATTTCAGCCATTTCAGCCATTTCAATAATCCTGGCTTGCGATAAAGTATCACGATGTGTAGCCTGAGATTGACTATTCGACCATCCTGTCGCTGACATCCGCCTGGGCACAATTGCCGCGTATCGCTGATGCCTGGCGTCCGGGTGATTACCACTCAAACTGGAGGAGCCAGCATGGACATGACCATCACTTCAAGTGCGTTCGATCACAACGAGCCGGTCCCGAAGCTGTACACCTGCGAGGGTCAGGACATTTCTCCGCCACTGGCCTGGAGTGGTGTGCCTGCCCGCGCCAAGAGTCTAGCACTGATTGTGGACGATCCGGATGCGCCGGATCCTGCCGCACCACGCATGACCTGGGTTCATTGGGTGCTGTACAACCTGCCGGCCAACAGCACCGGGTTGCCCGAGGCCGTACGGTCGTTTCCGGCCGGCACACTGGATGGACTGAACGACTGGCAGCGAGTTGGCTACGGCGGCCCCTGTCCTCCCATCGGTCGACACCGCTACTTCCACAAGCTGTACGCCCTTGACCTTGTGTTGCCCGACTTGAAAAAACCGACCAGGAAGGCCCTGGAGCAGGCGATGCAGGGGCATATCGTTGCAGAAGCGCAGTTGGTCGGCACCTATCAGAAGGGCCGTTGAAGTCGCTTTGAAGACGACCGCCGGTAGCAGCCGAAGTCGCCTGCAGGAGAAGCTGCTCGAGCGTCTGCAGGAGATTCACGCCCAGGGCGACGAGCTATGGCGGGGTTTTTCCGGGGCATGGGCGCAGACCTTCGGGGCGCCACGGTTTGACGATGCCGAAGCGCTGTTCGGCGACTGCCTGCGCCAGCCTCCGCGTGAACTGCTCGAAGGCGTCCTCTGGTTCGCGCGAGAGCTGCGCGAACTCGTGGCCCACGACGTCGGCAAGCGCAGCCTCGTTGGCGAAACAGCCATCGCCATCGGCCTGCTCGCGTGCGAGCGGCACATCCTGAACCAATGCCCGCAATTGGCCGAAGAATCGAGACCGTAGGTGACGATCTGCTTGCTG
>NZ_JDSS02000008.1:26305-28151 GCF_000584955.1 Candidatus Accumulibacter vicinus
GGTGATCGCCGCGGTATGGTCGCGAATGGGAATCCGGCTGGTGGTCGACAAGCAGACGGCGGCGCCGCGCGTGGACAACCTTTTGCCACACGACGTCGAACCGCTGGAATTCTTATGGTCGGACGACCGCGATCGGGCCTTCGCCGAAGTGCAGGCAATGGTCGATGCTGCCCGCTTGCGCGAGCTTGACAGCTATCACGGCAACGCGCATGAGCGTGGCCGGCGGTTTCGTCTCGAGCAGGTCAAGTCGCGCGGTATTCCAGCCCAGGAAGCATTGCAGATCGGCCTGCGGAGAGTCGAAGAGCACCTGGGTGTCCGGCCGATCTTCGGTGTGCAGCATGTCGACCCGCATCCGATGCACGATGCGAACCTGCGGCGGGAATTCGCCGTGGAACTTGGCGTGCACACTTTCCTTTTCGATGCCGCAGCGAAAGAGTCCCTGTCGGAGAGCGAAGCCGGGGCCTGGCAGAAGGCGAGGCTGCAGCCCGAGGTGCTGAACTGCATCGAGCTGCTGTTCGAGATGCTCTACCCGGAAGAGGTCAAATCGATGAAAGCTCTGCAGGACATGCATTTTCGCGTCGCGCTATCGTTTCCCGGCGAACATCGACCGTACGTCAAGGCGATCAGTGACGAACTCAAGAAGGGCCTGGGGCCGGAGGAGCTGTTCTACGACGACGATTTCAAGGCGTATCTGGCCAGGCCACGCGCGCACCTGCCCTTGATGAAGGTCTATGGCGATCAGTCGGATCTGGTCGTCGTTTTTCTCTGCGCGGAGTACCAGCAGAAGAAGTGGTGTGGCCTCGAGTGGAGCGTGGTGTACGACCTGATCATGCGGCGTCAGGAAGAGCGAATCATGCTCTTTCGTTTCGACGACACCCGGATTGACGGGCTGTTGTTGATGGACATCGCTATCGACTGCGGCACCGACAGGCTTCCCCCCGCCGAAGCGGCCGGGTTGATCCTCAAGCGCCTGCACGCAACACCGCCCAAGCCATAGCATCGACCCGCACCGGCCAGCAAGCCACAGACTCGCACAAAGGCACACACGATGAAACACGATATCCAGCAGCTCCTGCAAGACCTCGAGCACGACGCGATCGAATCGCTCGACAACGGCGCCTTTCACCAATGGTCGCAGAACGAGATCGACGCGCTGCATCTGGCGCTGGCGTGCGAACGCCCGCTGCTGGTGCGCGGCGAACCGGGCACCGGCAAGACGCAACTGGCGCGGGCCGCTGCGGTCGCGCTGCGCTGGCATCTGCACCCGGTCACCGTCAGCCCGCGCTTCGAGGCATCGGACCTTTTCCACGGCTTCGACGCGGTTCGCCGGCTCGCCGACGCGCAGGCCGCCGGGTTTGCCGGTGGCGGCATCCGGGACGATGCACACTACTGGCTGCCGGGACCGTTCTGGCGCGCTTTCGACTGGGCCGGCGCGCAGGCCTACGGGCCGTCGGCCGCCAGCCAGCAAGCAGAGGCGCAGCCCGCACCCGCCGGCCATGTCATCCTGATCGACGAAATCGACAAGGCCGACAGCGACCTGCCGAACAGCCTGCTCGAAGTCCTCGGCAGCCGCGAGTTTCCCAACCCGGTGACGCGCGCGGCGATCCGGCCGACGCACGGCCTGCCGTTGGTGGTGATCACCACCAACGAGGAGCGCGAACTGCCGGCGGCTTTCCTGCGCCGCTGCGTGGTGCTCACGCTCGAGCCCGAGCAACCCTACCCCCGCTTCCTCGTCAAGCGCGGGCGGGCGCATTTCGGCCCGCAAGCGAAACGGCCGGCGAACGATTGCCTCGACGACGAGATCCTGCAGACCGCCGCCGCGCAGCTCGCCGAAGACCGGCGGCAC
>NZ_JDSS02000008.1:28176-30071 GCF_000584955.1 Candidatus Accumulibacter vicinus
TCGCCAGCGGCGCGCAGCCGGTGTTCTGGGCGCCGCTGGCGCCGGCGCAGATCGAGGTCGAACTCGCGCGCCGCGCGCGCGTGTTCTGCCTGCAGCCGCGCGGCGACCTGCGCCGCCAGCGTGGCCACCTTGCCGACAACCAGCAAAGGCAGGCCGAACGGCAACGCCTGGCGGTGCTGCGCGAACGGCTGCTGGTGCGCATGGCCTTCTGCATTCGCGTCGAACCGGCGCTGTTGCGGGCGCTGCGCGCCATCACACCGGCGACGGCGAACGAACCGGCACTCGAAGCGCTGGTCTGGAACCACCCGCCGGTGGTCTACGACAGCCTCGTTTCGCGCGCCGTCGCCGCCGCGCACGTCGCGCGCTACCGCCAGGATTTCGAGGAACTCGCGGCGGCCGAGCAACTGGCGGCGCTCGAGCAGACGCTGCACATCCACGCCTGGCGCGGGCGGGCGACCGAAGCCACCGAGCTCCTGGTCTGGCAGGCGCACGCCCGCGACGAGGCGAAACGTGATGCCGCCGATCGCGTCGCCGAAGCCAAACGCTGGTTCGCCGCCCTTGGCGCCAGGGCCAGCCAGGCAGGGTGCGTCGATCCGCAACTGCGCCAGTACGCGCGCGATCTGCTGGCGCGCAACGCCGCCGACCTCGCGTGGATGTCGGCCAACTCGCGGGCGCTGTCGCCGGTGTGGGCCGCCAGCGGCGAAAAGACCGCGCCCGCTGGCCTGCAGCCCGAACATCTGCTGCAGGCGATCAGCGACCGCGACGACTGCGACGATTTGCCGCTGCTCGCCTGCGAACTCGGCGTGCAGCCGCCGGGGCTGATGCTTCACTGTGGCGAACGCCCGGCCGGCCCGGCGCATTCGCGCCTCGGCTCGCCGCTGCGGGCGAGGCGGCTGCTGGTCAGCGCGGGCGGGCCGACGCGCGTGCTCGACCCCGACCCGGCGGGCCGGCCGCAGCTCGTCGCGCCGCTCGCCAGTCTCGCCGACCCGGCCAGACCGCTGACCGTCACCGCCGGCCAGCACAGCTACCTCGTTGGCCGCGTCGAGCGCCCTGCCTGGGCGCAGGAAATCGGCCGCGACGCGCATGGCCTCTACGCGATCGTTGAAATTCCGGGCCAGGCGCGCAAGGCGTCGGCTGGCGCCAGAACCGTCGTCCAGCGGCTGCGCTACATCGAAGCCGGGCACTTCCGGATGGGGTCGCCAGAATCCGAGCCCGAGCGCTATGAAGACGAAGGCCCGCAACATTCGGTGACCCTGAGCGCCGGCTTCTGGCTGGCCGACACCGCCTGTACGCAAGCGCTCTGGGAAGCGGTGATGGGCAACAACCCGAGCCATTTCCATGCCAAGAACCGCGGCGGGCCGCAGCATCCGGTCGAGCAGGTGAGCTGGAACGACGTGCAGCGCTTCCTGCGCGCGCTCGAAATGCGGCTGCCGGGGGCGATCGCTAGCCTGCCGAGCGAGGCCGAGTGGGAATACGCCTGCCGAGCCGGTACGCTGACCGCTTTCAGCTTCGGCGACCAGATCACCCCCGAGCAGGTAAACTACAATGGGAATTTTCCGTATGCGGGCGGCACCAAGGGCCTCTACCGCGAGTCGACCGTTCCGGTCGGCAGCCTGCCGGCCAACGCCTGGGGCCTGTACGAAATGCACGGCAACGTCTGGGAGTGGTGTGCCGACGGGCAACGCAAGTATGTGGAGCGCGACGAGACCGATCCACGCGGCCCGGAAGGCGAAGGTGTTGCCGGGCGCGTGCTGCGCGGCGGCTCCTGGAACCGCAACGCCGGGCACGCCCGCTCGGCGTACCGCAGCGCCTACGCGCCCGGCTACGCCGCCCAGTACTGCGGCTTCCGCTTTGCCCTGAGGTCCACGAGCCCAGCCGGGGCCACGGAGTGGCCT
>NZ_JDSS02000008.1:30138-32286 GCF_000584955.1 Candidatus Accumulibacter vicinus
CCACGCCCTCGACGGCCGCGCGGCGCAGGACGAACTGAATACCTTTCTCGCCCAGCATCGGGTGCTGACGATCGAGAAGCAGTGGCTTGCCGCCGGCCTCGATTCGCACTGGGTGGTCTGCGTCGCCGTCGCCAATGGTCCGGGGGCGCTGCCCGACGCCGCCAGGGTGACCGGCGGCAAGCCCGGCCGGCCGGCTCGGGTGGATTATCGCGAAGTCCTCTCGCCGGCGGATTTCGCCGTTTTCGCTAGCTTGCGCAGTCTGCGCCAGCAGTTGGGCGAACGCGAGGGGGTGCCGCCGTACGTCCTGTTTACCAATGAACAACTGGCGGCGATGGCGCGCCAGCGGCCAGGCAGCGCCGCGGCCTTGCGCGCCATCGACGGTGTCGGCGAGGCGCGTGCCGGCAAGTACGGCGCGCCCTTTCTCGCGGCCATCGCGAGCGCCGTGGCCGAGCAGACTTCATGAAGCGGCTGGCGATCAGCCTGGAGCAGCTCGCCGAGCGCAGCAACCTCGCCCTCGCCACCTGGAAGGCGGCGCGCGGCAAACGACAGCGCCCGCCGGTGGCGCGCTTTCTCGGCGAGCTCGACGCGCGCCTTGACCGGCTCGCGGCGAGCATCCTCAACGGTGAGGCGCCGCAAGGTCAGTACACGAGCTTCACCATTCACGACCCGAAGCGACGCGTGATCCACGCCGCGTGTTTCGCCGACCGTGTATTGCAGCACGCGATCCTCAATCTGGCCGAACCCCGTTTCGAGACCATGCTCGTCGATTCGTCGTACGCCTGCCGCCCCGGCAAGGGCGTGCACGCGGCCGCCCGCCAGGTGCAGCGCAATCTGCAGCGCTTCGCCTGGCGCGTGCAGGTCGACGTCGATGGCTACTTCCCCAGCATCGACCATGCCTGCCTGAAGGCGCTGCTCGCGCGGCGCTTCAAGGGCGACGGCTTCCTCGCCCTGCTCGGGCGGATCATCGATGCTGGCGGCAACGCCGGGCGTGGCCTGCCGATCGGCTCCTTGACCTCGCAGCACTTTGCCAACGCCTACCTTGACGCGGCCGATCGATGGCTGCTCGAAGATCGCCGGGTGCGCGCGCACGTGCGCTACATGGACGACACCCTCTGGTGGTGCGACAGCCGCGCCGAAGCGCAGGCGACGCTCGGCGAATGGAGCGATTTCCTCTGGCGTGAGCGCCGCCTGCGCCTCAAGCCGAGCGCCGCGATCGCGCATAGCCGCGCCGGCGTCGTCTGGTGCGGCTATCGAGTGCATCAGGCGCTGATCCTGCCCAGCCGGCGCAAGCTGGCGCGCTATCGGCGGCACGCGCGGCGGCTCGAAGCAGCCTGGGCCGAGGGTCTGCTCACTGCCGCCGAACTGCAGCGCGCCGGCGCGAACACCCTGGCACCGCTGGCGCACAGCCACAGCCTCGGCTTTCGGCAAGGCGTCTGGCAGCAACGGCCCAGCATTTACGATGCAACAGACCGCGAATGAGCGTGTGTTCGAAGGAACCGCAGGCGGCCCGGACGCGACACGGCGATTGCCGGGTGGCGCCGGGATCACCGATAATCGCGCTTGTGAACAGCGCCGCTTGCCTGCAAGGCAAAAAGTGTTGCCGAGCGCGTGCTGCGCGGCGGCTCCTGGAACAACAACGCCAGGAACGCCCGCTCAGCGAACCGCAACGCCAACGCGCCCGACAACGCCAACCAGAACTACGGCTTCCGCTTTGCCCTGAGCTCGACCGGCGACGGGTGTGGCAACACCCCGGCATGGATTTGCCGCTGCCGATGGACCAGGCGCTGTTTCCGGTGGCGGTGGCCCTGCGGCCGCCGTCCGAACTCGAAGGCTCCCGGGGTGCCGGTAGTGAAGGCGCAGCAGCGCTGACGCGACAGCTCCCCGGGTCGCCGCCCGCCCTGGCGTCGCGATGAGTGCCGTCTTTGATCTTGCCGAGTGGCAGCGTCGCGGTCCCGATCCGTTTCCGCCGCCCTGGGCGGGCGCCTGGGGCGACGATCGCTTCGGCGTCTGGGCCGATCTGCGGGTGGCCAACGAGGTGCAACGCCTGCGCTGGATCGAGCCTGGCCACTTCCGGATGGGCGACGAAAGCCAGCCCGAGCAACAGGTGCCGACGACGATCGCCAACGGTTTCTGGCTCGCGGACACCGC
>NZ_JDSS02000008.1:32603-33197 GCF_000584955.1 Candidatus Accumulibacter vicinus
AGATCCTCGTGGAGCAGTTGGCGGTGTTTGCGCAGCTTGAAGGCAGGCGGTGATGGGCAGCAACCCGAGCCATTTCAGCGAGCAGCCGGGATCTCCGCAACATCCGGTCGAGCGGGTGAGCTGGAACGACGTCGTTCTGCCGCCGGAGGGCTTCCTGGTTCGCCTGCAAGCCTTCACGGCGGGCGCGGCGGCCGGATTGCCGAGCGAAGCCGAGTGGGAATACGCGTGCCGGGCCGGAACCCGGACCGCGTACAGCTTTGGCGACACGATCACCGGCGAGGAGGTGAAATACTGGTCGGACGAACGGCCGCGAAAGATGACGGTGGCGGTCAGGAGCCTGCCGGCCAATCCCTGGGGCTTGTACGAAATGCACGGTAACGTTTGGGAATGGTGTGCCGATGCGTCCGGGAGTGGGGACGGTGTTGCCGAGCGCGTGCTGCGCGGCGGCTCCTGGTGCATCTACGCCAGGGGCGCCCGCTCAGCGTTCCGCGGCGCCTACGCGCCCGACGGCGCCGGCCAGGTCTACGGCTTCCGCTTTGCCCTGAGGTCCACGAGCCCGGCCGGGGCCACGGAGTGGCCGGCGCCACGGAGCGG
>NZ_JDSS02000008.1:33222-35244 GCF_000584955.1 Candidatus Accumulibacter vicinus
GCGGCGTCGCCCTGGCCGCGGGACGCGGCCAGGGCTGAGCGGGTTTTCGCCGGGCACGGACGATTCCTGGCCGCGAGCTCTGCCATGGCGATCAAGTAACCAGATCGACCAGTTGCTTGACGCTACGACCCAGGCGATCCAGCTTCCAGACCACGAGGGCGTCGCCCTCGCGCAGCATTTTCATCGCCTTGGCCAAGCCGGGGCGGTCAGCCTTCGTACCACTGACCTTATCTTCAAAAATCTTCTGGCATCCGGCCTTGGTCAAGGCTTTCTGCTGCAACTCAAGGTTCTGATCCTGCGTCGAGACGCGCGCATAGCCGATCAACATGGCTTGTCTCGCCCCAGGTCAATATATTCGTGCGCCACCTGCGTGACGTCTGCTCCGCCATGTTCTCTGATGTCATTGCGGTCTTTATCGGCGGCGTCCTGGTGCACGGCAGGCAGTTGTTTGAGCAACTCCGGTAGCCATTCTTGTACCGTCTCCCACACCACATCGAGGTTGATGTCGAAATAGCCGTGGGCCATACGATTGCGCATGTTGCGCATGCTGCGCCACGGCACTTCGGCGTGTGCCTGAGTGAACTCGGCGTAGCCATCCATCACCTTCGTGGCGGCCTCGCCGATGATGATGAGGCTCATGGTAACGGCCTGCTGGGTGCGCTTATCGGTAAGGAAGTCGTCCTTCGCCACCCCTTCCACGAAGCCGCGCGCATCCGCTGCGGCCTGCTGTATGTGATCGATGTAATCAGAAAGACGGCTTTCATTCATACCGGTTGCGCCTCTGCAAGTACCTTTGCTCGAAACTTTGGCGGCAGGTCGCCTGGTGTTAGCAAGTCAACGTGAACGCCGAGCAGCGATTTCAATTCGTCTTCTAAATCGCCCAAGTCCAATAACGTGGCACCAGGCAGTGCATCGACCAACAGATCAAGGTCGCTGCCGTCCCGGTCGGTGCCATGCAGCACCGAACCGAAGACGCGCGGATTCGCCGTGCGAAAACGGTTTACCGCTTCGCGCACTGCATTTCGCTTCATGTCGAGCACAACGGACGGTCGCATGGGCATTCTTTCTTGTCGAAACTCATTGCAATAGTAGCAGTTCCAGGCGTCCGGCAAGGCCATCAACGCCAAGGTGCGCCTGTACGGACGCATCGGCCAGGCGCTGATCGACCAAACGGCGATGATCCTGCCGCACGTCAAGATTACCGAGCTGCTGTTGGAGGTGGACGAATGGACGGGCTTCACCCGGCACTTCACGCACCTGAAATCGGGTGATCAGGCCAAGGACAAAAATCTGCTGTTGACCACCATGTATGCGTGGCGCGTCCGGCCGCCGTGGCGATTGCCGGCATCAAGGAAGGAGTGTCGAGAAATCTTACACTTGCGGCTTGCCCCAGACCGAGGCAGAAACATAAACGCTTGATAAAAAGACGGATACATTTTCATGGCACACTCTTTGCTTGGTATGCTCCAGCCGCGCAATCCGGCGCAGCAATCAACTCAAAGAGGACTAACCTATGAAATTTTCTCGCTTGTGCGCGGTAGCCGTGACGTCGGCTGCGGCTGCGTTGTCCACTCCAGCCTCTGCCATTCCGATTGAGGCCATCTTCAACGTCGCGGCGCTTGGCAGCTTCACTGCCGATACTGGCGATGTAACGACGGCAACCACCATCACTAACGGCGCGCCAACTCTGGTTGGGGCGATCGTCTCGAACAACGTCGGCCTGGTCGCCGGCCAATTGATAACTCTATCTCCCGACCCGATGGGCGTCACGATCGGCAGCATCTTCACGAAAGAGTTCACCACGGCGCTGGGAACGTTCCTGGAAACCCTGACAGTGACATCGGTGACCCCGGGCGCGAGCTCGCTGGGCGTTCTTGCCGTGGGTACGATCACGCAAACGATTGGAATCGGTTTCGACCCGACGCCGGTGTACTGGTCCGCCGCGTACACGCAGAACGCTGGCCCAGGCAGCCAGATCAACCTAGAATCCTCTGTTAACTCGCTCCCAGTGCGAGAGAAGGG
>NZ_JDSS02000009.1:0-185 GCF_000584955.1 Candidatus Accumulibacter vicinus
AGGTTGGGCTGAGCTTGCGAAGCCCAACACTGCAAACCCGGAGCGAGGAGGATGGGAACAGAAGGATGCGCTGATTGTTGGGCTTCGCAGGCTCAGCCCAACCTACACGCCACATGGGATGGAGCCAACGGCATGGACTTGCCGAAAACCATGGACCAGACGCGACGTCCTGCCGGCACGGTTTG
>NZ_JDSS02000009.1:549-1529 GCF_000584955.1 Candidatus Accumulibacter vicinus
TGCGCCCGGGGCGCCGGTAGGCGACCACGGCGGATGCCGGCGCCGACAGCCCCCCGGGTCGCCGACTCCGCGTACCGTCCGGCTGCCCGATGAAGCGCGACGCTCCCGCTGCCGGCACGCCTTTTCCGTCCGAAGACGAGCGGCGGCCGCCAGAGCTGCCGCCCGCCGGCGCGATCGCCTGGGGTGACGACGCCTACGGGCTGTGGATCGATGTCGACCTGGCTGGCGTCGTGCAGCGTTTTCGCTGGATCGAGCCCGGCGAATTCATGATGGGCTCGCCGGCAGACGAAGTCCAACGATTTGACGACGAAGGGCCGCGTCATCGCGTGCGCTTGACCAAGGGGTTCTGGCTTGCCGACACTGCCTGCACACAGGCGCTGTGGAGGGCGGTGATGGGCGGGGAAAATCCGGGCCGTTTCCAGGAAGACGTGCGCAACCCGGTCGAGAACGTGTCGTGGGATGACGTGAGTGACACCAACGGTTTCCTGCAGCGTGTCGGGGCGCGGTTGCCGGGTGTGGTTGCGGAATTGCCGACCGAGGCCGAGTGGGAGTACGCGTGCCGGGCGGGGAGCGAGACGCCGTTCAGTTTCGGCGCGACGATCAGCACGCAGCAGGCCAACTATGATGGCAACTCCCTCTATGCCGGAGGCGAGAAAGGCGAATACCGGAAGAAGACCATGCCAGTGAAGTCGTTTGCGCCGAACGGCTGGGGTCTCTACGAGATGCACGGCAACGTCTGGGAGTGGTGTGCCGACGGAATGCGGACTTACGACGGCAACGACCAGGAGGATCCGCGTGGCCCCGAGGGGTCTGCCCCCCGCGTCGTGCGCGGCGGCTCGTGGGACGGCGAGGCCAGGTGGCGTCGCTCCGCTTACCGCAGCGTGAGGCACCGCGACCTCCGCGACGTGTTCCTCATCGCCCTGGGGTTCCGCTTTGCCCTGAGGTCCACCAGTCAGGAACAGGAGGCAGGCGCGGAGCGC
>NZ_JDSS02000009.1:1554-28604 GCF_000584955.1 Candidatus Accumulibacter vicinus
CGACTGCCTGAGGCAAGCCGGGTCACGCGGGACGCGTGACCCGGCCGGTGATTTTTTCTGCAACTACGGGGACAGTATTTCAATCTGAATCACCCCCTGTGCGCGCGCGGGCTTGCATCCCGGCGCAGATCGCGGAAAATGCCGGGGTCGCCACCGACCCTGTTCGGCAGGCTCCCCCATCAGTGAGGTGGCAGATCTTGCCTGCAACAAATCCATCCGGTCGTGTCGAAGAGGACAGACGCCTGCAGCCCGAACAGGAGGCCAATCCCCCGACCCAGGCCGGTGAAACGCTGATCAGCGTCATCATTCCGACCTATAACTACGCGCATCTGCTGCCGCGAGCGCTCGCTTCGGTGTTCGTGCAGATGGCTGACGATGTCGAACTGATCGTCGTCGATGACGGCTCGACCGATGCCACCCCCGAGGTTCTGGCAAGCCATGCCGCGCGCTACCCGCGGTTGCAGCTCCTCGCGCAGGTCAATGCCGGTGCCGCAGCGGCACGCAATCACGGGATTCGTGCGGCACGCGGTCGTTATGCGCTGCTGCTCGACGCGGACGACGAGTTGCTGCCGGGTGCGCTGGCGTGTCTGCGCACGCTGCTGGCAGAGCATCCGGCGGCGGGCATGCTGCTCGGTGCGCAGGTTTCGGTTTACCCGGACGGTCGCCAGCGCCTGCGCCTGCCGAAGCCGGTGCCGCCTGCTTCCGCATGTGAACTGGCCAAACGCTACCTGCTCGAAAAGCGCGTGTCGATTTCGCATGGCTGTTCGCTGTTTCGCCGCGATCTGCTCCTGCAAAGACCCTACCCGGAAAACCTGCGCGGCGGTGAAGACGTGGCGGTTTTTGCGCATCTCCTGGTCAGCGCCCCGGTCGTCGTCACCTGTGAACCGCTGGCGCGCATCCACAAACATCCGGACAGCCTGCGCCACCAGCGCGATGGGGAAGAAGCGCGCGCGCGTGCAATGGTCTCCGAAGTCTTTGCCGGGCTGCCTCCCGAATGTCAATCGCTGCGCCGACGCTACCAGGCGCAGCGCTATCTGTCCCTGTTTCGTACCGCCCTGCTGGCTGGCGAGCGCTCGACGGCCAGGCACTATTATCGTGATGCCTTTCGCCTGAGTCCCTGGCAGGCCTTGCGGGGGCGCCACCTGCGCAAGGCCCTTCGCTTGCTGGCAGGGCTGTGAGGAGGCCTGGATGTGGTTATTGAGAGCTGATGGGGTGACCGCGCTGCCGCGGGTTTCGCCAGCGCGGCTCGCGTTTCTCGGCAGCTTGCTGCTTTCGCTGCTTGCTGTTGCCGGCACGGTGACCCTTGCCAAGGATGCTGCGCGTTACCTGTACGTCAGCCAGCAGATTGTCGAGCAGGGCCCGCGAGTGGCCTTCGAGCTGTTCAGCTGGCCCTGGTTTTCACTGTTGCTGGCGGCGACGCAGCGGCTCCTGGGCATTTCGCTGGAACTCGCGGCCTACCTGTGGTGTGCTTTCCTGATGGCGGGAACCTGCGCCCTGCTGGTGGCGATCACGCAACGCTTCGTGATCGGCAGCGGCTATTGGGCTTGCCTGGTGGTGTTGTCGATTCCTGCCTTCAACCACTTGCGCTACGACATCATCCGGGAGTTCGGATTCTGGTTTTTCTGTACCCTGGCGCTGTGGCTGGCGCTGCGCTGGCTGGAACGTGCCGGCTGGCTGCGCGCGCTGCTGCTGCAACTGGCCATCGTCGCCGCGGTGCTGTTTCGCATCGAGGCGGTTCTCCTTTATCCGGCGCTGGCGCTTTGCCTGCTGGCCGATCTGAAAACACGCCAGGCCTGGATACGGCTGCTGCAGATCAGTCTCCTGCCGCTGGCCGGACTGCTGGTCGCGGTGGTCTGGCTGCTTTCCGGGCATGCGCTTGCGCAGGAACGTGTCGACTACGTCCTGTCTCTGGTGAGTCCGCAGAATTTCCTGGCGCGCTTCGATCTGATGGCCAGCAGGTTTGCCGAAGTGGCGCTGGCGAAGTACTCTGCAGATGATGCCCGGCGCATCGTCTTCTTCGGTTTGTTGCTGACTTTGATCAGCAAGTTTGTCGCGCTCTGCGGGCCTTTCGCCCTGACCCTGCTGTATCGTCCCGGCTGGCGTGGCGTCGCTGAGTTCTGGCACAAGCTCAGGCCGATGGCCTGGGCCTGGCTCATTTATTTTGGCCTGTTGCTGATTTTCTTCGTACAGGAGCGATTCATCAACTCGCGTTACGTCAGCTTCCTGAATCTGCTGGCCGTTCCGTTGCTGACCGTGTTCGTGATGTCTTTTGCCAGGGATTTCCCACGCCTTGCGAAAATCCTCGTGACCGTGTCCCTGTTGGTGATGCTGCAGAACGTCGTCTCGTTTGCCCCGAAGAAAACGCATTACCTCGAAGCTGGCGCCTGGTTATCGCAACACACCCATCCTGCCGACGCGATATTCTATGAGGACTCACGACTGGCCTATTACGCGGGCCGGGGCTATCCCTACATGCCGTTCGATCGCGAACAGGCGATGAGTGCCGAGCAGGCACCGAACTTCCGCTATTTCGTCCTCATCGACAAGCCTGGAGACGCCGCGCTGCAACGCTGGATGGCGCAGCAACACAAGCAGGTGCTGAGCCGGTTCTCGAATCGCAAGGGCGATACCGTCCTGGTGATCGGCGATTGAGGGCGGTCCGGCGGACGACCGCGTGCAGCATACGCCGCCCGCCAATACTCGGCGTTCGCTGTGCGCTTCCTCCTGCAGCGTCGGGTACTGAAGGTGACGCCGGGTGCGCGGGCTCCGCAACTTGTCCTACGACAATGCGGGCGGCGCTTCAGAAACCCCAGATCTGGTTGATGCGGACAAAGCCTGTCTGTCCCTCGCGATGGCGCACCTTGACCCAGCCGCCGGGAGAAGTTTCGAGATACTCGAGAGAAACGTTCTTTTCCGCTTCGAAGACGAGGGCTGCGGCCTCGTCGGCGTTTTGCCGGACCTGGGCGCGCGCAACCGTGACGATGACCGAACGCCGCTTGACGAGCGCCGCCGCCTCGATCCACGCCAACCCGCCGTCGGCATCGCGTACCTTCGACCATCCCTCGAGGTTGACCACCAACTCGACCGGCGTGCCTCGTCTGATCACGAAAAGCTTGCTGCCTCTGAGCGATGGCGCATCGTAGAGCACCGTCGCAATGTTGACGGTGCGATATTCAATTGCCAGCGCCGGCACGGCAAGTCCTGCGCCCAGCAGCAAGCCCAGCAGCCGCTTCATCGACGCGCCTTACTGGATCGTGGCCGCGCTCGCTGCATCCTTCGCCGCTTCCTGTTGCTGCAAACGAGACATGTACAGAGCCTCGAAATTGACCGGCTGCAACAGGACCGGCGGGAAACCGGCGCGGATCACGGCATCGGAAACGACTTCGCGAGCGTAGGGGAAGAGAATGTTGGGGCAGGCAATCGACAGCAGGGGTTCCATGTTCTCGTCGGGAACGTTCTGGATGCGGAAGATGCCGGCCTGACCCACCTCGACCAGAAACACCGTCTTCTCTTCGATCTTGGAGGTCACGGTGGTCGTCAAGGTCACTTCGAAGACGCCCTCGCCGATACCCTGGGCATTGGTCTGCAACTGGATGCTGACCTTGGGAGCTTCGCGCTCGAGAAAAATCTGTGGCGCATTGGGTACTTCAACCGACAAATCCTTGATGTAGAGCTTTTCGATCGCAAAGACCGGGTTGTCTTGCGCGGGGGTTTCCTGTTCGCTCATGGTAATTCTCTAACCTTTGTTGTAGATGGGTGGGTAAAGCTCGGGAAATGGGTGTCAGATGCGGGTGTCAGATGCCTTCAACCGCAAGCAGGGGCATCAATTTGCCCGCACGGTCGAGTGCAACGAGTTCGTCGGAACCTCCGACATGCGTATCGCCGATGTAAATCTGTGGAACGGTGCGCCTGGCCGTCCTTTCCAGCATTTCGGCACGGCGCTCGGGATCGAGATCGATACGCACTTTCTCGATGTCCACGACGCCACGGGCACGCAACAGTTGTTCGGCGCGAATGCAGTAGGGACAAACGGCTGTCGAGTACATCAGCACACGCGGCATGGCGGTCATTTGCGAGTTCCTTTCTTGAGCGGCAGACCGGCCTCGACCCACGCCACCGTACCGCCTTCGAGCGAGTGCACCTTGGAGAAACCGAGCTTGGCCAGTGTCGAGCAGGCAGAGGAAGCACGGGCGCCGGACTGGCAGACCAGGATCAGCGGCGTGTCCTTGAACTGCGCCAGCTCGCCGGCACGTTCCGCGAGTGATTCCGAGGGAATGTTGCGCGAGTCGCAGAGGTGCCCGGAAACGTACTCATTGGGCTCGCGAATGTCGATCAGCTGCGCATTTTCGCGGTTGATCAGCAGGGTCGCCTGCGTCGGCGTGAGCGAGTGGGCACCCCCAGGACGGCGCACCGAAAGCGCCAGCAGCATCGCGCCACTGACCACGGCAACGGCCACCAGCAAAATGTTTTGTTGAATGAATTCCAACTGAAACTCCAGAAACTGACAGGTCCAAAAAGGCGGCAGGACAAGCATGGGCGTGCGTCGCTGATGCGACTTTTGCCTCAATCTCCGCAAAAAACCTCGCGCATCATGCCAATCAACTGCAGCGTGCGGGCGTCACCGACACGATAGTAAACCCGATTGGCGTCCTTGCGCGCGAGCAGAACGCCCTTTTCGCGAAGGATTGCAAGGTGCTGGGAAATGTTGCTTTGCGAAGTGCCTACCGTTTCGACGATCTCTTGCACACAAACATCCTGATCGCCAATCACGCACAGTATCTTGAGGCGCAATGGATGCGATATCGACTTCAGCGCACGTGCCGCCTGCTCGATATGTTCCTGCTTGTCGATGATACTGGTCCGGATAGGCACGACGATATGACCGACTCTTCAATTATCATATAATCGGCCATTATAGAGCAAAACCCTGACTGCAGGAGAACACCGCCAATCCTGGGCAGCGGAAGGTTTTTGCAAACCGACCCGGGTTTCAGCAAGGGATGTGCCGCTCATTGACGAGAAAGCATTCTTTTCCCTCATGCACCACCGCTCACGGTCGAACAGGATCGACCGCCGTCGCGGCCGATGCCGGGCGGACCGCAATGCATCCCTGGCGCTGCTGGCCTGTCGCACTGCTGATCATGTCTGCACTGCTGGCGTTCGGCGGGACCGCCCGCAGCAGCCAGAACGTCCGGGAGACGGCCGCGGCGTCGCTGAGCGAGGTCGCCGAACGTCAGGACGACCTGAAATCGCTGCGTTCCCAGATCGATGCGCTGCGCAAGGAAATGGCCAGCGCCGAAGGTTCGCGCCGAGAGGCCATCGATCAGTTGCAGGATGTCGAGCAGGCCATCTCGTCCACCCAGCGCGAACTGCACGGGCTGACGACACAGATCGACAAGCTGCAGGCCAGGTTGCAGGATCTCGGTAGCCAGGCGCGCGAACTCGAAAGGACGCTGAGCATACAGCAGACGCAACTGGAAAAGCTGCTCTACCGGCAGTACCTGCGCGGCACCCCGGACCCATTGCGACTGTTTCTCAACGGTGACGACCCCAACCAGCTGGCTCGCGATTTCCACTATCTCGAGGCCATCGGCCGGGCGCGCGGACAGATTCTGCGCGAGGTCGAGGCTACCCTGCAGCGCAAGCAGGCGATCGTTTCCGAGACCCGCCAACAGACCGCGCTATTATCCGCCATCGAGGCCCGGCAGAAGGAAGAACATGCCAGACTGCTCGCCCAGCGCCAGCAGCGCCAGGCGATGCTGGACAAGATATCGACGCAGATCGCGGGACAGCGACGCGAGATCGGCAATCTGCAACGCGACGAAAAGCGCCTGACGGAACTCGTTGACCGACTGTCGAAAATCATCGCCGCCAGGGCCGCCGAAGCGCGGGAGGCTCGCCGGGAGGCACTACGGGCAGCGCATCGGCGCGAGCCGCCGCGGCAGGGGGCGCCCCAGGAGAAGCTGTTGCGAACACCGCCCGCCGACCCGGAGGGGTCTGCGCGTGCCGGGCCGCCCGCCGAGGAAGATCCGGCAGGCGGCGCAGCGGCGCCGGCGGTCCGCGCCGAGAATCCACCGCTGGTCGCCGACAGGCTGGCCAGCATGAAAGGGCAACTGCGACTGCCGACGCGCGGCTCGATCAGCAATCGATTTGGCGCTCCGCGACAGGAGGGCAGCACCTGGAAAGGTCTGTTCATCCTGGCCAGCGCCGGCAGTGAGGTCCGGAGCATCGCGGCCGGGCGGGTGGTTTTTGCCGAGTGGATGCGCGGCTTCGGCAATTTGCTGATCATTGACCATGGCGGCGGTTATCTGTCGATCTATGCCAACAACGATTCGCTGCGCAAACAGGTCGGCGACGAGGTGCAGAGCGACGAAGCGATCGCCACAGTGGGCAACAGCGGTGGGAATCCTGAATCCGGTTTATACTTTGAGCTTCGTCACCAAGGGAAACCGCTCAATCCGCTGGTTTGGGTTAGCCCGAAATGAGGTGCAGACTGGAGTGAGACAAATGGGTAAGTTGAAACAGGCCGGGCTGGTTTGTGCCGGGGTCGTGGGTGGCGTTCTGATCAGCCTGCAGTTTTCGGCGATTGCCGACAAGGAGATGCGCGCCAGTCTGCCTGTTGAGGAACTGCGTACGTTTGCCGAGGTATTCAATGCCATCAAGACCGGCTATGTCGAGCCGGTGGACGACAAGAAACTGATTACGCATGCCATCAGCGGCATGCTCTCCAACCTCGATCCGCACTCGAGTTATCTGGACGCCGACGCCTTCAAGGATCTGCAGGTCGGCACACAAGGCGAGTTCGGCGGCATCGGCATCGAAGTGGGCATGGAAGACGGTCTGGTCAAGGTGATTTCGCCGATCGAGGACACCCCTGCCTATCGCGCCGGGGTGAAACCCGGCGACCTGATTTTCAAGATCGACGACACCCTGGTCAAGGGCCTGACCCTGAGCGAAGCAGTCAAGCGCATGCGCGGCAAACCGAAATCCCAGATCAGGCTGTCGATCATCCGCAAGGGTGAAGCCAAACCGCTGGACATCACGCTGGTGCGTGAAGTGATCAAGGTACAGAGCGTCAAGTCGAAACTCCTCGAGGGGGGCTATGGTTATCTGCGCGTCACTTCTTTTCAGGAGAATACCGGCGCTGCAGTGGTCAAGCATCTGGGCGATCTATTCAAGCCTGGTTCGCTCAAGGGCCTGGTACTCGATCTGCGCAATGATCCCGGCGGCCTGCTCAACAGCGCGGTCGGCGTCTCGGCGGCCTTCCTGCCTCCGGATATCCTGGTCACCTCGACCGATGGACGCACCCCCGATGCCAAGCACCGCTTTTCCGCCTCGCCAGCAGACTATCTGCGCGGCAGCCGCGAAGATTACCTGAAGGCACTGCCGCCCGAGGCGCGCAAAGTGCCGATGGTGGTGCTGGTCAATGGTGGCTCTGCTTCGGCTTCCGAAATCGTCGCCGGTGCGCTGCAGGACCACAAACGTGCGATCATCCTCGGCACCACGACCTTCGGCAAAGGCTCCGTGCAAACCGTCCTGCCATTGCCCGGGAACACTGCCATCAAGCTGACGACCGCTCGCTACTTCACCCCGTCGGGTCGTTCAATCCAGGCCAAAGGCATCGTGCCGGACATCGTCGTCGAGGAGAATGCCAACGGCAGTTCGACCGAGCGTTTGCGGGAAGCCAACCTCGATCATCACCTCGACAACAACAAGGAACCCGCCCCGACGATCAAGGAGACGCCCGCCAAGCCGCCCGTCAAGGCCACACCGATCAAGACGAGAAGCGGTGCGACGAAAGACGAGCCCGATGAGTCCTCCGAGCTTCCGAGCCGTGAAATTGCTTCGAAAAAGGACTATCAGTTGAACCAGGCGCTGAATCTTCTCAAGGGGATGCAGATCATGCAGAGCCAGCGGTGAACCCGTCTTGCGGAGTGGAGAAAGTGAAACGACCAGAAGCGACAGCGCACAAGGCGACAGCGATCCGTAAACAGCGGAATATCCTGTTTGCCAAATTCCCGCCAGGCCAGGTACCCGAAGCCAGCGACTTTCTCGGCAGGCTGGAGGACCTGGAAATTGAACGGCGTGAACAGCAGCGTGCACTCGGCGTCGCCTACGATCTCCGCCGCCACTGCCTGCAGGAACTCGAAGGCACACTCGAAGATCAGGGCTACCATCTCGACAACACGCTGATGAGCAAGATGATGCGCGCACTGATCTACTACGTCGAGGAAACGCAACTGCACAACCTCGAAACCCCCGAGCGGCTGCTCAAACGCTCGCAGTCGGAAGCCTATACCCACGCCTGGGAACGTCATCCGCACGGCGACCACGACGATACCCCGCCGGAGTGGCGCGAATACAAGTAAGGCCTGGTCGATGGACGACGGACAGTTGCTGCGCTACAGCCGGCATATCCTGCTTGAGGAGATCGGCGTCGAAGGGCAGCAGCGGATACTCGATGCGAAAGTGCTGATCGTCGGTGCCGGGGGGCTGGGTTCGCCGGCTGCGCTCTACCTCGCGGCGGCCGGCATTGGGAGAATCACCCTCGCCGACGGCGATACGGTGGACCTCACCAACCTGCAGCGCCAGATTCTCCATACGCAGGAGCGGATCGGTCAGCCGAAAGCCCTCTCCGGACAGGTCGCGTTACATGGTGTCAATCCCGAAGTGGTGGTCGAGGCGATCACCACCCGCCTGGCCGGTGCAGCGCTGCAGGAGCTGGTCGCCAATGCGGACGTGGTTCTCGATTGCTGCGACAATTTTGCCACGCGACACGAGGTCAACCGGGCCTGCGTCAGGCACCGTAAGGCACTGGTTTCCGGCGCGGCGATCCGCTTCGCCGGACAGCTTGCGGTATTCGATAGCGGTCGCGATCGCACTCCCTGCTACCACTGCCTGTTTCCCGAAGCCGAGGAGGTCGAAGAGGAACGCTGCGCGACGATGGGAGTATTCGCGCCGCTGACCGGCATCATCGGCACGATGCAGGCCGCCGAAGCCCTCAAACTGATTGTCGGCAGTGGCGAGGTGGTGCTGGGCCGTCTCTGGCTGCTCGATGGTCTGTCGATGGAATGGCGCAGCATCCGGTTCGGACGAGACCCGGAGTGTCCGGTATGCGCCGGGCTCAACTGAAGCGGGCGAGCAGACGCAGGTCGGAACCCAGCGAACGGATGTCACGAATCGCGAGTGTGCGCCGGGCGGCCAGCGATTCGAGCGCGGGCAGGTCGAACATGCCGCGTGCCACCTCACCGATCAGACAGGGCGCGAGATAGAGCAGCAGTTCATCGACCAGACCCGTACGCAGCAGCGAGCCACTGAGTCCGAAACCGGCTTCAGCATGCACTTCGTTGATGCCACGCCGGGCGAGTTCGTTGAGCAGGGCCGGCAGATCCACCTGTCCATCGGGACCGGGCAGCAGAACGACTTCGGCACCACGCTGCCGCAGGGCAGCGGTCCTGGCCGGTGCATCGACAGCGGCGGCGACCAGAACCGTGCCATCGTCGAGCACTCTGGCGTCGAGCGGCAGTTCGAGGCGGCTGTCCACGACCACCTTCAAGGGCTGACGCAATGCCCCGACCAGGTTTTCCACTCCGCGCACATTGAGTTGTGGATTGTCGTGACGGATCGTGCCGATACCCGTCAGGATCGCGCAGGCACGCGCTCGCCAGCGATGACCATCCTGCCGTGCCGCCGGGCCGGTCAGCCACTGGCTGGCACCATTCTGCAGCGCCGTCCTGCCATCGAGGCTGGCCGCCAGCTTCAGCCGCAGCCATGGCCGGGAACGTGTCATGCGTGCGACGAAACCGATATTGATCTCGTGCGCCTCGTCAGCCAGCAAGCCACACTCGGCCAGCAGTCCGGCCGCGCGCAGGCTGGCCAGACCCTGCCCGGCGACCAGCGGATTGGGGTCCTGCATCGCAGCGACCACCCTGGTCACCCCGGCAGTGAGCAGCGCTGCAGTGCAGGGAGGCGTTCGGCCATGGTGACTGCAGGGTTCGAGGGTGACATACGCGGTCGCCCCGCGCGCTTTCTCGCCAGCGGCCTGCAAGGCGTGAACTTCGGCATGTTCCGCCCCGGCTCGCACATGCCAGCCTTCACCGACAATCTGTCCGGCGTTGACGATGACACAACCGACGCGCGGATTGGGCGTCGTGGTGTACAGGCCGCGCTCGGCAAGGCGAAGCGCCAGCGCCATGAATTGGTGATCCGCCGCGCTGAACGCCGGCGCCATCAACGGCCGAGTGGCTGCGCAGGATGCGGCACGTCGGGGGAAACCTCGAGAATGACCTTGGAGAACTCGTCTACATCCTCGAAATTCCGATACACCGAAGCGAAGCGGACGTAGGCGACCTTGTCGAGTTTCTTCAGCTCGCGCATGACCATTTCACCCAGCTTCTCCGAGGCCAGTTCGCGCTCGCCCAGCGCCAGCAGTTTTTCCTCGATGCGGGCGATTGCCGCCTCGACAGCATCGACGCTCACCGGTCGCTTGCGCAGCGCCAGCCAGAGACTGGCGGCAAGCTTCTCGCGGTCGAAATCGACCCGCGAGCCGTTCTTCTTGATGACTTGCGGCAGGCGCAAACCGGCCCGCTCATAAGTCGTGAAGCGCTTGTCGCAGGTCAGACAGCGCCGCCGCCGCCGCACGATATCGCCGTCGTCGTTGATACGGGTGTCGGCGACGGCCGTTTCGTCAGCGCCGCAGAACGGGCATTTCATCTCGCCGAGCCGCCATAGACCGGAAATTTCCGGCAGAGATTCGAGACCTCGGCGCGCACGCGCGCCAGCACCTCGGCGTCGCTGGGCGCATCGAGCACATCGGCGATCAGGTGGGCAACCTGCTCGGATTCGATCTCGGTGAAACCACGCGTGGTCATCGCCGGCGAACCGAGGCGGATACCCGAGGTCACGAAGGGTTTCTGCGGATCGTTCGGGATGGCATTCTTGTTGACCGTCATGTGCGCGGCGCCGAGCAGCGCCTCGGCATCCTTGCCGGTGATGTTCTTGGCGCGCAGATCGACCAAAAACACATGCGATTCGGTTCGACCCGAGACGATGCGCAGCCCCCGTTCATCTGCCAATACCCTGGATAGTACGCGGGCGTTGGCGACCACCTGCTCCTGGTAACGACGGAAGGCGGGCGTCAGGGCCTCCTTGAAGGCGACGGCCTTGGCAGCGATCACGTGCATCAGGGGACCGCCCTGCAGACCGGGGAAGATCGCCGAATTGATCGCCTTTTCATGCTCGGCCTTCATCAGGATGACGCCGCCGCGCGGGCCGCGCAGGGTCTTGTGCGTCGTCGAGGTCACGACATCGGCGTGGGGCACCGGGTTGGGATAACAACCGGCAGCGATCAGACCCGCGTAGTGCGCCATGTCGACCATGAAGATCGCGCCGATTTCCTTGGCAACATGGGCAAAACGCTCGAAGTCGATACGCAGCGAGTACGCCGACGCGCCGGCGATCAGGATGCGCGGCTTGTGCTCGCGCGCCAGCGCTTCCATCTTCGCGTAGTCGATCGCTTCGTTCCGGTCGAGACCATAGGCCACGACCTTGAACCATTTGCCGGACATGTTGAGCGGCATGCCGTGTGTGAGATGGCCCCCTTCGGCCAGACTCATTCCCATGATCGTGTCGCCCGGTTTGGCAAAAGCCATCAGCACCGCCTGGTTGGCCTGCGACCCGGAATGGGCTTGAACGTTGGCGGCCTCGGCAGCAAACAGTTTCTTGAGGCGGTCGATGGCCAGTTGCTCGGCGACGTCGACATGCTCGCAGCCGCCGTAATAGCGCTTGCCGGGATAGCCCTCGGCATACTTGTTGGTCAGTTGCGAACCCTGCGCGGCCATCACCGCGCGGCTCACATAGTTTTCGGAAGCGATCAGCTCGATATGCTCTTCCTGACGCTGATTTTCGTTCTCGATGACCCTCCAGAGCTCGGGATCCACTTTCGCCAGGGTGTCTTTGTCGGAAAACATGATGCGCCTCTCAAGCCTTGAAAAGGCTTGAATTGTAGCATGCGTGGCGGTTCCCGGATTTGGCCGGGGAAGCACGGGGAGGCCTGACTGTGCCGACGCCGACGCCGATCTGCTCCGAGCATGCCGGTCTATGGCCGGCTTGCACTCAAGGCAGCCACCTCACCGCGGGTTTCGCTGACCGGGGTGACGGTGACGGCGACATCGAGTTCGTGCGCGTCTCCACCGAGAATGACGCCGCGCAGCGGGGAGACATCGGCAAAATCGCGCCCCCAGGCGAGCGTGATGTGCTGCGTGTCGGGCAACAGATTGTTGGTCGGATCGAAGTCCACCCAGCGCCCGCCTTCGAGTCCCGGGCAATACACCGAAACCCAGGCGTGCGAAGCGTCGGCGCCGACCATGCGCGGCTTCCCTGGTGGCGGATGGGTGAGCAGGTAGCCGCTGACGTAACGCGCGGCGAGGCCCTGCGAACGCAGGCAGGACAGCATCAGGTGTGCGAAGTCCTGACAGACGCCGCGCTTTTCGGCCAGTACCTCAAGCACCGGGGTGGCGACGGTCGTTGCCTCGGGGTCGAACTCGAACTCGTTGTAGATGCGGCTCATCAGCGCCTGCACCGCTTCCAGTACCGGCCGGCCGGGAGTGAAGCAGGGCCTGGCATAAGCGGCGAACTCGCGCTTGACGCGCACATAGGGCGATTCGAACTGGAAACGGCTGGCGTCGAGCAGGACGGGACGAGAACCGTAGGCCAGTGCGTCACGTACCGTTTCCCACGCCGGCGAGGCGCGCGGCGGCCTGGCTTCGCCAGCATTCGTGGTCGCTCCGCCCATCAGGACAGCCAGCGCGTCAACCGGCAAGTGCGGAAATACCTCGATGGTGCTCTCGGCGCGGACGTTCAGGTTATCGTGCGGAAATTCGATCGCCAGCTCCCGCACCGGATTGCCGAAGCAGTCGTGGCGCTCGCGCGCAGCGGTCACTTCAGGAGCCACGCTGATCTGATGTGCCAGGCAGCGTTGCCAGGCACAATCACGGGGAGTCAGATGCAGGAGCTGGCGCGACAGCGACACCGGGCTGTCGTAGCGGTAGATCGTTTCGTGAACGATGTGATAGCAGGCAGCGTTCGGGTTCACGGCGATCACGAGGTGAGGGTGGGCCGGCTGACGTCGCCGACATGACTGAAATAACGCATGGCCAGGTGGTCCGAAAGCGTGGCCGCGGCGAGTGAAACCTCGCCAAGGATCGCCGCCAGCGCGAGGCAGGGATCGCAGGCACGACACTCGCTGAAGCTTTGCTCCTCGAAACGCCCGAGGTCGAAACCCTGCAGGTGCACCAGAGCCTGGCGCAGGGCCCGATCACGCGGACCGCCGAGCAGGCGCGTCAGGTTGTCGAGATAACGGATGAGGATTTGCAGTTGAAAGGCCACTGAATGCGGGTTGCCTTCATCGAAAACGATCAGATCGAGGGTCGGCAGAACCTGTGGCTGGATCATGTAGCGCGAACGGTAGGTGATGATGCTGTCGGTCAGTTCGAGCAGCCATTCCAGGCTGCCGGCAGCACGCGTCGAGTCCAGGAGCAGGAATTGCGCGACGGCGTTGGCGAGGAAAACGAGTCTTTCGATCCGCCTGCCGATGATCAGAAAACGCCAGCCGTCGTCACGGGTCATGTTGTCCATCGCAAAACCGGCCAGCGAGGAGGAAACGAGCAGGACCTGGTCGAGGAAGGCCAGTACCTCGCTGAGTTCGGGCTGGCCGACCTCGGCCACGGTCTTGCCGTAGCGTTGCAACTGTTGTTGCAGGCGATTGATCGCATGCCAGTTGTCGAGCGAGAAACGCTCGCGTACCTGCGTGGCCACCCACAGCAGGCGGCGAATGTCGCCGGCCAGACCCGCGCCCGACTCGGTGCTGCAAACGGCGGCCAGCAGTTGCTCTTCGAGGGACAGTTCGGGCGGCGGAGTGTCGACCTTGGCCGCGCTGCTCGTCTCGGCTTCGCTGACGGGCGGCAACAACTGCAGGGCACGGCAAAGGTCGAAAGCCGAGGTCAGGGCCGGCAGGATGTCGGCGCCGGTATCGATCAGGCGTGACAGCGCGACGCGCAGGAGGCGCGAGGTCTTGTCGGTCCGTTCGGCGTAACGGCCGAACCAGTACAGGTTCTCGACCACTCGCGACGACAGGTTGCGGCCGCCGCGCACCAGGTCGGCCTTGCCAACCTGGTGCTTGAGCAGGCTGAAGGTATTGACCGCCTGGTCGGTCAATACCCAGGTGTCCTTGCTCGATCCGCCGCGCTGCATCGAGATGACTCGCGCATTGGATACCGCCGAGACACGCGTCAGGCCCCCCGGCATGACCACGTAGCCGCTCGGGGTGGCCGCGACAAAGACGCGCAGACCCACGCCGCGCGGCAGCAGGTGCCGGTCATGGCGGGTACTCCAGGTCGGTGCCTCGGAGAAATTGACCAGTTCCTGAGCGACATAGGCCTGAGGTCGGGTCTTCAGACGGGCGATCATTTCTTCGCGTGGGCGGCCGATCAGTTCGTTACCAAAGACCGGATCGAAACGCTGTGAGGGATACGAGCCCTTGATCACCAGTTCGTCGAGGTGCTCGATGGTGAACTCGAGTGCTGCCTGCTCACCGCACCACCAGGTGGCCACCGAGGGCATGGCCAGCGGCTCACCGAGCAGCTTTTCGCAGGCGCCGGGCAGAAATCCCGGTAGCGCTGCGGATTCGAGCAGGCCGCTGCCGAGGGCATTGGCGACCAGCACCTTGCCAGCCCGTACGGCCTGCAGGAGCCCCGGCACACCGAGTGCCGAATTGCCGCGCAGTTCGAGCGGATCGCAGTAGTCATCGTCGAGTCGGCGCAGAATCGCATGTACGCGGCGCAACCCGCTGAGTGTCCGGAGGTAGACGCTGTCGCCGCGCACCGTCAGATCATGACCCTCGACCAGCGGAAAACCGAGATAGCGTGCCAGATAGGCGTGTTCGAAGTAGGTTTCGTTGTAGGGTCCCGGTGTCAGGAGCACGATCAACGGCGCTTCGCTGGCAGGTGCTGCCCAGTAGGCAAGACTGTCCTGGATCTGGCGGAAGAACGAGGCGAGATGCTGGACATGCAGGTCGCGGAACTGTTCGGGAAAGACGCGGCCAACGATGGTCCGGTTTTCAAGCGCATAACCGGCACCCGAGGGCGCCTGCGTGCGATCCGCGATGACCCACCAGCGACCGTCGGGCGAACGTGCGAGGTCAACGGCGCAAAGGTGCAGGTAGGTATCACCCGCGGGTCTGACCCCCTGGCATGGCCAGAGAAAATTGTTGTGGCCAAAGACCAGCGCCGGCGGCAGGCTACCGTCCTTGAGCAGCTCCTGCGGACCATACAGATCCTTGAGCACGGCGTTGAGCAGGCGCGCGCGCTGCGTCACGGCGCTGGCCAGTTCCTGCCACTCGCCGGGTGACAGGATCAACGGCAGCGAATCGAGTTCCCATGGCCGGTCGGCACCCTTCGGGTCGGCATAGACGTTATAGGTGACGCCATTTTCGAGAATGCGCCGGCGCACGTAATCGACCCGGTGGCGCATCTGCTCGGGTGTTGCCGCATCGAGGTAGGCAAGAAACGGTTGCCACGCAGGGCGAACGCTGCCGTCTTCGGCGAGCATTTCGTCGAAACGGTCGGTTTTCTTCTGGTAACTCGAAAGCAGGGATTGCGGCATGAAAAAGCGCAGGAGTGCTGGCTCCTGCGCCAGGTAGTTTCAGGATCGCCGCAAGTCTAACGTAAACGGGAAGCCGGTATTGACTGGTGCAGGCGGTACATCGATTGGGCCTGGCGTGTGGCCAAAGGGTGTAAAGCGCGCCAGGCGGCGACCTTCGGCTTCGTTGGCGTTGACCGGGTAGCGGTCGGGATTGCGTCCGCCGGGGTGCTCGACGTGATACTGGCAGCCCCCGAGCGAGCGCTTCATCCAGGTATCGACGAGGTCGAAAACCAGCGGCGCGTGCACACCGATCGTCGGATGCAGCGCCGATGGCGGATGCCAGGCCCGGTAACGCACACCGGCCACAAACTCGCCCGGCTTGCCGGTCGAGCGCATCGGCAGGGCGCGGCCGTTGCAGCTGATCACATAACGATCACCGGCCATGCCGCTCGCCTTGAGCTGCACCCGTTCCAGCGAGGAGTCGACGTAGCGCACGGTGGCGCCGACTGCCCCCTGCTCGCCCATCACATGCCAGGGTTCGAGGGCATGCCGAAGTTCCAGCTCGATGCCCTGCGCCGTGATGCGGCCGTGCAGCGGGAAACGGAACTCGAAATGCGGCGCAAACCACGCGCTCTCAAGCGCATAACCGGCGCCGCGCAATTCGCTGAGCACATCCTCGAAATCCTGTTGCACGAAGTGCGGCAGCATGAAGCGGTCATGCAGTTCGGTTCCCCAGCGCACCAGTCGTTCCGGCGCGTAGGGTGTACGCCAGAAGCGGGCGATCAGCGCCCGCAGCAGCAGTTGCTGGGCCAGCGACATGCGCGCGTGCGGGGGCATTTCGAAAGCGCGCATTTCCAGCAGGCCGAGGCGGCCGGTGGGGCCATCGGGAGAGTACAGCTTGTCGATGCAGAACTCTGCGCGGTGCGTATTGCCCGTCGAGTCGATCAACAGATTGCGCAGCACGCGGTCGATGAGCCAGGGGGCGATGCACTCCGTTCCTGCCGCCGCCGGCTGCGGGAGCTGGCTGAAGGCGATCTCCAGTTCATAGACCGAATCGTTGCGCGCCTCGTCGACACGCGGCGACTGGCTGGTCGGGCCGATGAACAGGCCCGAGAAAAGATACGACAGCGAGGGGTGGTTGTGCCAGTAGCTGATCAGGCTGCGCAACAGGTCCGGGCGGCGCAGGAAGGGCGAGTCGAGTACGCTGGCGCCACCGAAGACGAAGTGGTTGCCACCGCCGGTGCCAGTGTGGCGGCCGTCGAGCATGAACTTTTCGGTACAGAGACGCGACAGATGCGCGGCTTCATAGAGATGGGTCGTCCGTTCGACGAGTTCATCCCAGCTTGCTGACGGCTGAATGTTGACTTCGATCACCCCGGGATCGGGCGTCACCCGGAAGTTGGTCAGGCGTGGATCCGAAGGTGGCTCGTAACCTTCGATGATGACCGGTGTAGCCAGTGCCGCGGCCGTGGCCTCGACGGCGGTCACCAGTTCGAGGTAGTCATCGAGCGTCTCGGTCGGCGGCATGAAGATATACAGCACGCCATTGCGCGCTTGCGCCGACAAGGAGGTACGCGTGACCAATGCCGGCGCCAGGGTTCCCGGCGCGCCGGCATCCCTGGCGGCGCGGTCGAGCGCCTGCTCGGAAAAGTGTTCGCCGGTGACCGCGGCGGCTTCGGCGCGCAAGCTCGCGCTGCCGCTGACCGCATAGCGAGACTGCATCTCGGCATGGTCGGGGAGCGGTGAAAAGCTTTGCGTCGGATCGGGAGAATGAATGTACGGATAGTCGGATTTGGCCACCCAGGGTTGCGAGTCCAGCGGCAGGCGGTAGCCGATCGGCGAATCGCCCGGCACCAGATAGCAACGACCTGAGCGCAGGAACCACGGCCCGCTTTGCCAGCCACCCTGCGGCCGGCGCTTGACCGGCAGGACATGGCCGACCACCTTGTCGAGTCCCTGACGAAAAACCCTCGCCAGGCGGTCGCGTTCAATCGGGTCGTCGAGGCGGGCATTGCAGGGGTCGACGTTGATCGGCAGGCGATGTTCGCGCCAGAGGTAGTAGTACACATCTTCGCAAGCCGGGAACACATGCTTCGGGTCGAGCGCCAGCAGCTCGGCGAGCTTGTTCAGGAAGCGTCCGGCAAGAACCTCGTCGGCGCCGTAGTCGCGGGTTTCGTCGGCATACAGCGCCGGGTCGTTCCATACCGGCTGGCCATCGCGCCGCCAGAAGCAGTTCAGCGACCAGCGCGGCAACTGTTCGCCGGGATACCATTTGCCCTGCCCGAAATGCTGCAAGCCTTGCGGCGCGTACCGTGCACGCAGGCGCTGAAAGATTTCCGCGGCGCGCAGGCGTTTGGTCGGTCCGAGCGCGTCGATGTTCCATTCGGCGCCGTCGTGGTCGTCAATCGAGACGAAAGTCGGTTCGCCGCCCATCGTCAGGCGCACGTCGGCACTGACCAGATCAGCGTCGATCTGATGGCCCAGCGCCTCGATCGCCGACCATTGTGCTTCGTCATAGGGTTTGGTGACCCTGGGCGCTTCCCAGACGCGCTCGATTTTCATGTGGTGCTCGAACGCGCATTCACAAGCCTCGGTGAAGCCCGTGATCGGCGCCGCCGAAGATGGTTGCGGCGAGCACGCCAGCGGAATGTGCCCTTCGCCGGCGAACAGGCCCGAGGTTGGATCGAGGCCGATCCAGCCGGCGCCCGGCAGGTAGACCTCACACCAGGCGTGCAGGTCGGTGAAGTCATGGTCGGTTCCCGACGGACCGTCCAGCGATTTAACGTCGGGCACCAGCTGGATCAGGTAACCCGAAACGAAGCGCGCCGCCAGGCCGAGATGGCGCAGCACCTGCACCAGTAACCAGGCGGAGTCACGGCAGGAGCCCCGCGCCAGTTCGAGGGTTTCCTCGGGCGTCTGCACACCGGGCTCGAGACGGATGACGTAGCCCACCGCTCGCTGCACCTGCCGGTTCAGGTCGACCAGAAAATCGACGCTGGCGCGCGGCTCTGAGGGAACCGTCTCCAGGAAACTACGCAGCAGCGGCGTCAGCGGCAAACGGTGCAGATAGGGTTCGAGTTCTTCCTGTTGCCACGCTTCGTATTGGAAAGGAAAGGTCGTCGCATAGGGTTCAGGAAAGAAATCGAACGGATTGATCACCGACAGGTTGACCACCAGATCGACTTCAACGCAAAACTCGCGTGTTTTCTCCGGGAAGACCAGACGCGCCAGGTAATTCGCCTGCGGATCCTGTTGCCAGTTGATGAAATGCTGTGCGGGACGGACCTTCAGCGAGTAGCTGAGGATCGGGGTGCGCGAATGCGGTGCCGGGCGCAGCCGAACGACCTGCGGAGACAAACTGATCGGGCGGTCGTAGCGATAGTGTGTAAGGTGATTGAGGGCAACATGTATGGACACGGTCAGCTCCGGGACAAAAGGTCAATTTTTTAATTACGGGCAGGATGCCTGGCCCGATCAGCCCTGCAGGTGCTGCAGCAGATCGGTTTCCAGTTTGACACGGCCGGCGCTTTCCTCGAGATGTCCGCCACTGATCAGAAAAGTGTCCTCGACCCGCTCGCCAAGCGTGGCGATCTTGGCCGTGTGCAGGTTGGCCCGATGTTTCGCCAGTTCGCTGGCGATGACAAACAGTAGGCCGGGACGATCGGCGGCAATGACGGTCAGGACGAACAATTTGCCGGTTTCGTCGGCTTCTAGACTGACCAGCGGCTGGATGCTCACCTGCGTTTGAATCGGGAAATGTTTCACCTGCCGCGAGATGCGCCCGTTTGCGGGGACATCCGGCGGGGCCTGGCGAGCCAGCCGGTCACTGAGCTCGTGCTCGAGATAGCTGATCATCGCACGGTCACTGTCGCGGTTGGAGACATCGAGCAGCATGAAGGTGTCGAGCGCGTAGCCATGCCGCGTGGTGTGAATCTTGGCATCGACGATGCTGTAACCGGCACGGCTGAAGAAGCCGACCATGCGCACGAAGAGGTCTGCCTGATCGTGCGTATAGACCATCACTTCGAGTCCCTCGCCAAGCGGATTCAGGCGGGCCACAACCAGCGGCCGGTCCATCGCGATTCGCTCGTGCAGGGCGCGCGCGTGCCAGGCGATGTCCTCGGCCGACTGACGCAGGAAATACACCGTATCGAGCTGATTCCACAAGGGCTCATGCGCCGCCTCGGGGAGCGCGAGAAAGCGCATCAGACGCAGTGCTTCCTGTTGTCTTTGCGCAATCATGCCATGCTTCATCAGCGTATCGTCACTCGCCTGCAGGAAGCGCTGGGTGGCCTTGAACAGCTGCTCGAGCAGTTGTCCCTTCCAGGCGTTCCAGACCTTCGGGCTGGTGCCGCGGATGTCGGCAACGGTCAGCAGGTAGAGCGCAATCAGATGCCGTTCGTCGCCAACGATGTGGGCGAATTGGGCCACCACGCCAGGATCGGTGATGTCCTGTTTCTGCGCGACGCGGGACATCACCAGATGCTTGCGAACCAGCCAGACGACGAGTTCGGTATCTTCCGCCGCCAGGCCGTGCTGTACGCAGAATTCTCGCGCATCGACCGCGCCGAGTTCGGAGTGGTCGCCGCCGCGCCCTTTGGCGATGTCGTGAAACAGGGCGGCAATGTAGAGGAGCCAGGGATTGCCGAGGTCGCTGATCAGACGAGTGCAGAAAGGATACTCGTGTGCGAACTCTTCCATCGAAAAGCGGCGCAACCGGCGAATGACCTGCAGGATGTGTTGGTCAACGGTATAGACGTGGAACAGGTCATGCTGCATCTGTCCGACGATGCGTCCGAAACAGGGCAGATAGCGGCCCAGTACGCCCAGTTGATTCATGCGCCGGAACTCCTGGACCAGACGACGCTCCTGCTTGAAAATCTGCAGAAAAAGCGCGCGGTGCTCCGGATTGCGGCGAAAATCCTCGTCGATCAGTTGCCGTGCTCGCCACAGGGCGCGCTGCGTGCGCGCACTCATGCCCTTCAACTCGGCATGTTTCTGGAGCAATAGAAAGGCCTCAAGGATGGCGCCGGGGGTTTGCTTGAACACCTCCTCATGGACCACGTCGAGAAACTCATGCGCATTCTGGAAGCGTTCGTTGATTCGTCGCGGCGGCTGTTCAGGGGGGGGGAACAAGGCAGCGCCGATGTTCTGCAGGATGATCGCGTTGATCTGGGTGACCGTTTTGGCCGTCCGGTAGTATTTTTGCATCAGTTTTTCGCTGCCGCGAAGATCGGTCGTGGCGGTAAACCCGAGCTGTTCGGCCAGGGCTGTCTGGTATTCGAAGAGCAGGCGATCTTCGCGGCGTCCGGCGTGCAGGTGCAAGTGAACGCGCAGGCGACACAGGAAGGCTTCGCAGGTGGCGAGAAGCTGCTCCTCTTCGTCGGTGATGAAGCCGCAGTGCTCGAGATCTTTCCAGTTCCTGCCGTAGCCTGCGGCCTGTGCAATCCATAGGATGAGCTGCAGGTCGCGCAGTCCGCCCGGCCCTTCCTTGCAGTTTGCTTCGAGGCTGTAAGGGGTATCGCTGAAGCGCTGATGCCGGTCCTCCTGCTGGATGCGCTTGCTCTGGAAGAATGCCGGTGCGTCGAGACTGCTCCGGATGAGCGCGGTTAAGCCCTGAAACAGGCGGCTACTCCCGATCAGCAGGCGAGCTTCGATCATCGCCGTCTGCACCGTGATGTCGCCGGCAGCTTCCTCCAGACACTGCTCGAGGGTGCGCACGCTGTGGCCGGTTTCCAGCCCGACGTCCCAGAACACGCAGATCAGTTGTTCGATCCGGGTAGTCAGCACGTCGTCCGCTGGCTCTGGCAGCAGGATCAACAGATCGACGTCGGAGGCCGGATAGAGTTCGCCGCGTCCGTAGCCGCCCACTGCAATCAACGCCAGCGAAGCCGGCATGGCGAGGTTGCTCCAGAGTTCGCACAGCACTTCGTCGATCAGTTGGCAGCGTTCGTGCAGCAGGCGGACGGCGTCGCCCCCGGCCAGGAAACGTTCGCGGATCGTCCGCTGCCCGTCCCGCAGACGGGCTTTCAAGCGCGTGATCAAGGTTCCTCTCGTTCCCCGGCGAACCCTTCCGCCTGGGGACATGCGACCCGCCACAGTTCCTCGGCGCGACGGTCGCTGACGCCGGCTCTGCTCGCCAGCCAGGGGAGAATCATCGATGTCTTCATCTTGTATCCACCTATTCAACGATGCCGGCAGGTGTCGGTCGCGTGACTTCCACGGGCGCGGCGAAGTGCTGCCACGAGAGACCGGATGTGGCGCTTCGGGCAGACACCCGGTAGTCAAGCAAGAATCGTGCGCACCAGAATCATGGCTGGTATGTGTCTTGCTCGCATCGGGTAGCTGGTGTCGTTGATGGCGGCTGCGCGCCGGCAACAGCGCTTCCTGGGCGCCTGGGATCAGGCGCGAGCAAGGGGCGGGAATGTGGTACGAACAGCGGTGTGCACGGCGCCGGTGCGAAATTGACGCACACATCCCCAAAGCGGTGCACCATGCCATCGGATGCGTTGAACGGGAGCATGCGCCCGTTCAGCCGGAACACCGGGTGAAATGGTGCCATTGAAGTACCTGACGAGGAGAAATACCATGATCACCGAACATAAGGCCACCTTGACCATTCGCGGCGAGGCCCCCTTGCCGATTTCAGTCCTGGCACCGACACAAGGCAAGGCGTGTCTCGACATTCGCACGCTGGGTGGCAGAAGCGGTTACTTCGCCTACGATTCGGGCTTCGAGTCGACTGCCGGCTGCAAGTCGAAGATCACTTTCTGCGATGGAGAGCGGGGCGAACTGCTCCATTACGGCTACCCGATCGAGCAACTCGCTGAGCAATGCGACTTTCTCGAAGTGGCTTATCTGCTGAAAAATGGCGAACTGCCGAATGCCGTGCAGAAACAATCCTTCGAGTCCGCGATCAGGAAGCAAGCATCGGTGCACGAGCAGATGGTGAAGTTCTATCAGGGCTTCCGTCGGGATGCCCGCCCGATGGCGCTGATGGTTGGCGTGGTCGGTGCCCTGTCGGCTTTTCATCATGATGCGGCCGACTTTTCCGACGCCGAGCGGCGTAAGCTCAGCTTCCATCGCATCGTGGCCCGCATGCCGACGATTGTCGCCATGGCTTACAAGTATTCGATCGGCGAACCGTTCATGAACCCTCGCTCCGACCTCGGCTACACCGCCAACTTCCTGTACATGATGTTCGGCACCCCGCGCGAAACGTACAGACCGATTCCGGCCATGGTGCGCGCACTCAACAAGCTGTTCATCGTACAGGCCGAACAGGGTCAGGATGCAGCAACCTCGACGGTGCGAATGGCTGGTTCCTCGGGCGCCAACCCGTTTGCCTGCGTTGCTGCGGCCATTGCCTGTCTGTCAGGCCCAGCGCATGCGGGGGCCAGCGAGGCCTGCCTGGCAATGCTCGAAGCGATCGGCGACCCCACTCGGGTTGCTGAATTCATCGCACTCGCCCGTGTTGACGGCAGCAGTCTCCTGCAGACCGGCTTTGGTCACCCTGTCTACACGAACTTCGACCCAAGGACAAAGGTGATGCGCGCAGTGTGCAACGAGTTGCTGGAGGAGCTGGGGCTGGAGAATCACCGTCTGTTCAAGGTGGCCAAGGCCCTCGAGAAAACCGCGCTCGAAGATCCTTATTTCGTCGAGAACAAGCTCTACCCGAATCTGGACTTCTACTCGGCCATCGTGCAAAAGGCTCTTGGTATCCCGGCCTCGATGTTCACCTGCATCATCGCGCTGGCTCGCACGGCGGGATGGATGGCACAGTGGGAGGAGATGCTGAGTGATCCCGAGTACAAGATCGCGCGACCACGTCAGATCTACATCGGCGTAAACAGACGCAACCTGTCGTCGTCAGCCTGAGCGATGCAGACTTCGACAGAGCTCCCGTCCGGATACGAAGAGATCGCAGCATGCTGGTGCCGCCGGAATGGTGCCAGCAATGCACCAGGCAGGTGCCTGTTACGGTAGGGCCGCACCGTTTTCTGGCGCCAACACGGTCTTCAGTGCTTTCGGAGGCGTGCATTGGTGTAGTTGCTGTGTACAGGCACGGTTTGTGCTTGATTCCCGTAGCCCGACGATCATGGCGATTGCAGACGCTCCCTTCCTCACCCTGCCCCTCGCCCAGGTTCGGGAGAGAGAAGATTCGTGAGTCACTGACGCGACTTTCACATTCACTGGTGGTAAGTAACATGAGCGCAGATTTCTACAACGAGATGTACGATTCGACAGGCACGCTGCGGCCCCATTATCGGGCCTTTGCCGAATGGCTGGCAACGATGCCGGTCGAGCGTCTGGAGCGCAAGCGGGTTGAAGCCGATACTGCATTTCACCGTGTCGGTATCACCTTTGCCGTCTACGGAGAGGAGTCCGGCACCGAACGTCTGATTCCCTTCGACATCATCCCGCGCGTCATCCCGGCGGCTGAATGGCAGTCGCTGCAGGCAGGACTATGGCAGCGGGTCAAGGCACTCAATGCTTTCCTGAACGACATTTACCATGAGCAGGCGATCCTCAAGAGCGGTCGCATTCCGTCCGAGCAAGTACTGGACAACGCGCAGTTTCGCCCCGAGATGATCGGCATCGACGTGCCATCGGACATTTACGCTCATATCGCCGGGGTCGACATCGTGCGTGCCGGAGCCGGCAAGTCCTACGTCCTCGAAGACAACCTGCGAGTACCCTCGGGTGTCTCATACATGATCGAAGACCGCAAGATGATGATGCGGCTCTTCCCCGAGCTTTTTTCACGCCAGATGATCGCACCGGTTCAGCACTATCCGGATATGTTGCTGGAAAACCTGCGTACCGTGGCACCCAAAGGGGTGACCGATCCGACCGTCGTGTTGCTGACGCCGGGTGCCTATAACAGCGCCTATTTCGAACATACCTTCCTGGCACAACAGATGGGTATCGAACTCGTCGAGGGAAGGGACCTCTTCGTCAAGGACGAAACGGTATTCATGCGTACCACGCAGGGCCCGCAGCGGGTCGATGTGATCTACCGCAGGCTCGATGATGACTTTCTGGATCCGCTGGTGTTCAACAAAGATTCGATGCTGGGTGTTCCGGGGCTGCTTGCCGCCTATCGCGCCGGACATGTCACGCTGGCCAACGCCATCGGTACGGGCGTTGCCGATGACAAGTCGATCTACCCCTACGTACCGGAGATGATCCGCTTCTACCTCGGTGAGGAACCGAAACTCAACAATGTTCCAACCTGGATGCTGCGCAAGCCGGATGACCTGAAGTATGTGCTGTCGCACCTGCCGGAACTGGTAGTCAAGGAGGTGCATGGCGCTGGCGGCTACGGCATGCTGGTCGGGCCGGCGTCGAGCAAATCCGAGATCGAGGAATTCCGTACCCGGATACTGGCTTCTCCCGAGAAGTACATCGCGCAGCCTACGCTGGCCCTATCCAATTGTCCGACGTTCGTTGAGGCCGGGATTGCGCCGCGTCACCTCGACCTGCGTCCCTTTGTCCTGTCAGGCAAGTGCGGTATCCGGATGGTTCCAGGCGGCCTGACCCGGGTGGCACTTCGTGAAGGCTCGCTGGTCGTCAACTCCTCGCAGGGCGGTGGGACCAAGGACACCTGGGTACTGGAAAACTGAGCATACAGGGAGAGCCGAAATGTTGAGCCGCACAGCTGATCACCTTTACTGGATGGCGCGTTATACCGAACGTGCCGAGAACCTCGCGCGTCTGCTCGATGTTTCCTACCAGATGTCGCTGGTGCCCCAATCCGTTGCCTCACGCAATGAAAACTGGCGTGCCATACTCGCGTTGAACAGCCTGGAAGCTGCTTTTGCGGAGAACTACCGCGAGGTCAACGTCGAGAGCGTCCTGCGTTTCATGGTTTCGGACTCCGCCAATCCTTCGTCGATCTTCAATTGTCTGCGCGCTGCGCGCGAAAATGCGCATGCCGTTCGCGGCACCATGACTGCCGAGATGTGGGAGAGCGTCAATGCGACCTGGATCGAACTTCGGCAGCAGAACTTCGAACATATTCTCGCGCGTGGCATCAGCGAGTTCTTCGACTGGGTCAAGCTGCGTTCGGCGGTCACGCGCGGCGTGACTTTCGGGACCATGCTCAAGGACGATGCGCTGCACTTCATCCGCCTCGGCGGACTGCTTGAGCGGGGAGATAACACCGCGCGCATTCTCGATATGCAATATCACATCCTGCGCCAGAATGACGACGAAGGGGCCAGCGACTTCTATCGCTGGGGTGCCCTGTTGCGCTCGCTGTCCGCATTTCAGGTCTATCGCAAGGTGTACCGTGACGCCATCACGCCAGGGCGAGTTGCCGAATTGCTGATCCTGCGCGAGGACCTGCCAAGGTCCTTGCATGCCTGCGCCGACGGCATTGTTCGCATGCTGCAACTGGTTGCCAACAAGGCTTCTGCCGAGACCGTGCGGCAGGCCGGTGTGCTGCATGCCCGCCTGCATTTCGCGCGCATCGAAGATGTTCTGGCCGGGGGACTGCACGAGTACCTGACCGATTTCATGGATCGTATCTTCGAATTGGGCGACGGCGTCAGCCGCGACTTCCTGGTGCCGGGTTGAGTTGCCATGACCCAGCCGCAAGGCGAGGCGAACCGTTCCATGCCCGACGGCGTTGGCAAACCCTGATGATGTTCCCGAACAGGGAAAAAGCGAAGATAATGGGCGCATTCGCGCCTGACTTGGCTGGGTTGCCTGTCACGCACGCATGAGGCAAAGGAGTCGCCGTAATGAAGAGACGTCTGCTTGGGTGGTTGGCAGCGCTGGCGCTGTGTGCGATTGGGAGCGGCACCGCAATGGCCTATGGCCGTGTCGTCGTCGGTGGCTTCTACGGAGGTCATTACGGTGGCTGGCATGGCTACCATGGCGGATGGAGAGGGGCCTACTGGGGTCCAGGCGCCGGGTTTTATATTGGCGGGCCCGCTTATTGGGGTGCTTGGCCCTATGCTTATTCCTACGGATTCATCCCCTATGCCACAAGCTACGCGGTAGCCCCAACAGTCTATGTTGAGCAGCCAGTCGAGGGAGCCCCGCTGCCTGCTCAATCCCCTCCGGGTCCGCCAGCCGTGGCAGGCAATGCCGGCTCGCCACCGACGTTCTGGTTTTATTGCACCCAACCGGCGGGCTACTACCCTTACGTTCGGGATTGCAGCCAGGCCTGGATACGGGTGCTGCCGCAGGCGGACACGAGTGTGAAGACGCGACCCAAGCTGGCGCAATAGGCCGCAACGGAGACTCATCATGGAAAAACTAATGTTCTTGCGGTTGCTTGCGGCCAGCTTGTTCATGACAGGGTGCGTGACCATACCGACCGGTCCCACGGTGCTGGTCCTGCCGGGGCAACAAAAATCCTTCGAGCATTTCCGGGACGATGACATCGCCTGCCAGCAATA
>NZ_JDSS02000009.1:28940-30537 GCF_000584955.1 Candidatus Accumulibacter vicinus
GGGCGCTGACGGCGCCCGTCGGCCAGGCGGCTGCCGATGCGGCCGTCAGCCCAGCCGTGGTGGCGACCGCCATTGGCGCTGCCGCGGGTGCGATCATCGGTTCAGCGACCGGCCGAGCGGGCCAGGGTGCCGCGATCGGTGCGGGGACCGGACTGGTTTTTGGCAGCTCCGCGAGTGGCCACACTGCCTATCTGACTTCCTACGAACTGCAGCGGCGCTACAACATGGCCTATGTTCAGTGCATGTACTCGCGTGGGAACCAAGTGCCGGGGTCGGCCGTGTACCGCCAGGCACCGGCGAATTACCTGCCACCCGGAGCGCCTCCACCGGGCTATCCGCCGCCCGGCACGCCTGCACCGGACCTGCCACCGCAGCCCAAACCCCTGCCGAACTATCCGCCGCCGAACACGCTGCCGCCGGAGGGTGTTTCTCCCCAACGCAAATAGGCCTGGCCAACATGCGCGCAGCAAGACCGAGGGGAGTGATGCCCTTGTCACCGATCTTGTTGGAGACCCAAAGTGGGCACGTGCTTGATAAGGTGGTGAACGACCTGACCATAGTAGCGGTCCTGGTCGATCCGTCGACTTGACTTGCCAGGGAGTGAGGCCTGAGGTTTGGGTGGTGGAACCGCCTGGCGGCGTTCCACCCCACCGTCAAACCTGGCCTGGAAAGCGGCGCAGCGCCTGAACGATTTCGTCGACAGTCGTTGGTCTGACCAGCCGCGCGAGTTCCTGTCCCTGCGCGATGAAGATCAGCGTCGGCCACAGTTTGACCTGAAACGAACGGCCCAGGCGGCGCCCCGGACCATCCTCGATCTTGACATGTGGTAGGTTCGGGTAGGCCGCCAATGCAGCTTCAAGCAAGGGCTGCGCCGCGAGACAGTAGCCGCACCACGGTGCTCCGAATTCGATCAGCGCTGGACCCGGCAGCGCATCGATCTGCGAACGCAATGGTTCGACTGCTGCAAATGGCCGGTTCATTCTGGTCCCTTGTGTCGGGATTCATATGGTGCCCGCATCGCGCAGGGCACCGATCTCGATGGCCGAGTAGCCAAGTCGCACGAGCATCTCGTCGGTGTGTTCGCCGAGCGCCGGTCCCAGCCATTCGGTGCTGCCCGGCGTCTCCGAAAGCTTGGGAACAATGCCCGGGATCTTGAATGGCCTGCCGTCAGGCAGGGTGGCCGATTCGATCATTTGCCTGGCCAGATACTGTGGGTCGGCGACAATGTCGGCGATCGAGTAGACGCGCGAGGCCGGGACTTCGGCAGCGGTCAGGACGCCAAGCACCTCGGTTTCGTCATGTGTGCTCGTCCAGGCGTCGATGGCCGCGTAGAGTTCGCTGCGGCGGGCATCGCGACCGGCGTTGTCGGCAAGCGCTGCATCGTTGGCCAGATCGTCGCGACCGATCGCCCCCATCAGGCGCTTGAAAATCGCATCGCCATTGGCACCAATCGTCACATGTTTGCCGTCGCAGGTGCGGTGGGTGTTCGAAGGCGTGATGCCGGGCATGATGTTGCCCGTACGCTCGCGAACAAAGCCGAAGACGTCGAACTCGGGCACCAATCCAACCTCGTGCGGTGTACCCGATGGTACCATTT
>NZ_JDSS02000010.1:0-2620 GCF_000584955.1 Candidatus Accumulibacter vicinus
TGGCAAGCCCATCCGAGGACGGGGGCTTGCTCGAATTGCGGCTGTTCTGCTCAAGTCGCCCTTCCAGTTCCTTTACCTTCGCTTGCAGCGTGGTGACCTGAGTTTCCAGCGTGGTGACTTGAACCCCCAGACTCCGCACCAACAACCACAGATCCCGGATCAGTTGGTCTTTCTCGCCAATGCTCAGTCGGCTAAGCTCGGGAAGTTCATCCATGCGTCAACATTAGCACAAGCCGTGCCAGGATCCTGCTGAGTAGTTACGGCAACGGAAGAGTAAAAGCAGATGCCAAATCCGATCTCACCCTCAACCCCGGAAATCAACCGCCTCCGAGCGGCCGCAGCCCTGATCCACATCAGGTTGACGAACGAGGCAAAGAGTTCGCGCTTGACGCGCTGCATGGCCTCCTGCGCGGCGGCCAGGTCGGTTGGTGACTTGGCCTGAGAGGCTGTGAAAATATTCCCCCAAGTCCGCCCGCCAGCGTGGCGCGTCCTGTATAATGACGTGATCATTTCCCACGCGACCTCCTGCTCATGACCACGACGATCCCTCTGTTCCCCGGCGAAGCGACGCTGCCGGCCAACCCAAGCGACGAAGGCCCTGCGAGAGCCGTACTGCCCAAGGCCTCGGCCCGTGTTCTGATGCCCAACCGCAATCAACTAGAACTGCGGGCGAGCGACCTCGAATCGCTGGTCCCGCCTGGGCACCGGGCGCGGATTGTCTGGGGCTACGTGGAGCGGCAGGACCTGAGCGGGCTGTACGCCGGCATCAAAGCGGTGGAGGGTGGCGTGGGACGGGCGGCGATCGCCCCGGAAATTCTGTTTGCCCTGTGGCTTTACGCCACGGTGGAAGGCGTCGGCAGTGCCCGGACCATTACCCGACTGACGCAGGCGCATGATGCCTACCGGTGGATCTGTGGTGGCGTGCAGGTCAATTACCACACCGTAGCCGACTTTCGCAGTCACCATGGCGACGCCCTGGACGAACTGCTGACCGATAACGTGGCGAGCCTGATGGCGGCGGGTGTCGTCAAGTTCAAAACGGCAGCGCAGGACGGGATGCGGGTACGGGCCAGCGCCGGGGCCGCCTCATTCCGGCGGGAAGAACGGCTGAAAGCCTGCCTGGAAGCGGCGCGAGACCAGGTCGCCACGCTCAAGGCGCAACAGGCAGACGACCCCGCGGGCGAGAGCGCGCGCAAGCAAGCGGCGCAACTGCGTGCGGTGAGCGAACGGGAGGCGCGCATTGAAGCCGCGCTGGCCCGGCAGCCGGAACTGGCCGCCATCAAGAAGAAGCAAGGCAAGAAGCCGGAGGAAGCCCGGAGTTCGACCACCGACGCCGACGCGACGATCATGAAGATGGGCGATGGCGGATTTCGGCCGGCGTACAACCTTCAGTTCGCCACCGATGCCGAAAGCCAGGGGGTCTTCGGCGTCGAGGTCGTGACCGCCGGTACCGACCAGGGTCAGCTGTCACCGATGGTCGAGCAAGTCAGCGAACGCTGCGGTCAGACCCCGGAGAACTGGCTGGTTGATGGCGGCTATCCGGGCCATGGGCAGATCGATGCGGTCGCGAAAAGCACTACTGTCTACGCACCGGTGCCGAAAGCCAAGGACCCGAAAACGGACGTTCACCAACCGAAGGCCAAGGATAGCCCGGCGGTGGCCCAATGGCGGGAACGCATGAAAAGTGACGAGGCCAAGGCGCTCTACAAGGAGCGCGCGGCGACGGCCGAATGTGTCAATGCGCTGGCACGCAACCGAGGCCTGAATCGCCTACTGGTCCGCGGTCTGAAGAGAGTCAAGGGCGTCGCGCTCCTGTTCGCCCTGGCGCACAACCTGATGCGTGCCGCCACCCTCGCCCCCGAACTGGTCGGCCTAGGGACAGGAACGTCCGCAGTACCGCAAATGGCAGGGTAATCGGGGGAAAGGCGCGGAAAAAGGGTAGATCCAGGCCGAACAGCTAGTCAAAACATGCATTCCCCATACTTCGCCCCAGGATGGCGCCAGCGTCCGGTCGCGCCGACTGTGGCGCAGAAGTGAAAAATTCACAGCCTCTGAGCCTGCAGGCAGGGCCTCCAAGGTAACGCCCGACTGGAAGGCGATCGGGTTGTGCGCCGCCAACGCGGTCAAACGTTCGAGCGGTGTTTCCACGTCCTGCGGCTTGTAGCGCTTGACGGTCTTGCCTTTGTCCTTGGTGAAACTGATCGATGATCAAAGCCAGCACCGGCAACAGAAAGGCCTCGCTGATACCTTGCACACACGCCTCGACCTGCCACTGACTCACGGCATCGACGCAGGTGAGGTGATACACGCCTTTGACGCCGTCCTGGTCGCGCTGATGAACGGTATCGATGCGCACAAAGCCGGCCCGTCCCTCCGGGCTGGGGGCTTTGCGCACGCCAATCGCATTGCATACTGGGCGGGTCTGGGTGAAGCTCCTGCGCTGGGCCTGATAGCCGGAACTCTTGCGCAGGTTGTACAGATGCGAGACGGAGAGCTTGGCCAAGCGCTCATAGCGGGGATCGTCATAGTCCCGGTAGGCCCGTTGCAGAAGGTGCGCGATCGCCAAACTTCTTTCTGACGGATCTTCCCCCAGCCAGCAAGCGCAGTTATGCTGTAACTA
>NZ_JDSS02000010.1:2645-7792 GCF_000584955.1 Candidatus Accumulibacter vicinus
TGCAATTAATCAACGACTTACCTCAAGGGCTCCGGGAAGGTCCGTCTGATATCGTCGAACACCACGCTCTCGTAGGTGCCGATCTGGCGGACGGCTTTGTCGACCTTGGCCCAGGCCATCAGCGCCCGGTCCAGCGTCCTGCCGCCGAGCATGCGCACGATGTCGGCGGGCTTCGGCAGGAACTGCCCGGTGTCCGGGTTCATCAGGTGCCGACGCCGCTTGGGCTGCTGCGGCGCGTCGAACAGCGCCGGCTGGACGCTCAGCTTTGAGGCGTAGTCAGTCCATTTCTTGCGGGCGCCCATGGTCAATCCGGAACCGAGCGGAATTCGCCGGGCTGATGATCCATCACCGCGGCGTATGTCTCGCAGTAGTCGCGAACGGCCCGCATCGCCATCAGCGCCGGCGTGATCGCGACAACGACCGCCGCGGTGAGAACTGCGACCGGGGCGCGGGCGATGCGGGCCGCGTGATACTCGGCGGCGCGCGGGTTGCTGTCGATCAAGTAGCGATCGGGCATTTCGTCAGGCCTCGGTGGAAGTGAATGAGTTGCAACGCCTGAACGCGGGCCTCGTGAACTCCACACCGATCTTGCTGCGCATCGCCAGGACCGTCATATCCAGCGCCGTGATCGCGTTATTTCGTGCCTTGGTGGCAATTCTTACCACCTGCTCGTTGTGAGCATCGGTCGCTTCATGAAGACGACGTTTGGCGAGAGCGATTTCGCCGGCCAGCGCTTTCAGTTCTTTCTGCGCGTCGTCAGGCAGCGGGTGCTGGAGCGCAATGAAGGTTATCTCATGGCCGGTGTGGGTCTGCATGCGGAATTTCTCGTTTCATTTCGTGGGTCTTACTGGACCTGTAATGACATTGTCCTTGGCACGACGGGCGCGTTACTGTGCTCAGCGAGATACCACCGGGCATACCTCCTGATGGCGATTCGCGCTGCCTCGGAAATAGTCGATATGTCCTCAAACTGCTGGAGCATGGTCAGTCCCATGTATTCGTCATCATCCAACTGCGTCTTGACGATGTTGTTCCTGCCGGAAGGTTTGCGTCCTCGTGTGGCCATTACACATGCATCGGCCAGGACTGCGCGGGCAGTGCGACCAAGACGCCAAGAACGGCGCCAATGGCCGGCTGAACCATGCACGACAGGGGATGGATGGGGCTCATGCGGAGGCCTCGACACTTTGCAAATTTGGCGCGACCAACTCTGGCCAGATCAGCCAGTAGTCATCCGGACGAAGATCCTGGCGGCTGACTTGCCCATTCGTGGCAAGCTCAATGGCAACGCACCGTTCCAGAGGGACGGGGCGATGACCGCTGATCCACTGGTTGACGGCGGCAGGAGACACGCCGATCCGGTGGGCAAGGATTGCCTGAGAGCCAACAAGTTTGCAGGCGAGCGCTATTTGGTTCATACCAAAACATTAGCCTCGCTAAACAGCAAAGTCAATAGCCAAGCTATCTATAGCATCGCTTAATATTAGCCATGGACAGAATGACCAAACTCCGCGCCCTCATCCAGTCGAGATTCGGCGGCAACCAAGCAGCTTTCGCCGCAGCGATCAAGAGGTCACCGGCACAGGTGAACCAATGGCTGAGCGGACACAGGGCTATTGGTGATGCAGGGGCAAGAATCATCGAATTGGCATTGGACCTTCCCCCTGGTTACTTCGACATGGCAGACACGACAAGCCGATTCACACGCAAAGGCCTTTCTAACGTCGAGCCAGGCCCGCCCATTCACGGTTGCGTGCCTCTCATATCTTGGGTGCAGGCCGGCACCTGGTGCGGAATCGTGGACAACTTCGCGCCTGGAGACGCCGAAGAATGGCTGCCGTGTCCGCGGAAGTTCGGCCCGCACACCTTCGCGCTACGCGTCCGAGGCCTGTCCATGGAGCCTCGATATCAGGCTGGCGACATCATCTTTGTCGATCCTGATGCCCGCGCAGATCACGGCAAACATGTTGTCGTTCGACTCGACGACGAACAAGAGGCGACGTTCAAGCAACTGGTGGTCGAGGGCGGCCAGCGGTTCCTGCGCGCGCTCAACCCCGACTGGCCCGGACCGAAACTGATCCCGATCGACGGCAACGCGACGATCTGCGGCGTCGTTATCGGGAAGTGGGTGCCTGAGTGAGTCGAGGCGCCAGCACAGTGTGCTTACCTTGCCAGAAAAGTACAGTGTTCCCAATATGGGAACACTGTTGACACATATAATCTGGGAAACTACAATCTATCCTATCATGGGAAGCACGAAAAAGCTCTATGCAACTGCTCGGCATCATCAAGCTCGACGCTTTCAAGCGACAGCACGCGGACTCACGGGGGGCTTTGAACGCTTGGCAGACGGATGTCGAGAGAGCACATTGGGCTGGTCCGCAGGATGTTAAAAACCGCTATCCCAGCGCCAGCCTGCTGGATGACAACCGGGTGATCTTCAACATCAGGGGCAACACATACAGATTGGTGGTGAAAGTCAGATATCAGAATGAAATCGTCTTGATTGAATGGGTTGGCACTCACGCCGAGTATGACAGACAGAGTTTTTGAAAGAGGCGCCGGTGACCATGGGAAAGGAAAGGAGCTGAAGATGAATCAGCAGGTACGAGTTATCAAGACGCAGCGTGATTACGATGCTGCGATCGCTCGTCTATCAGCTTTGATGGACGAGGATATCGCATCAGGTTCGAGCAAGGAGGCAGAACTTGAGTTGTTGGCGGTGGTGATTGAGTCCTATGAGCGCGGAAAGGTGGCCCCTGTCTCTGCGGACCCCATCGATGCCATTCTGTTTCGCATGGACCAAATGGGTCTGAGCAACAAGGATTTGCTTCCGTATTTCGGTTCTCTTTCCAAGGTTTCCGAGGTATTGGCGCGCAAGCGCCCGCTAAGCCTTGCCATGATGCGAAGTGTTCACAGGCACCTTGATATCCCCGCTGACATTCTCCTCGAGGGATCAGCCGAGGGCGACGTCGACCTTTCCGAAGAGCCACACTACGACTATCGGCGGTTTCCCTGGCAAGAGATGTTGGCCCGAGGTTACTTCGACGGCTTTACCGGCGACGTCAGACAAGCAATAGAAAAGGGTGAAGAACTGATTCGCCGGTTCATGCGGGGATTTGGCGTCGGAGCGCCCCCGCTAGCACTTCTTCGGTCGCCCCTATATCAAAGCGGCGCGCGGGTGATGGACGAGTATGCCTTGCTCGTTTGGCGGGTTGCCGTCCTGAAAAAGGCACGCCACCAAAAGCTGGCCACTCGTTACCGGAAGGGCGCTATCACCGAGGAGTGGTTACGCGACTTGGTGAAGCTTTCTCGCTTTGAAGAAGGGCCACGCTTAGCAGTGGAATTCCTCGCCAACATCGGTATCATCCTGGTCGTCGAAGAGCACTTTAAGAAAACCTACCTCGATGGAGCGGCAATGCTGAACGGGGATATGCCTGTGATTGCGCTGACGCTCCGCCACGACCGCGTGGATAACTTCTGGTTTGCCCTGCTCCATGAACTTATCCACGTGCAGAAGCACCTTGCTCCTTCGCACCTATTCATCGCCGACAACCTCGACGACAAGAACCGATCAAGCCAGGAAGAACGCGAGGCGGACGAAGGCGCTACCGAGGCATTGATCCCTGCTGCAGAGTGGGATAGATCGGATGTAAAGCGCGTTCCGTCAGCGAAGAACGCAAGCGCCTTGGCTGATAAGCTGCGCATTCATCCCGCGATCGTTGCGGGACGCGTTCGCCACGAGACAGGGAACTGGCGGTTACTACCCCACAGCCAAGGGGGGATCCGGAAATATTTCAACGATCAACTGGGGAGAGGTGCCACGCTGTCCTGATCGAGAGCAATCAAGCAAAGTTCAAACGCACTCAGAAAAAAAGGTCCGCGAAGCGCTACCAACACTTCGGGACCTTCGGTGAGGTGCATAGGGGGCAACCGAACCGCCCTGCACATCAGTCTTCAGCAGACGGCGAATCTTACCAGTTCGCAATGTGTAGGCACAAGCCAAGACCCCCCCTCAATCTTCATGAGGAATTGGCCATGGCCTATATCCGTTGGAGGAGCGTGTTCGTGCGCGCATACACCCGTTTCCGTTTCGGACGGCGGGAGTCAGTATGCCAACACTGGCGCTCGCACCCTGGTCAGATGCAGCTCTTTATCTGACCAGGGTGCGGGGACGAGAAAACAAGGCGTCCCCGCAGTTTCGTGGTTCGCGAACTACATCGTCAGATTGTAGCCTCGCCGTCAAAGCCCGCCCCGAGCGGGCTTTTTTCGCCTGACGTGAGACAGCTCGGGCACTAACCACCGCATTGAACGAACCCACGACCGCCCCCGAGGCGGTTTTCTTTTTCCTGCAGAACGGCGTCCGTCTGCGGATTGGTCGGCCGGCTCGCGGCGGCGCGTTTAGCTTGGCTAATTTACTTGCACCAATAACTTTAGCTAGGCTATTGACAAAAGAATTTAGCAAGGCTAAAGTTTGGCGCGTCAAGCAACAGGTAACTGGTTGATCCCGAAAGCCGCTTCAAGCGCACCGGGTTGTTTGCCGATAGCCACCTGCGAACCGAGGACAGCAACCAGGTCGAGGGATGGGTAGGAACATCGCTAGCAACGAACCGGGAGGCGGCTCTCGAGATCAACCGGCAATGGGCAACGAAACACAGTACGGGGAGAGAGCGAGATGGACTGGGTTGAGATTGTGGTGCTTCTGGTCGCGGTGGTGGCCCTGCCGGTCATCGCAGCGCAAGTCATCGGATTTGGGCAAGAAACAGAGGACGACGATGAATACTTCTGACAAGCCGTATTCGGCGGATTCATACCCACCAGCCGGTCTGATGCAACTCGTCAGAAAGAGCGGAGGGGCAAGCATGAAAACCCTGTGGGCCTTCATTTTCCTGCTGGCTGCATTCGGCCTCGTCGGCCGGATCGACTTCGAAACGGCTCTGGACATGGACGCATTTCGGCAAGAGTACGTCCGGCAGTTCAACACGCACCGGGCATTGGTGGAGGACGTACGATGAATTCGCCGGCATGGGCTGCCATCGAAGCGAGGATGACGGCTAACCGCAAAAGTCAGCGGCGCCGGCACGGCGTCCGCTGGACTGACGGGTTGGACGAAGCCGCTACGCGGAGGAAACGGCGGCGCTGTCGTG
>NZ_JDSS02000011.1:0-1100 GCF_000584955.1 Candidatus Accumulibacter vicinus
GGCGCCGTACGAATGCTTGCAAGACAGGACCTTCCGCCCGAATCACAACTGCCTTTCACCATCGCTCAGGACAATTTCTACCGTGCCGCGCGGGACGGTTTCAACGCGCAACTGAGGTGGCTCAACGGACAGCACATACCTGCCTGCGAGTTGCTCGAACAGGTGCTGTTGCCACTGGCGCGCGCCGGTCTGGAGCAGCTCGATCTGGCGGCCGCGGATATCCGGCGCTACCTGGAGGTGATTGCCGGCCGCTTGCGCAGCCGCCGCAACGGCGCTGTCTGGCAACTCGCCCATTACCGGAAACACCATGACTTCTTCCGGCTGACCGCCGATTATCTCGACCACCAGCGCCACCTCATGCCCGTGCATGAGTGGCCGATATGAGTGGAGGGCTGCATGAGCTATACGATTCGAACCCGCGACCAGCATCTTGCCGCCGACGGTCTGCCGAAGCGCATCCTCGCGCTCGACGGCGGCGGCTTGCGCGGCATTCTCACGCTGGGCATTCTCGAACGCATCGAGCAAATGCTCGCCGAGCGGCATCGCGCTGGCGACGACTTTCGCCTGGCGCACTACTTCGACCTGATCGCCGGCACCTCTACCGGCGCGATCATCGCCGCCGCGCTGGCCAAGGGAATGCGTGTCGCCGAAGTGCTCGCCGAGTACCGTCAGCTCGGCAGCAAGGTCTTCGCGAAGAGCCTGTTCCGCCAAGGCGTGCTGCGCGCCAAATACGACGCCGGCACGCTGAGCAAGGAGCTGCAGCGCGTCTATGGCGCCGACACGACCCTGGGCAGTGATCGCCTGCTGACCGGCCTCGTCGTCGTCACCAAGCGGCTCGACTCCGGCAGCCCGTGGCCGCTGATGAACAACCCGCGCGGCCGCTATTTCCACGGCGACGGCAAGGGACGTATCGGCAATGGCGACTACCCGCTGTGGCAGGTCGTTCGCGCCTCGACCGCTGCGCCGTCGTATTTCGACCCCGAAAAGCTGACCATCGCTGCTGGCCAGGGCAGTATCGGGCAGGAAGGCCTGTTCGTCGATGGCGGCGTCAGCCCGTACAACAACCCGGCGCTGCAGGCACTGATGGTCGCCACGCTCGA
>NZ_JDSS02000011.1:1423-3258 GCF_000584955.1 Candidatus Accumulibacter vicinus
TCGGCTACCGCATCGGCTGGCCGAGCGGCGCCGACAAGCTGCTGCTCGTCTCGCTCGGCACCGGCCGGCCCGACCCTGCCGTCGCCCAGGCCGGAATCGCCGCGGGACAGGCCATCCAGGCGTTGCTGGCGATGATGGAGGACGTCGCGACGATGCAGCAAACGCTGCTGCAGTGGCTCAGCTCGAGCCCGACCGCGCGCACGATCGACCGCGAAGTCGGCGACCTGCGCCATGACCTGCTCGCCGGCACGCCGCTACTGACCTATCTGCGCTACGACCTGGAACTGGCCGCCGAACAGGTACGCGCGCTGGCCCCCGAATTGCGCGACGACAAGCTCGTCTCCTCGCTGAGCGAGATGGACGCGCCGGAGAACATGAACGTGCTGCACCAGCTCGGAATGCGCGTCGGCGCACGCGACGTCCAGGCGCACGACTTCCCCGCGCACTTCGATCTGCCGGCTGCGTAGTTCCCGGCTCACCCCGCCCGCCGTTCCCACCGTCCCCCATCTCCTGCCTGCTTCCTGCCAATGAACGCTCCCGCCACCCGCCGCCGCTACCGCCGCCGTGCCGACCAGGCCGTCGCCGCCGTCCAGCTCAACCTCGAAACGCCGGGCCTGCACTACCAGAAGTGGGGCAACGAGCAGTTCGCCAAGCCGGGCGACTGGCTGGTCGACAATGGTGGCGACGTCTACACCATCGACGCCGGAACGTTTGCCCGCACCTACCGGCGCGTCGGCTGCGGCGCGTACGTCAAGAGCACGCCGGTCTGGGCCGAACAGGCGGCGTGCGCCGGCAGCGTCGCGACTCAGGAAGGCCGTACGGCATACGAGGCCGGCGACTGGCTGGTCAGCAACCGCGAAGACGGCGGCGATGCGTACGCGATCAGCGCCGAGAAGTTCGCGCGCCTCTACGAACCCGACGAATAACTGGCTCACAGGCAGGAGGGTGGCATGCGCTATTTCGTCATTCGCGGCTTCGTGTCTTTCGAGCGCCCCGGCCTGCACCTCGTCGCGTTCGCCCAGCAGGCGATCGAAGACTTCGAAGCCGCGCGCGACAGCCTCGAACGCCTGCTGCGCCTCGGTGACTGCCAGACCGGCGTGCGCTTCGCGCTGGCCAACATCTACGAACGCAGCTACCGGCGCAGCGGCAAGCCCGAACTGATGGATCGCGCCGAACGCGCGCTCGACGAAGTCCTGCAGCGCCCCGACCTTCCGGCCAGCGAGCACGCCGAAGCGCTCGCGCTACGCGGGCGCAACCTCAAGACGCTGTGGCGCAAGGGTTTCGAGGGCATCGCCGACGCCGGAGATCGGCGCGCACGCGCGTGCAAGCGCCAACTGCTCGATAGCTGGCAGGCCTACCGCGAGTCGTTCCAGCGCGATCTCAACTCGTTCTACTGCGGCATCGCCTGCCTGCAGGTCGGCCACACGCTGCTCTCGCTGTCGGGCGAAAGGCGCTGGAAGGCGATGTTCCGCAGCCCGCGCGAAGCAGCGCGGCAGCGCAGCGAGCTGCAGGATGAGCTGCGCACGCTGCGCCACGTCGTCGCCGCGGCGATCGAGCGCGGCCTCGCGCACGGCAGCGAGAGCGACCGCTGCTGGGCGCGCATCAGCCGCGCCGACCTGCGCTTTTTGACCGGCAATGAAGCTGAGCTGCACGCCGACCCGTCGATCCTGCTCGATGACTACGAACACGCGCTGCTCGGCCTCGAACCGTTCTACCGCGGCGCGGCGATCGGCCAGTTGCAACTGTTCGTCGCGATCGGTGTGCGCGCGGCGATCGCCGAAGCGCTGATCGCCGCGCTGCGCCGTGACGAGCCGCCGACGGCATCGCCGCCGCAC